>JANYII010000211.1 GCA_025358705.1 Betaproteobacteria bacterium | reverse complement strand
CCCGAACAGCAGGCTGGCCGGCCACAGCAGCCAGGCGAGGGCGCCGCGGCTGCCCCAGTGGCGCACTACTTCGCGGACTGCGTGGTGAAGGTGATCTGCGTCAGGCCGGCGACGCGCGCGGCTTCCATCACGCGAATCACCGACTGGTGCGTGGCGGTGGCGTCGGCGCTGATGATGACGATCGGCTCGCGCAGGCCGGCGCCGGCGCGGCGCAATTCGCCGGAGAGCTGCTCGATGCTCGCGTACTCCACCGGCGCCTTGTTGATCACGTACTGGCCCTTGGCGTTCACCAGCACGCTTACCTCGCCCGGGCGCTCGAGCTGCTTTTCGGCATCGGCCGTGGGCAGGTTGATCTGCAGCTCGGTGTACTTCGAATAGGTGGTGGTGATCATGAGGAAGATCAGGATCACCATCATGACGTCGATCAGCGGCACGAGGTTGATCTCGGGCTCTTCCTTGTAGCGACCTCGCTGGAAGTTCATTGCGGGAGGCTCACCGGCTTATTTGGCCCGGCCCGCGTCGCGCTCGCCATGCACGATGTCTATGATCTTCGAGGCGGCCTGTTCCATCAGCACCACGAAGCCATCGACCTTGTTCTTGAAGTGGCGGTAGAAAATCAGCGAGGGGATCGAGATCGCGATGCCGGCCGCGGTGTTGTAGAGAGCGATCGAGATGCCGTGCGCGAGCTGTTGCGGGTTGGTGCCGCCCGGCGCCTGCGAGCCGAAAATCTCGATCATGCCCACCACGGTGCCGAACAACCCAAGCAGCGGCGCGGCGGTGGCGATGGTGCCCAGCGTAGTGAGGAATCGCTCGAGGTTGTGCGCCGTGGCGCGTCCCGCCTCCTCGATCGCCTCTTTCATGACGTGGCGCGGGCTCTTCTCGTTCCTCAGGCCGGCCGCCAGCACCTCGCCAAGGGGGGAATCCTTGGAGAGCTTGTCGAGGACGTCGGCGTCAATGCCCTGGCGCGCGTACACCGCGATCACGTCCGAGAGCAAGGTTGGGGGAACGATCTTCGCTTCGCGCAGCGAGATCATGCGTTCGATGATCAGGGCCACCGCGATGATGGAAGTGATGAGCAACGGCCAGATTGGCCAGCCTGCGGCCTGGATGATGGCAAACAAGGCGTTATCCTTTGAAACGTAAATGCATTTGCGTGCGCGAACTTTAGCCAAACCGCATATGAGCGGCAACTACGCCACCCGCATCACCGACCGTCTCGCGCCCGATATCCACAAAACATGTGGATAAGTTTGTGGATTATCCCTGAACAACGGAGTGCGTCATCCTAGAGATGCGTGGCAACACGGTTGCGATTAATTTTTCATCAGCCATTTTCGCATTTGAAACAGCGTGTTATGGATAAGAATCGGCCTCCACGAGGATTTCTTACTTAAGTGCAAGGCGGGCCGCTTTGCGTGTGGATTAATGTAGTCTCGGCACGGCCATGGAACTTGACTTTTCCCCAGGCGGACCCGCCGTCCTGAGCGTTTCGCAGTTGCTGCGCAGCGCCCGCGACATGCTCGAGCGGCGGTTCCCCCTGCAATGGATCGCGGGCGAGATTTCCAATCTGCGCCCGGCCGCCTCCGGGCACCTGTATTTCACGATCAAGGACGAATCCGCCCAGGTTGACTGCGTGATGTTCAAGAGCCGCGCCGCAGCATTGAACTGGGAACCTGCCGACGGCCTGCGGGTCGAGGTACGGGCGCTGGTGACCCTGTACGAGCCGCGTGGACGCTTCCAGCTGAACGTCGACGGGATGCGCCGCGCCGGGCTGGGTCCGCTCTACGAACGCTTCCTGAAGCTCAAGGACAAGCTTGAGCGCGAGGGACTCTTCGAGGCGAGTGCGAAGCGCCCGATTCCGGAGCATCCGGCGCAGATCGGGGTGGTTACTTCACTCGCCGCGGCCGCGCTGCGCGACGTCCTGACGACGCTGCGGCGCCGCAATCCGTCCATTCCCGTGATCGTCTACCCGGCGCCGGTGCAGGGCGAAGGCGCCGCGGCCAAGCTCGCGCAGGCGCTCGCCACCGCCAATGCGCGCGCCGAGTGCGACGTCCTGCTGCTGGTGCGCGGCGGCGGTTCGATCGAGGACCTCTGGCAGTTCAACGAAGAAGCGCTCGCCCGCGCGATCCGCGCTTCCGCGATCCCGGTCGTCACCGGCGTCGGCCACGAGACCGACTTCACCATTGCCGACTTCGCCGCCGACGAACGCGCGCCGACACCGACCGCGGCGGCCGAACTGGTCAGCCCGTCGCTCGAAGCCTTGCGTGCGCGCATCGCGGAAACGGCGCTGCGCATTTCACGGCAGACCGCGAGGAAGATCGAATACGCCATGCAGGCCGTCGATACCCTGGCCCGCCGCCTGGTCCATCCGGCCGAGCGCCTGCGCGCCTCGCGCCAGCACCTCGCCCACCTCGCCATGCGCCTTGCCGGCGCGGCCGCGCAGCACTTCAACGAATTCCTCCGTCGCCTGGACGTCGCCGGCGCACGCCTTGAAAGCCTCGGCCACGACGCCGTCCTCGCGCGCGGCTACAGCGTCACGCTGAACGCGAGGATGGAAATCGTGCGCGACGCCGCCTCGGTCGCGACGGGCGACAAGATCGTCACGCGCCTCGCCAGGGGCGAAATTGAAAGCCAGGTCCTGAAAAAGGGCTGATCGCCTTGCGCAAGGCCCGCATCCGCAGTTTTGCTCCGGTCGTCGCTCGAAATTCGAAGATTCTCATCCTCGGAAGCATGCCGGGACGCGCGCATCGAGCAGGAAGTCGCCAACGACTTCAACACGTTCTTCCGGCGCCATCCGGGCATTACGCATGTATTCTTCAACGGTGCCAAGGCAGAAGCGAGTTTCCTCCGTCACGTGTTCCCGGCGATCGAGAGGCCGCTGCGCGACCGGGTCATTTCCTACTATCGCCTGCCGTCTACCAGCCCGGCGCACGCATCCGTGCCTTTCGATCGCAAGCTCAAGTCGTGGCGGGCCATACTAGGAGGATAATCGCAGGCATTCCTAGAGAGGGAGAGGCAGATGACAACCGCCGCAAACGTCGTGATCGCACTGGTGGCCCTGCTGCACGCGTACTTCCTGGTGCTCGAAATGTTCCTCTGGGACAAGCCTTACGGGATGCGCACCTTCAAGCTGACGCCCGAATTCGCGGCGGCATCCAAGGGACTGGCGGCAAACCAGGGGCTGTACAACGGCTTTCTCGTGGCCGGCCTCGCGTGGGGCCTGTCCATGGGCGCCGCGGGAATCAACGTGAAGGTGTTTTTCCTCGCCTGCGTCGTCGTCGCAGGCATCTTCGGCGGTGCCACGGTGAACCGCAAGATCCTCTTCGTGCAGGCCATCCCGGGCATCATCGCGCTCGCCTTGCTCCTGGCTTCGTGACGCCGCGTGGGTAATCGCCTCTCGAAAATCGCGACGCGCACCGGCGACAAGGGCGAAACAGGCCTGGGCGATGGCACGCGCGTGGCCAAGGACTCGGCCCGCATCCAGGCGCTGGGAGACATAGACGAATTGAATTCATCTATCGGCGTCCTGCTGGCGGAGAAAATGCCGGCGCCACTGCGCGAGGCGCTGCTGCGCGTCCAGCATGACCTGTTCGACCTCGGCGGCGAAGTGTGCATCCCCGGCCACACCATGGTGACCGAGGCGCACGTGGTTCGCCTGGACGGGTTGCTCAAGACGCTCAACCGGCACCTGGCGCCGCTGAAGGAATTCATCCTGCCGGGCGGCACGCGCGCCGCCGCCCTCGCCCACCTTGCGCGCACCGCGTGCCGGCGCGCCGAGCGCAGCCTGGTCGCCTTGGGCCGCGCCGAATCTGTCGGCGAGCGTACGCGGCAGTACCTGAACCGGCTCTCGGATCTGCTGTTCGTCCTGGGACGCGCGCTGAATCGCGCCGGCAAGCGCGGCGACGTGCTTTGGCAGCACGAGCGCAAAAAAAAGGGATGAACCTCATGCGAACCGCGTTTTTCGCCCTGCTCCTCGTCCCGCTGGCGCTTGGCGCGCAGGTACCGGCGGAGACGCTGTTCAACCTGGTGAGCCTGAACGCCCAGGCGGAGCGCGAGGTGCCGAACGACCTGCTCACGGCGACCCTGGCGGCCGAAGCCGAGGGCGCCGATCCGGTGCAGCTCGCCGACGGCATAAACCGCACGATGCAGCGCGCGCTCGCCACCGCGCTTGCCTACAAAGCGGTGAAAACGCAGTCCGCCGGCTACCAGACCACCCCGGTGTACGACAAGAACCGCGTGGCACGCTGGCGCGTGCGCCAGGAGCTGCGCCTGGAATCGGCCGATTTCGCCGCAGCCACCGAACTGATCGGCAAGCTGCAAGCGACCCTGGTCGTTGCCGGGCTCAACCTGGGCGTGTCGGGCGAGGCCCGGCGCAAGGCCGAGAACATTCTGATTGCCGAAGCGCTGTCGGCATTCGACGAACGCGCGCGCGTGGTGCGCGATGCCGTCAAGGCAAAAGGCTACCGGATGCGGGACCTGCAGGTGTCCGGCGGCGCACCGCCGCGCCCCGTGTACGCGATGGCCGCTCGTGCGCTGGCCTCCGAGTCCATGGCGCAGCCCGCGATCGAACCGGGCAGCACGCGCATTCTTATCACCGTGTCCGGGACAATACAGTTGCAGTAACTACCCTGGCCGGGGGCGTTAGAATCTGCCCATGCCTGCCCGCGCGCGCACGATCCGAGCCCTGGTATTCGGCGTATTCGGCACGGTCGTCGATTGGCGCGGCTCCATATTGCGCGAATGCCGCGCCCTCGGCCGGGAGAAGAAGCTCGCCATCGACTGGGATGCATTCACCGACGCCTGGCGCGCGGGCTACCAGCCGGCGATGGCGCGCGTGCGCTCGGGCGAGTTGCCGTGGATGAACATCGACCAGCTGCACCGCATGATCCTCGATGAACTGCTGCGACGCTTCGGCATCGACAGCCTGACCGAGGACGAGATCGATCACCTGAACCGCGTCTGGCACCGGCTCGATCCCTGGATCGACGCGCGCCGCGGACTGGCGCTGCTCAAGCGCCGCCACATCATCGCCACGCTCTCGAATGGCAACGTGGCGCTGCTCGTCAACATGGCGAAGCATGGCCGCCTGCCCTGGGATACCGTGCTGTCGGCGGAACTGTTCCACCACTACAAGCCCGACCCGGAAGCCTACCTTGGCGCCGCGGCGATGCTCGGCCTGGAGCCCTCGGAAGTAATGATGGTCGCCGCGCACAAGAACGACCTGCGCGCGGCGCAGGCTTGCGGCCTCGCCACGGCGTTCGTGCGCCGGCCGCGCGAAAAGGGCCCCAAGGTCAAGGTGGATGTGGCGCCGGAACCCTCGTTCGACTACAACGCCCGGGATTTCGTGGACCTGGCGAAGAAAATGACGCAATGAGCACCCGCGAAGCGACCGACAAGGCAATGCGCCATCGCGTGCTGATCATCGACGACGAGGAATCGATGCGCCTGTTCCTTGCCCGGATCCTGGTCACCGGGCTGCAGGCGGAGGTCACGCTGGCGGGGACCTGCGAGCAGGCGCTGCACCTGGCGGGCAGCTACGCTTACGACACGATCCTGCTCGACCTGCTGATGCCGGGGATCGGCGGCTACGAGGTGCTCAAGCGGCTGCGCCGCGCCTCGCCGAATGTCGCGACCCCCCTGGTCGTCGTCTCGGTGCTCTCGGACGCCGCAACGCAGGCTCGCTGCATGAAGGCGGGCGCCACCGGCTACCTGGTCAAGCCGGTGGAGCGCAACACGCTGGTAGCCACGGTCAAGGCGCAACTGGCCAGCCGCGGCAAACCGAAACTCACGGGGAAATGAGCATGCCTGAACGCACGCCGAAAACGCAGACGCCGTCGAAGAGCGTCGCGCGCCGCAAGGTGCTGATCGTCGACGACGAGGAATCGATGCGCCTGATCCTCGGGCGCACGGTCGAGGCCGTGCCGAACGTCGAAATCACCCTGGCGGGCACCTGCGAGGAAGCGCTGCAACTCGCCGGCAGCCGCGGCTTCGACATCATCCTGCTGGACCTGCTGATGCCCGGGGTGGGCGGCATCGCGGTGTTGAAGGCGATCCGTGCCTCCTCGCACAACCGGAAGACGCCCGTGATCATCGTCTCGGTCCTGGCCGACGAGGACACCAAGAACGTCTGCCGGTCAATGGGCATCAGCGACTACGTCGTCAAGCCGATCGTGCGCGAGTCCCTGGTCGCCACCGTCAAGGCGCATATCGGCGGCGGGTAGCGGCGATGGCGAAAATCAAGATCGAGAACGTCGAAGCGCTGGGCAAGCCGCTCGGCCAGTACTCGCACATGGCGCGCGTCAGGGACGCGCAGGAAACGCTCTACATCGCCGGCATGCTCGCCGCCGGCGACGATTTCGACGCCCAATGCAGCAGCGTATTCAGGCAGATCGAAACCGCGCTCAAGTCCGCGAATGCCGGCTGGGGCAGCGTCGTGCAGTTCACCACCTACCTGGTGCACTCGCAGGACATCCCGAAGTTCATGGCGTGGCGCCTGCGCGAATTCCCGAAAATGTTCCCGGACGGGAAATACCCGCCCAATACCCTGCTCATCATCGACCGCCTGGTCGGAGAGCAGTACCTCATCGAGGTGCAGACCATCGCAGCGCTCTAGCCGCTGCGATCCTGCTGCCGTGACCTAGTCGGCCTTCGCGCCCGAGCGCTTGACGAGCTCGGTATAGGTTTTCAGTTCGGCAGAAACAAAGGCGGTAAATTGTTCCGGCGTGCGGATGGCCGGTGATTCCGATCCCATGTTGCGCAGGCGATCCTTCAGGTCCGGCGCATCCATTGCCTTGAGGATCTCCGCCGAGAGCCGCTCGACCACGGCATCAGGCGTTTTCACCGCCACCGACACGCCCCACCAGGTGGTCATGTCGAATCCCTTAAGTCCCGATTCATCCAGCGTCGGCAATTCGGGCAGGAAGCTCGAGCGCTTCAGGGTCGTGGTCGCCAGGGCGCGCACTTTTTCCGAACGGATGCTCGGCAGCGCGCTGGCGAGGTTGTCGAACATCAGGTGGATGCGGCCGCCCATCATGTCGGCCAGTGCCGGCGCCGAACCCTTGTACGGAATGTGCACCATGTAGGTACCGGTCATCATCTTGAACATTTCGCCGGCGAGATGGCCGGTGGAGCCGCTGGAGCCGGAGCCGAAGTCGAGCTTGCCGGGCCGCTGCTTGGCCAGCGCGATCAGGTCCTTCACGTTCTTCGCCGGCAGGTCGTTGTTGACGACCAGGACGTTCGGCACCTGTACCAGCAGCGTGACGTGCCTCAAGTCCTTGAGGGGATCGTAGGGCAGGCCTGGATACAGCGAGGGATTGATCGCCAGCGTGGCGATGGCGCTCATCACGAGGCTGTAGCCGTCCGCCGGGCCCTTGGCGATCAGGTCGACGCCGATGTTGCCGCCGGCGCCCGGCCGGTTTTCCACGACCACAGGCTGGCCCAGGGATTCCTGCAGCTTGGCGGCCAGCAGGCGCGCCGAGATGTCGATCGGCCCGCCTGCGGCGTAGGGTGCGACCAGTCGGAGCGGCCGGGTTGGCCATTGCGGCACGGCCTGTGCCGCCGCGAGAGTGGACCCCGCCGCGAGCGCGGCGAGGAGCAGCAGGCGGAGCAAGGCGCCGGGTCTTCCTCTACGTCTCTTCGACGAAGACTTCTTCGCGCTTCTTGCGCAGGCTGGGCGCCGCGATGATCACCAGCAGCGCAACCGAGGCGATGAGGAAGCCCATGCTGATCGGCTTCGAGGGACTGATGAACACCCACGGATCGCCGCGCGAAAGCAGCATCGCGCGACGCAGGTTTTCCTCCATCAACGGCCCGAGGATGAAGCCGAGAATGAGCGGCGCCGGCTCGCAGCCGAGCTTGACGCACACATACCCGAGCAGGCCGAAGACCGCCATCAGGAAACAGTCGAAGGGCTGGTTCGAGATGCTGAACACGCCGATCGCCATGAACAGCAGGATCGACGGATACAGGTACCGGTAAGGCACCGTCAGCAGCTTGATCCACATGCCGATGAGCGGCAGGTTGAGGATCACAAGCATCAGGTTGCCGACCCACATCGAGCAGATCATTCCCCAGAACAACTGGGGACGTTCCGTCATCACCTGCGGTCCGGGCGCGATGCCCTGGATCATCATGGCGCCGATCATCAACGCCATCACGGCGTTGGACGGAATGCCGAGCGTGAGCAACGGGATGAAGGACGTCTGCGCGCCCGCGTTGTTGGCGGACTCCGGCGCGGCCACGCCCTCGATCGCTCCCTTGCCGAATTCGTGGGAGTACTTGGAGACCTTTTTCTCCAGCGTGTAGGCGCCGAAGGACGCGAGCAGCGCGCCGCCACCGGGCAGTATGCCAAGCGCCGAACCGAGCGCCGTGCCGCGCAGGATCGGCATGATCATGCGTTTCCAATCCTCCTTGCTCGGCATCAGCTTGCCCACGCTGCTGGTGAAAATTTCGCGGCTCTCCTTCTGCTCGAGGTTGGCGATGATTTCGCAGATGCCGAACATGCCCATCGCGACCGTGACGAAGCCGATTCCGTCGGCGAGTTCCGAGATGCCGAAGGCGAATCGCAGCACGCCGGAATTCACGTCGGTACCCACCAGTCCGAGCAGCAGGCCCAGGATCACCATCGCGATCGCCTTGATGAGCGAGCCGTGCGCGAGCACGACCGCCGCGACCAGGCCCAGCACCATCAGCGAAAAGTACTCCGCGGGACCGAACTTCAATGCGACCTCGGCAAGCGGTGGGGCAAACATCGCCACCACCAGCGTCGAAACGCAGCCGGCGAAGAACGAACCAATCGCCGCCGTGGCGAGCGCGGGACCGGCGCGGCCCTGGCGCGCCATCTGGTAACCATCCAGACAAGTGACGACCGAAGACGATTCGCCCGGAATATTGACCAGGATCGCCGTGGTCGAACCGCCGTACTGCGCGCCGTAGTAAATGCCAGCAAGCATGATCAATGCCGCGATCGGCGACAGGTTGAAGGTCACCGGCAGGAGCATGGCGATCGTCGCCACCGGCCCGATGCCGGGCAGTACGCCGATGAGCGTGCCGAGCAGGCAACCGATCAGGCACATGATGATATTGAACGGCACGTGCTGCAGCGTCATGCCCCACATGGTGACAGGCTGCAGCTTGAATACTTCGACGAAACCGATCGCGAGATTGCCGAAAATGCCTTCCATGATGAGCCCCGTTTCTTCCGGCTATCGGATCGGACAGACTTCGATGAAGTCCGGGCAAATCGGGAAGGGCAGCGCCAGCCCCTTCACGAACACCAGCACCGAGAAGATCACGAGCACCACCGACATGATCGCGACCTCTTTCCACTTGAACTCATGCCCGCCGTAGGCGCTGACGAAAACGAGGGCCGCCGACGCGAGCACCAGGCCGAGCGGTTTGAGCAGGTAGGCGAAGGCAAGACTTGACAGGCCAATCCAGATCAGCGGCCGGAAATGAAACTTCGGCACCTCCGGACCTTCCGAGACAACGGAATCGAGCAGCACCAGCAGGCCGAGGACGGCAAGCAGACCGCCAAGCACCACCGGAAAATATGCCGGGCCCATGCGCACGGAGCTGCCCATCTGGTAGCCGGGAATGAGTCTGGTGCCCACCAATTTATCGAGGAATTCCGGCGTACCCATCGCAAACAGGATGAAAAATAACCCGAAGGCTATGAACATCAGCCCGGCCCACAAGTCCTGCTGGCTCTTGATTTTCATCCGTCTCCTCCGATTCCAGAATTTGCCCCGGCATTGCGCCGGTCGGCCGGAATTTATCCTCGCGACCGAGTGTAGCATGGGGTCCGTGATGCTGCGCCTGCACAGTCGGTCCTTTGTGCCTCTAATGGGGGCGCTGATTGCCGCCTTCGCGTTGCTTGCGTCAGGCTGCGGTCAGAAAGCGAAGCTGCCGCCCCTCGCATCCGACGCCGTAGTCCTTGCATTTGGCGACAGCCTGACCTACGGCACCGGCGCGAGCGAAGAAGAAAGCTACCCGGCGCAGGTCGCGCGCATTACGGGCCGGCGCGTGGTGCGCGAAGGGGTGCCGGGCGAGATCAGCGCGGCGGGACTCGCGCGCCTGCCCGCCGCGCTGGACGAGCATCGGCCGCGCCTGCTGCTGCTGTGCCATGGCGGTAACGACTTCCTGCGCCGCCTGCCCATGGACGCCGCCGCCGACAATGTGCGCGCGATGGTCCGCCTGGCCAAGGACCGTGGCATTGACGTGCTGCTGATCGGGACGCCCGAGATCGGGCTCACGCTGACGCCGCCCGAGTTCTACGCGGCGATCGCAAAACAGTTCGGCATTCCCTACGAAGGCGACGTGCTCGCAAAAATACTCAGGAACGGCGACCTGAAGTCCGACCAGGTCCATCCAAATGCGCAGGGCTACCGGCTGATGGCGGAGCGCGTCGCCGACCTGCTCAGGAAGTCCGGCGCGATCTAGCCGCAAGAATTCCTGATTTTCGCAAGCGCGCCACGTCCTCGGGCCGGTCCACGTCCCACAGGGTGCGCAATTCCCGCCAGCGCCAGCGCAGCGCCTTGAGCCGGCGCCGCGTCTGCGCCAGCACCTGCGGGCCGCCCCAGGGGATACCGTCGAACAATCGCCGGGAAACGCGCCGCAGCCCGATCAGAGGATAGCCGCCGTCTTCCGCGGGCGCCAGCACCGCGTCGGCGCCTTCGCGCAGGATTCGCGCGGCGGCGCGCAGGTCCGCCGTCCTGAGCGCCGGGCAGTCGCTACCGACAAGAACGACATACGCATGGCTGCGCAGCGCGCGCTTGAAGGCTCGGTACATGCGCTCGCCAAGGTCCGCGCCGACCTGCCGACGGAGGGCAACATGAAATTGGCGCTCGCATTGCTCAAAGAAGGGAACGTTCAGGCGCGGGGAACAACAAAGCTCCGTCATTGAAAAGCCAGCCTGCCGCGCGGTGCGCAGCGTCCGCTTCACCAGCCGGGCATGCAGGCGGGCAGCGCCCTTCTCGCCCAGCAGCGGCACGAGGCGGGTTTTCACGCGCCCGGGTTCGGGCGCGCGCGCGAAGACAATCAGCGCCGACTCAGGCCTTGCTGGCGTAGCGCCGCGCAAGTTCATCAGGGGCCGCGCCCAGGAAATACTCCAGGCGCAAGCGCCACATCAGGAGCATCGTGCGCAGCGCGCCATGCTCATCCCATCGACGGCCCGAGGTCGTCGCCTTCACTTGCACGCAGGCGGGCGGCGATTGCCGCTTCATGGCCTTGCTGAACGCGATGTCTTCCATAAGCGCAATCTCCGGAAAGCCGCCAAACGCCGCGCGGCGCACGAAGATCGCCTGATCGCCGGTCACGATTCCGGTGAAGCGCGAGCGCAGGTTCATGAACAGGGCGATCACCGGCAGCAGCGTGGAGCGCCCTTCGATTGCCACGTCGAATCTCCCCCAGTTGCTTTTCCTCAGTGCGTCGGCGATCGCGTAATCGGCGTTCGGGGGCAACTGCGTGTCGGCGTGCAGGAATACGAGCGCGTTCCCGCTTGCCGCCGCCGCGCCGGCGTTCATCTGGCTCGCCCGTCCGCGTGGCGCAACGAGGACGCGATCGGCGAGCGGTGCGGCGAGTTCCCGCGTCGCGTCCTCGCTGCCGCCATCCGCCACGATCACTTCGTGGCCACGCGCGCGCAGCGGCGCAAGCGAGGCCAGCGTCGCGACGATGGCCTGCGCCTCATCGAGCGCCGGAATGACGATCGACAACCTCATCCGCGACGCCACGCATGCAACCGCTCCACCAGACGCAACAGGCCCAGCGGCGCGTGCGCCTTCTTCCAGGCACCGGCGGCGTACTTGTTGGCTTCCGCGAGCGTCGGGTAGATATGGATCGTGCCGAGGATCTTGTTCATGCCGAAGCCGTGGCGCATGGCGGCGACGAACTCCGCGATCAGGTCCCCGGCATGCTCGCCGGCGATGGTCACGCCGAGGATCCGGTCCTTGCCGGGCACGGTCAGGACCTTGACCACGCCATGCGCCGTTTCGTCCGCGATCGCGCGGTCCAGATCATCGATCCCGTAAACCGTGACCTCATAGGCGACGCCCTTCTCCTTTGCCTCGGTTTCATTCAGGCCGACGCGTGCGACCTCCGGATCCGTGAACGTCGCCCAGGGAATCACCGAGTAATCAGTGCGGAATTTCTTGAACGTTCCGAACAAAGCGTTCACCGCCGCGTACCACGCCTGGTGCGCCGCGGTGTGGGTGAACTGGAACGGTCCTGCGACATCGCCGCAGGCGTAGATGTTCGGATAAAGCGTTTGCAGGTACTCGTTGGTCTCTACGGTACGTGCCCTGGTCGTCGGGATGCCGAGTTCCTCGAGCCCGTAGCCGCTGGTATTGGCAATGCGCCCCACGGCGCACAGCACTTCGTCGAACTCGATCTGCACATCCTGTCCCTGATGCTCGCAGACCAGCAGCTTGCGGCCGTTCTCGACGCGGAACTCCTTCGCCTTGTGATCGACGCGCACGTCCACGCCGTCCGCGGCGAAATTCTTCATCACCATGGCGGAAATTTCCGGGTCCTCGCGCATCAGGATGCGCGGCAGCATCTCCACCTGCGTGACCACTGAGCCCAGGCGCGCGAACGCCTGCGCCAGCTCCGAGCCGATCGGCCCGCCACCGAGCACCACGAGGCGCGCAGGCTGCTTGCGCAGCTCCCAGATCGTGTCGGAGGTAAGGCAGCCCATCTTCTCGATGCCCGGTATCGGCGGCACCAACGGCCGCGCGCCGGCGGCGATGACGATGGCGCGGGTGGTAAGCGTTTGCCTGTTTCCGTCCCGGTCCGTCACTTCCACGGCCCATGGCGAAACAATTCTCGCATCGCCCTGAACGCACTCCACGCCGAGCCCGGCGTAGCGTTCCGCGGAATCGTGCGGTTCGATGGTCCTTACCACGCGCTGAACGCGCTCCATGATGTCGGCGAAATCGAATTCGACGCTGGCCGACCTGATGCCGAGTTCTTTCGACTTGCGCGCCTGGGCGACGAACTTCGCCGACCGGATCAGCGCCTTGGACGGCACGCAGCCGGTATAGAGGCAATCGCCGCCCATGCGGTGCTTCTCGACCAGCGTGACCTTCGCCTTGACCGCCGCGGCGATGTAGGCCGACACCAGTCCCGCCGAACCCGCGCCGATGACCACGAGGTTGCGGTCGAACTTCGCCGGACGGGGCCAGCGCGCATATACGCGCCGAGCATTGACCGCGTCCATGACGCGCTTGGCGACCAGCGGAAAGAATCCCAGCAGAGCGAACGCGGCGAACAGGGCCGGCGAAAACCGGAATTCGCCGAGCTTCGTCCCGGCATAGACATAGACGATGGTTCCCGCGAGCATGCCGACCTGACTGACCCAGAAATAGGTCCAGGTCCGGATCGAGGTCAGGCCCATGAGCAGGTTGATGGCGACGAAGGGAAACGCCGGCACCAGGCGCAGGGCGAAAAGGTAGAACGCGCCCTCCTTCGCCACCCCTTCGTTGATCGGCTTGAGCCGGTCGCCGAAACGCGCCTGCACCCAGTCGCGCAGCAGGAAGCGCGATGCGAGGAAGGCGAGCGTCGCACCGATGGTCGAGGCAAACGAAACCACCACCGTGCCCCAGAGCAGGCCGAAGATCGCGCCGCCGACGAGCGTCATCACCGCCGCGCCGGGAAGCGACAGCGCGGTTACCGCGATGTAGAGCGCGAAGAATCCCAGGCCGGCATGCAGGGGATCCGCCAGGTAGTACTCACGGACCCGGGCGAGCAGGCCCTGGAGATTCCCGGGCCTGAGGAGGTCGTGGCCGCCGGACGCGAAGAACACCGCCGCGGCCGCGGCAACCAGCAGGAGCAGCGCAATCCGCGCTCTGCCCACGCTTACAGCAGGTTAGTGGCGCGGTGGGACTGCTCGTCGATGAGGTGCAACAGGCGCGCGCTGGTGGTGCGCAGGCGCTGCGACAGCATCAGCACCAGCTCCATCAGGATCTTCGCGCCGAGCATCGGCTGCTCGACGATGATGCGCGCCAGGTTCTCGCGGTCGAGCACCGCGAGCACCGTCGGCTCGGCGGCGATGCAGGTGGCGAAGCGCGGCTCGCCGTCGATCATCGACATTTCGCCCAGCGTCTTGCCCGCCTCCACCACCGCGATCAGCTGCGGCATGTTCCAGCGGTCGCGCTTGTGGACCTCGACCTTGCCCTCGATCAGCATCAGCATGAAATCGCCGCCGTCGCCTTCGCGGATGATCTCGGTGCCGAGCGGCGCCTGGTATACGTCCATGAAGTGCGCTAGCAGCCGCACCTCGGCGGGCGAAAAATTCTCCAGCAGGTCGCACCTCGGAATCAGGGCGTGGATCTGGGGTGAGAACTTGGTCGCATCCCCGAGGTGCTCGAGGTGCGAAAGGTGCGCAGCTTGTTGGGCCATGGGTTTCGGGAGATTCTAGCCGATCAACCACAGTACGGTCGCGGCCCAGCCGGCGACCGCGGCGGCGAGCAGCGGGTCGCGCAGGAGTTCCTCGGCCGGGTCGCCACCGCCGCCGCGCAGGCGCAGGCGGTACAGGTATCGGGCAGTGCCGAGCAGCACCCAGGGAAGCGTCAGCGCAAAGCTGCCGGTACCGTGCAGCAAAGCCGTTTCCGCGGCGAGCGTGTACCAGGCATAGGCCGCGACCATGCCCACGGCGCAAAGCGTGATCGCCTTATCCAGGAATCCTGTGCTGTAGTCCGCCAGCACGGCGCGATGCCGGCCGGCATCTTCCTCCAGTCGTCCAATCTCGGCCCGCCGCTTGGCGAATCCCAGGAACAGGGTCAGCAGGAAGCCGCAGGCGAGCAGCCAGTTCGAGGGCTCGATGCCGACGCCCAGCGTTCCAGCGAGCAGGCGCAGCATGAAGCCCGCCGCGATGGCGGCCACGTCGAGCACCGGGATATGTTTCAGCCAGACGGTGTAGGCCGCGCTCAGGCCGAGATAGGCCGCGACGATTGCGGCGGCCCGCCATCCGGTCCACGCGGCAAGCACCAGCGACGCGGTGGCGGTTACCGCGGACAACAGCAACGCCTCGCCCGGCGACACGGCGCCGCGCGCAACCGGACGCTCGCGCTTGTCGGGGTGTTCGCGGTCGCGCTCCGCATCGCGAGCGTCATTGAACGCGTACACCGCGCCCGAGGCGAGGCAGAAGCCGATCGTCGCGAGGATCACGGCAGTCACCATCGCCGGATCGCGCCAGGCATGGCCGAACACGAGGCCCACGAGCACGAACGCGTTCTTGATCCACTGCCGCGGACGCAGCAACTCCATCAGCGGGAAAACCCGTGCCATCGCGCTGCTCATCCCGGGAAATAGCGCTCGAAGAAATAGCAGCGGCCCACTGGAAGCCGCGGCGGGATCCGGTAATAGTGATCCCGCACCCCGGCGAGCACGCCGGACCGGTAGGCCGCATAGCTGAAATCGCGGCCGAGCACCGCGTGGTAGCTGCCTCCGCCAAGCGCGATCTTTTTCACTTCGACGCTCTTGAAGTACGGCTGGAAATCCTGCGGCAGCGGCGCTTCGCGCCGCAGGATGAGGATGTCCTTGCCGCCAAACGCACGCCAATCGGTGTTGATGTCGTCCTGGCGCGCATGCGACGTTCCCAGGCCGAATACCGGCACCGGCAGGCGCTCGTGGTACGCGAGCAGTGCCGCCGAGGCGTAGCTGTCCGTCGCGAGGACCCTGCCCGGCAGGTCCGGCGCGACCGCGCCCAGCAATTCGGCGATGCGGCCCGGAAATACCAGCCGCCCGTAAAACCGCGTGGCTTGCCAGGTTTCCAGCGGAAGAGCCGCGATCACGGCGATTGGAATCGCGTGCAGCGCCGCGAGCACCGCGAACACGCGCACGCTTGCGGCCATCTGCTTGCGCTCGAACGCGAGCGCCGCAGTCAACACCAGCGCCGGCATGAACGACAGCAACCAGTGCAGCCCGATGCGCTTGACCGGGCTGAGCGCGGCGAATACCGCAAAGGGCAACAG
Source organism: Betaproteobacteria bacterium (assembly GCA_025358705.1). Classification (GTDB taxonomy): domain Bacteria; phylum Pseudomonadota; class Gammaproteobacteria; order Burkholderiales; family SG8-39; genus RBG-16-66-20. The sequence goes on along the minus strand of JANYII010000211.1, from coordinate 9,691 downwards.
CCAGGCGAGCAATAGCGCGCGCTCGCCGGGCCGCTGCCAGGCCTCGCGCAGCTTCGCCCTGCTCCGCCACGCAAACCACAGCAGCGGCGCCGCAAGATAAGCAAGCGACGCGGCATAGAGCGGCGGGGTTGCCAGCGACCAGCCGCTGCCGCCATCCTCGTGGCGGTTGATGGCATTAAACATCACGTTGCACCAGCAGGCTTCGTAGTTCCAGTACAGGTTCAGGAGCCCGAAAGGCAGGCCGCCGAGGAACACGAGAACGAAAGCCCTGGGATTTTTCGACGTGATCGCCCAGGCCAGGTAGGCGAGTCCCAGCAGGACCGCGAAATATTTGGACAGGAAAGCGAGCCCGAGCAGGACACCCGACACGAGAAACATTCCGCCCGAGCCCTTCTCGGCGGCGCGCGCGAACACCAGCAGCGAAGCCACGGAAAACAGCACCAGCGGCGTATCCGTGGTGACTAGCACGTTCCAGACATTCATCGGCACCAGCAGCACCGCGAGCGCCGCCAGGTTCGCCGTGTCCTCGTCGCGCCCGAACCAGCCGCGCAGCGCGAGCCACACGCCGAGTGCGGCAAGCGGCGGCACCAGCACCGCGGGCATACGCAGCAGCCACGGCGCGTCCGAAAGCGCCGCCAACGGCGCCAGCATCCAGCCGACCATCGGCGGATGGTCGTAGAAGCCAAGCGCGGGTGCGCGGCCCCACAGGATGAAGTAAGCCTCGTCGGCGGTGACCGGGGCCACTGCGGACAGCCAGAAACGGAACAGCAGTGTCGCGGCGAGCGCGAGCAGGAGCCACTGCCGGGAGGCGGGCGCGGTCAAAGTGAGAAGATTGTGGGCAGGGAACGAGCGAGGAGCAGCAGGCCGGCGATCACCAGCAAAGCGTACACCGCTTTCACTACGGCTACCGCCGGCACCGCGGCATGCAGCCGGTTGCCGAGCCACGCTCCACACAGCATCGCGGGCAACAGCAGCAGCGCGGTAACGAGCAGCCCGTCCTGCATCAGCAGCCCGGCGGCGCCGAACAACACTACGCGCGCAAGCGACGACAGCATGATCATCGCCGCGTTGGTGGCGCGCAATGCGTCCTTGTCGCGGATGCGGCCCGCGTTGTAGATCGCGAACAGCACGCCGCCGGTGCCGAACAGCGCCGAGAACACGCCGCCCGCGAGGCCGACCGGCGCGCACCAGGCGCGCGACAGGATCGGCGGGGAGCCGCGGCCAATTCTTTCCCGAATGAGGCTGTAGCTCGCGTACAGCAGCAGGAAAGTACCGAGCACCGCGAGCAGCTTTTGCTCCGCCACCTCGATCAGCAGGACGAGGCCCGCCGCCATGCCGGCGGCGATGAAGGGCACCATCCAGGCAATCTCGGCGTACTGGATGCGCTTGCGCACGCGCGCGCCAAGCAGCAGGAAGGCGGCGAGGTCAAGCAGCATCAGCAGCGGCACCGCGAACTTGAGCGCGAAGAACTGCGCGAGCAGCGGCAGCGCGATGACGGTGGAACCAAAGCCGATCAGGCCGAACGCCGTGTAGGCGAAGGCCACCACCAGCGCCGCCAGAACCAGGATTTCCGGCGTGTTCGGAAGCGTAAAGCTCAGTTCTTGCCTTTCTTCCGACGCACTTTCACCGCCGCCGCGAGGACCTCGAGCAATTCGACGGAGTCCTTCCAGCCGATGCACGGATCGGTGATGCTTTGGCCGAAAGTGAGTGCTTTGCCAGGCACAAGATCCTGCTTGCCTTCCACCAGGTGCGATTCGACCATCGCGCCGATGATGCAGCGCGAGCCGGCGGCGACCTGCCCACCAACGTCGCGCGCCACGTCCATCTGGCGCTTGTACTGCTTGGAGGAATTGGCGTGCGAGAAGTCGATCATCAGCCGGCATTCGAGCTTTGATTTCGCCAGCTCCTCGCAGGCAGACTTGATGCTGGCGGCGTCGTAGTTCGGCGCCTTGCCGCCGCGCAGGATGATGTGGCAGTCCTCGTTGCCGCGCGTCTCGACGATCGACACCTGGCCGCTTTTGTGCACCGAGAGGAAGTGGTGCTTCTGGCGCGCCGCGAGGATCGCGTCCACCGCGATGCGCACGTTGCCGTCGGTGCCGTTCTTGAAACCCACGGGCGCGGACAGGCCCGAGGCCAGTTCGCGATGTACCTGCGACTCGGTGGTGCGCGCGCCGATCGCCCCCCAGGACACCAGGTCGCCGATGTATTGCGGCGAGATCACGTCTAGGAATTCGCAGCCCGCCGGCACGCCCGCCCGATTGATGCGCACCAGCAGGTCGCGCGCGATGCGCAGGCCTTCGTTGATGCGGAAGCTGCCGTTCAGGTACGGGTCGTTGATGAGCCCCTTCCAGCCCACGGTGGTGCGCGGTTTCTCGAAATACACGCGCATCACCACTTCCAGCTCGCCCTCGTGCTTTTTCCTTTCGGGCAGCAGTTTCTCCGCGTAGGCGACCGCGGCGGCGGGATCGTGGATCGAACACGGTCCGATGATCACCAGCAGCCGGTCGGATTTGCCGCGCACGATCTCGCGCACGCGCTTGCGCGTGTCCGACACCAGCTTCTCCACCGGCGTGTGTTGGATCGGGAAAAAGCGGATCAGGTGCTCCGGCGGCGGCAGCGGAACGATGTTCTCGATGCGCTCGTCGTCGGTCAGTGAAGTCTTGTCGTCGATGGTCATGGTGGCCCCAAAAAAAAACCGCCAGGCTTTCGCTCTGGCGGTTCGTCGGTTTCGCTGGTGATGCGGCTAGCCGTTTCCCTCCGCCAGAGGGCGCGGAAAATAGAAGAAAAAGCCGTAAAACCAGCGGTTCATGCGGTCATTCAAGCACGAAGCCCCGGGACTTGTCTACTTTGGCCACAGGACCATCTGTGTGCAGCGAAAGAGCGCGATCCTCTTATCGGTGCCCTCGATGGTGACTTCGGCGTCCCAGACTTGGGTCGTGCGCCCGAGGTGCGAGGGCCGCGCGCGGCAGAAAATCGCCCCTGCCTGGGCCGTGCCAAGGAAGTTGGCTTTCAGTTCGAGGGTGGTGAAGCCGGCCGTGCCCTGCGGCAGGTTCGCGACGCAGGCGTAGCCGCAGGAGGTATCGGCAAGCGCGATCACCGTGGCCGCATGCAGGAAACCGTTCGGCGCCATCAATTCCTTGCGCACATCGAGGCGGCTTTCCAGGCCTTCCGGCGTCAGCGTCAGGATGCGCAACCCGATTAGGCTGGGCAGGTGGCCGGCGCCGCGCGCGTTGAACCACTCCGGTGTCATCTCGGAACGGAAGCTGGACGTTTTAGCGGTCATGGTCCATCCAATATCGGCACGATTGGCACTCGCCGCATCCTACTGCCAGCGCACGGACAGGCGCGCAATTTGCTAGAGGTGGAGTGGCATGCTATTTTTTCCCTGCGGAATTGGCAGACAACAAGAACGTTAGGAGGTGGCAATGTCCTCAAACGTCTCGCTCCCCGTCCCTTCGCCGACGATCCCGGTCGCCGGCTTCAAGGATGTCTACGACGTCGCCGCGGTCGAAAAGGCCCTCCAGGACCTGCCGCAATCCGCCAACGAAGCCTTGCGCTCGCTGTACGAGAAAATGCTGCGCGTCGGCGGCCAGCGCTTCGCGGTCAAGCCTTCCGGGCTGCCCGAAATGCAGCCGCTGTTCGATGAACTACCCAATTTCGGCGAAGTCCTGGAACACATCCGCCGCCAGCTCGCGCTGTGCGTCGACTCGAAGGATGACGTCGAACTGCAGCCGATCCTGCTGCTGGGCGGACCCGGCATCGGCAAGACCCATTTCGCGCGGCGCATATCGCAGATGCTCGGCACCGGCTACGGTTTCGTGCCGATGAGTTCGCTCACCGCGGGCTGGGTCCTGTCGGGCGCCTCCTCGCAATGGAAAAACGCCAAGCCCGGCAAGGTGTTCGAGACCTTCCTGAACGGTGACTACGCCAATCCGGTAATGGTGGTGGACGAAATCGACAAGGCCAGCGCCGACGGCCAGTACGACCCGTTGGGCGCGCTCTACGAACTGCTCGAGACCCAGACCGCGGCGCGATTCACCGACGAATTCGCGGAAATCCCGATCGACGCGTCGAGCGCGGTGTGGTTCGCGACAGCGAACGAGGCCGCGCGCATTCCCGATCCGCTGCTGAATCGGATGCAGGTATACGAGATCGACCCGCCGGACGCGGCAGGCTCGGCCCGCATCGCGCGTTCGCTGTACCGCGAAATCCGCGAGTCGCACGACTGGGGCCGGCGCTTCCCTGAGGCGCCGTCGGGCAGCGTGGTCGAAAAGCTGGCGCTGCTCACGCCGCGCGAGATGCGGCGCGCGGTGCAGGCGGCGTTCGGCAACGCCAAGGTCTCCGGCCGCGACGAGCTTCGGCCGGAGGACGTGGACCTGCAGCGCGGTGGCCGGAAATCGAGGATCGGATTTTAACTAGAAATACGCCAGCAAGCGCCCGCAGGCGATCACGGATATCCACACCAGGAGCGAGGCAGCCGCGGCGGCGCGCGCCGCAAGGGGCGGCATGACGTCGACATCCCATTGCGCAGCACTTCGGAAGATCCCGGCGTGAAAGATTCCCGCGTTGGCACCGGCCAGCAGGATCAGGCTGATCTTCACCGCGAACACCGGGTTGGCGATCAGGTCGCCGGCGTGCGCGACGAACATCACCAGGCCGCTGGGCAGGATCAGCGCAAAGCTGGCGATGCTCCATGGCAGAACATGCGCGGCCAGCTTGCGCACCGGTATGGCGCGCGAAAAACCGAGCAGGCGCAAGTCCAGGACCGCGATCGACCCCACCAGCAGCGCGATGCCGGCGACGTGCACGATCTCCACCGAGGGATAAAGCCAGAGCCACTGGCGCATCGCCTGGCCGAGGGCGCTTGCCTCGATCGCGCCCATCGCCGTCATGATCAGCGCAGTTCGACGGTCTTGCCGCCCGCGATGATCCGCTCGGCGCGCATTTCCTCCGGCTTGGCGCGATTCGCGTAGCCCTCGACCGTCACGCTGGCGCCGGGCTTGAGCAGATCTTTCGCCAGTCCTCGCGACTCCATGCGCGAAGGCGGCGCGAGCACGCACAGCCAGGTCTTGCCCGGCGTCTCCAGCCGGACATAGCCATGCGGATGTTCGTAGCCGGATTCAACGACTTTGCCGGAAAGCTTCAGCAGAGTCGTCGAGTCGTACTCGCTCCAGCCGTGATGGGCAAGCGCGACCACGGAAAACAGTGCCGCGACAATCAGAGCCGCTGCTCTACCCATGCCTTCACCGTTTCCAATGCGCCACCGAGTTTCGAGGGTTCGGTACCGCCGGCCTGCGCCATGTCGGGACGCCCGCCGCCCTTGCCGCCGACCTGCTGCGCGACGAAGTTCACGAGCTCGCCCGCCTTGACCTTGCCGGTGAGATCGGCAGTGACCCCGGCGATTAGTGAAACCTTTCCTTCGCCCACCGCCGCCAGCACGATCGCGGCGCTTTTCAATTTTTCTTTCAGCTTGTCCAGGGTCTCGCGCAGCGTCTTGGCGTCCGCGCCCTCGAGCGTCGCCACCAGCAGCTTGGCGCCCTTCACGTCGACCGCCTGCGAGGCGAGATCCTGGCCCTGGCCCATGGCGAGCTTCGAGCGCAACTTCGCGAGCTCCTTCTCCAGCGCTTTTTTCTCATCCAGCAGCCCCTGCGCCGCTTTTTCGACCATGCCGGCGCCCGGTTGGGCCCGGAGCTGCTTGGCGACTTCGAAGAATTCCTGCAGTTGGCTGTTCATCATGGCCAGCGCGTTGCCGCCGGTGGTCGCTTCAACGCGGCGGATCCCCGCCGCCACGCCGCCTTCGGAATACAACTTGAAAACACCGATATCGCCGGTGCGCTCCACGTGGGTGCCGCCGCAGAATTCGCGCGAAGAACCGATATCGAGCACGCGCACTTCGTCACCGTATTTCTCGCCGAAAAGCATCACGGCGCCCGACTTCTTCGCTTCCTCGATGGGCATCACCTGGGCCCGCGTCGCCTTGTTTTGCATGATCTCGTTGTTCACGAGGAGCTCAACCTGCCGGATTTCTTGATCGCTCATCGGTTTGTCGTGCGCAAAATCGAAGCGTGTCTTATCCGGGTCGACCAGCGACCCCTTCTGCGCCACGTGCGGGCCGAGGACTTCGCGCAGGGCCTTGTGCATGAGGTGCGTCACAGAATGATTGCGCATGGTGCGCTTGCGACGTTCCGTGTCGACACGCGCCTCGACCTTGTCACCGACCTTCAACACGCCGCTCTTGAGCGTGCCGTGGTGACCGAACACGTCGGGCTGGATCTTCTGGGTGTCGGCGACCGAAAACGTTCCGCCAGAGGCCACCAGTTCGCCCTGGTCGCCCACCTGCCCGCCCGACTCGGCGTAAAACGGCGTCTGCTCAAGCACCACCACACCGGCTTCACCCGCCTTAAGCTGCTCTGCCGGCGATCCCTCGCGGTATAGGGCAACCACGTTCGCCGCCGCCACGCTTAGGGTGTCGTAGCCCCGGAATTCAGTCTTGCGGCCGGAGTAATCGAGTCCGGCGGCGGACGTGAAGCGGCTCGCCGCGCGCGCACGTTCGCGCTGCTGGCCCATCGCGGCTTCGAAGCCCGCGAGATCCAGGTTGACGCCGCGTTCGCGGCAGATATCGGCCGTCAGGTCGACCGGAAACCCGAAGGTGTCATAGAGCTTGAAGATGATGTCGCCGTCGAGCAGCTTCTCGCCCGAAGCGAGCGCGCCCTCGAGCACGCCCATGCCGTGCTCAAGGGTTTCGGCGAAGCGTTCCTCTTCCTGCTTGAGCACGTCCCCCACGCGCTTCGCAGCGCTTCGCAGTTCCGGATAGGCCTCGCCCATCGCCTTGTCAAGATCCGCGACCAGGCGATGGAAGAACGGCTGCTTCTGGCCGAGCTTGTAGCCATGCCGGATGGCGCGGCGCACGATCCGGCGCAGCACGTAGCCGCGCCCCTCGTTGCCGGGGATCACGCCGTCGACGATCAGGAACGAGCAGGCGCGGATATGGTCGGCGATCACGTTCAGCGACGGATTTTTCAACTCCTTCTGCCCGGTCTCCCGCGCCGCCGCCTTGATCAGGTCCTGGAACAGGTTGATCTCGTAGTTCGAGTGCACGTGCTGCAGCACCGCGGCGACGCGCTCCAGGCCCATGCCCGTGTCCACGCAGGGCTTCGGCAGGGGCGTCATCACGCCTTTGTCGTCACGGTTGAACTGCATGAAGACGAGGTTCCAGATCTCGATATAGCGGTCGCCGTCCGCGTCGGGCGAACCGGGCGGGCCGCCGGGAATCCCCGCACCGTGGTCGTAGAAAATCTCGCTGCAGGGGCCGCAGGGGCCTGTATCGGCCATCTGCCAGAAATTGTCCGACTGGAATTTCGCGCCGCCGGGCTTGTCGCCGATCCGCACCACGCGCTCTTTCGGGATGCCGATCGTACTGGTCCAGAGAGCGTAGGCTTCGTCGTCCGTCTCGTACACCGTGGCCCAGAGCTTCTCCGGCGGCAGCTTGTACACCTTGGTGAGCAGCTCCCAGGCGAACTGGATCGCGTCTTTCTTGAAGTAGTCGCCGAAGCTGAAGTTGCCCAGCATCTCGAAGAAGGTATGGTGGCGCGCGGTGTAGCCGACGTTTTCCAGGTCGTTGTGCTTGCCGCCCGCGCGCACGCTGCGCTGGGACGTAGTGGCGCGCGCATAGGCGCGCTTTTCCTTGCCAAGGAACGTGTCCTTGAACTGGACCATGCCCGAATTGACGAACAGCAGCGTAGGGTCGTTCGCGGGCACGAGCGAACTCGAGGCCACGATGGTGTGGCCCTTGGACTTGAAGTACTCGAGGAAGCTCGAGCGTATGTCGGCGGACTTCATGACTGCGCGGCGGATTTCATGTTCCGCTTATTTTAAAGGAAGCGTGCAGGAGAACTGCGCGGCGTCCGGACGCCGCGCAGTTCCCGGCCAGCTAGGCGGCAGGCCGCCCGTACGTCACGCGGCCAATCGGCCGTACTTCACGAGCCGGGCACGTACCCCGGTCTGCGTGCGCTGGTGCGCGCCCGCCAGGTCCGGCAAGCCACGCCCGGCGTCGAAGGCGGACAGCAGCTTGCGATCCTCCTCCTCCGTCCACGGCTCGCCGGTCTTCGGCGGCAACTGCTGCTTGCGCCGCTCGAAGCGTTCCGACTTCTCCAGCGCCTCGGCCGCCGCGTACAGCGCGCGTACAACCGGCGCGCGCTGGTAGACGCTGTCTGCCGAGAAGACTTCGCCCGTTTCCGGATCGACGCCGTTGGCCAGCGAGCGCACCACGCTCAATGCTTCAGTTTGATTCATCTCATTCACCTCCTCTCTGCCACATGCGTGGCAAGAAGATGAACGATCAGCCTGTGTCGCGCGCTGACAGGAGTTTGAAAATAATCTCGGAGGAAAATCCACGCGACTGCAGGAACCGCATCCGCTTCGCACGCTCTCCGCGCGTGACCGCCGGGTCACGATACTTGCGTTCGAGGATCGCCCGCGCGCGCTCCAGTTCGCCTTCGGTGGAAACGCGACCGACGAGTTCCGGATCCACGCCTTTCGATTTCAGGTCCTGGCGGATGCGCGCCGCGCCGTACTTACGCGACAGGACGCGCACGCGCTCCTCGGCGAATCGCTCTTCAGAAAGCTGGTTCTTTTCTTTCAGCTTGGAAACCAACCCCTGGACGGCCTCGGAGGATTCCGCATGGGGCGCAAGCTTGCGCTCCAGTTCCGTCCGGGTGTGCTCCCGGCGCGCGAGCAGCCGTAACGCCCGCGCCCGGAGCTCCACCACGTTGTCGGACTGCGCTTTCTCAGCCACGCTTGCGCGTCGGCAGCTTCTCGACCTTGTTGTCGTCCTCGACTGCCGTTTCCGCCGCCGCCACCGGCGCGAGCACGCCCGCCTTTTCACGGATCTTCTGCTCGATCTCCTGCGCCATGGCCGGGTTTTCCTTGAGGAATTCGCGGCAGTTGTCCTTGCCCTGGCCGAGCCGGTCGCCGTTGTAGATGTACCAGGCACCCGATTTCTCGACCACGCCGTGGATCACGCCGAGTTCCAGCACCTCGCCCTGGCGCGAGATGCCCTCGCCGTACAGGATGTCGAATTCGGCGTTGCGGAAGGGCGGCGCGACCTTGTTCTTCACCACCTTGACGCGGGTCTCCGAGCCGATCACTTCGTCGCCCTTCTTGATGGCGCCGATGCGGCGGATGTCCATGCGCACCGAGGCATAGAACTTGAGCGCGTTGCCGCCGGTGGTGGTTTCCGGATTGCCGAACATGACGCCGATCTTCATGCGGATCTGGTTGATGAAGATGACCAGCGTGTTGGTGCGCTTGATGTTGCCGGTGAGCTTGCGCAGCGCCTGGCTCATGAGGCGCGCCTGCAGCCCCATCTGCGGCTCGCCCATCTCGCCCTCGATCTCGGCCTTGGGGGTGAGCGCGGCGACCGAATCGATGACCAGCACGTCCACCGCGCCCGACCGCACCAGCGTATCGGTAATCTCCAGCGCCTGCTCGCCGGTATCGGGCTGCGAAATCAGCAGGTCGTCGAGGTTGACTCCGAGCTTGCGGGCATAAATGGGATCCAGTGCATGCTCGGCATCCACAAAGGCGCAGACACCACCCTTTTTCTGCGCTTCGGCGATCACATGCAGAGTCAAAGTGGTTTTGCCCGAGGATTCCGGGCCATAGATTTCGATCACCCGGCCACGCGGCAGAC
>JANYII010000191.1 GCA_025358705.1 Betaproteobacteria bacterium | reverse complement strand
GCGAATGCGGCTGCGGCATGGGGCCGGCGCTCAACACGGCGGCGTCGATGAACGCCTACGTGCTGGCCGACCGTGGCACCTGGCTGCCATTCAAGAACCGCCAGGACCTCGGTATTGTGGTCGAGGGTGACACCAAACTATTCAACCAGTACGGCGTGATGTTGGTCAATCCGGCGAAGCATCCGCATGTGAAGAAGGAACTGGGTCAGGCCTTCGTCGATTGGCTGGTGTCGCCCGACGGACAGAAGACCATCGCCGACTACAAGATCGGCGGCGAACAACTCTTCTTTCCCAACGCCAAATGAGAACGCTGCTGCTTGCGGTTGCATTCGCGGCGGCGGCAAAGTAAGCAACACCTGCTGTAAGGTATCCTTGGTTTTCGACGACTTATCGCTAGCCAAGGATACCCATGAGCAACTACTACGAATCGGAAGACCTGAAGAAATTCGGCGACATCGGCCAGCACGCCAAGGCGCTTGCCGATGACTTCTTCAGGTACTACGGCAACGTCACCGGCACCGACGGCGCGCTCAGCAAGCGCGAGAAGGCGTTGATTGCGCTGGCGGTATCGCATGCGCAGAAATGTCCGTACTGCATCGACGCCTATACGACGCAGTGCCTCGAGACCGGGGCCAACCCCGAGCAGATGATGGAGGCGGTGCATGTGGCCGCGGTCATGCAGGCCGGGATCACGCTGGTGCACTCGGTGCAGATGCAGAACCACCTGAAGAAGATGGTTCTTTGAGTCCTGTTGTCCGACTGAAGATTGCTATACCGCCTTCGAAGTACGACTTCGAGGCTCAACTGCGCCGCAACGGCATCGACCTGCCGCCGCTGGGCATCGACACGCTGCAGGTCAACGTCACCAAGCTGTGCAACCAAGTATGCCGCCATTGTCACGTGGATGCTTCTCCCGACCGGAAGGAGATGCTCTCGCCCGAGGGCATCGCCAAGTGCCTGGAGGTCCTCGAGCGGCATCCGCAGATCGCCAAGCTGGACATCACGGGCGGGGCTCCTGAATTGCACCCGGGATTCGACGCCTTCGTGGAGAAGGCTGTCGCGCTCGGCAAGCACGTCATGGTGCGCCACAACCTGACTGTGCAGCTGGACGGCAATCCTCAAACAAAGGAGAACAAGGAGTACCTGCCGGAATTCTTCGCGAGGAATCGCGTCGAGGTGATCTCCTCGCTGCCGTACTACCAGGAGTACTTCACCGACGCGCAGCGCGGCTCGGGCGTGTTCAGAAAAAGCATGGAGGCGATGCGACGCCTGAATGCGGAAGGCTATGGCGTCCAGGGCAGCGACTTGATGCTCAACCTGGTCTACAACCCCGTGGGTCCGTACCTCCCCGCGGCGCAGGCCGGGCTGGAAGCGGACTACAAGCGCGAACTGAAGGACAAGTTTGGTCTCGTGTTCAACAGCCTGTACACGATCACCAACATGCCCATCAACCGCTTCAAGCTGCATCTGGACAAGTCCGGGCAGTTCGAGGCGTACATGGAAAAGCTGCTCGCCGCCTTCAATCCGGCCGCGGCCGCGGACGTGATGTGCCGCAGCCTCATCAGCGTCGGCCATGACGGCCGGATCTACGACTGCGACTTCAACCAGATGCTGGAGATGGACGCGGTGGACGCGAAGCGGAAAAAGCTCAGCATTTTCGATTTCGATTTCGGCAGGACCCTGCAGCGCCCGATACAATTCGGCGATCACTGCTTCGGTTGTACCGCGGGAGCCGGAAGCTCCTGCGGCGGCGCGACCGCCTAGACAGACCTGATGAAAACTTTTGGTTTCGCCGGCTGGTCCGGCAGCGGCAAGACGACGCTCATCGAAAAGCTCATCCCGCTGTTCGTGAAGCGCGGGCTGCGCGTGTCGCTGATCAAGCACGCGCATCACAGCTTCGACGTGGACGTGCCGGGGAAGGACTCGTACCGCCACCGCCAAGCCGGCGCCAGCGAGGTGCTGGTCACGTCGTCGCGCCGCTGGGTATTGATGAACGAGCTGCGTGGCGTGCAGGAGCCTTCCTTCGAGGAGCAGATCCGGCACTTCTCGCCCTGCGACCTGCTGATCGTCGAAGGCTACAAGTTCGCGCCTATCCCGAAGCTGGAGGTATATCGTGCCGAGACGGGGGAGGGATTCCTGCACCCGAAGGATCCGCACATCGTCGCCATCGCGACAGATACAAAAGTGGAGACGAAGCTGCCGCGACTCGACCTGAACGCGCATGAAGCCATTGCCGTATTCATCCTCGGCCACCTGAAGCTCGCATGAACAAGGGCCTGCTTTCGGTGGATGAAGCGCTCGAAACGCTGCTCGCGGGCGCGCGCCCGGTTGCCGAGATCGAGCAGGTGTCGACGATGGAGGCGGCGGGCCGGGTGCTCGCGCGCGCGCAGACCTCCACCATGGACGTGCCGCCGATGGACAACAGTGCCATGGATGGCTACGCCGTTCGCCTGTCGGATTTGAATTCCGCCGACAAGAAACTGAAAGTCACGCAGCGTATTGCCGCGGGCTCGGTGGGCAAGCCGCTGGAAGCGGGTACGGCGGCGCGGATCTTCACCGGTGCGCCGGTGCCGCCGGGTGCGGATGCGATCGTGATGCAGGAACATTGTGCCGTTTCCGGCGATTCCGTTGCCATAAAGAATTCCCCGGAAAAGGGCGAATGGATCCGCCTGACCGGAAGCGATATCAAGAAGGGCGGCACGGTGCTGACCGCGGGCAAGCGCCTGTTGCCGCAGGACACGGGGCTCGCCGCCTCGGTAGGCATCAAGGCACTGCCGGTGTACCGCAAGGTGCGGCTCGGACTGTTCTTTACCGGCGACGAGCTGGTGATGCCGGGCGATCCGCTGCCGCCGGGCCGCATCTACAACTCCAACCGCTTCACGTTGAACGGTCTCGCGGCTGCGTTCGGCTGCGACGTGCGTGACTACGGCATCGTCCCCGACAGGCTGGACGCGACGCGCGAGGTGCTGCGCCGCGCCGCCGCCGAAAACGACATCATCGTCACTTCCGGCGGCGTGTCGGTGGGCGACGAGGACCACGTCAAGCCGGCGGTGGAGGCAGAAGGTTCGCTGTTGATGTGGAAAATCGCGATGAAACCCGGCAGGCCGCTGGCGTTCGGGAAGGTGGGAAGTTCTGCGTTCATCGGCTTGCCTGGAAATCCCGTTTCCAGCTTTGTGACCTTCCTCATCTTTGTTCGTCCGTTCCTGCTCAAGACACAGGGTATCGCCGAGGTTGCGCCGCGCGTGATCCATGCGCGCGCCGATTTCGACTGGCCGGAGCCCGATCCGCGGCGCGAATTCCTGCGCGTAAAATGGAATACGGAGGGCGGACTGGACTTGTACCCGACGCAGGATTCGGCGGTCATGACCTCCACCGCCTGGGCCGACGGCCTGGTGGACAACCCGGCAGGCCGGCCGGTCCGGATCGGAGACCGCGTCCGCTTCCTGCCGTATTCGGAGCTATACCGATGAAGGTGAAGGTTCTCTATTTCGCGAGCATCAGGGAGAAACTGGGGCGCGACGCGGAAGAGCTCGACCTGCCGGCGGACGTGGCCACGATCGCCGCGCTCAGGAGTCACCTGCGAACGCGCGGTGGCGCCTGGGCCGATGCGCTGGCCGAAGGCAGGTTGCTGCGCGCCGCGGTGAACCAGGACATGGCGCAACCCGCGGCCGCGATCAAGGCGGGCGACGAAGTCGCGTTTTTCCCTCCGGTGACTGGCGGATGAAAATTTCGGTTCAACCGGAAGATTTTGATGTCGGCCTTGAGATAAAAAATATTTCAAGAAATAACAGCATTGGAGCTGTGGCCAGTTTCGTCGGCCTGGTGCGCGACGTCGCGATGACGCTCGAGCACTACCCGGGCATGACCGAGCGTGCGATCGCGAAGATCGTCGACGAGGCGAAGTCCCGCTGGCAGGTGATCGACTGCGCCGTGATCCACCGCTACGGCGCGCTGCAGCCCAACGACCAGATCGTGATGGTGGCGGTGGCGAGCGGGCATCGCGGCGATGCCTTCGCCGCCTGTGAATTCATCATGGATTTCCTCAAGACCCAGGCGCCGTTCTGGAAGAAGGAGCAGACGGCCGAGGGCGCCAGCTGGGTGGAAGCGAAGGCTGCCGACGACAAGGCGGCGGAGCGTTGGAAATGACCGCGTCGGTCATCCTTGCATGAACGGCTCGCTGATCCTCGCGGTGGCGGCAGGCGGCGCGCTCGGCTCGGTGGCGCGGTATCTCGTTGGCATTGCGTCGATAAAGGCTTTCGGCTTGGCTTTCCCGTGGGGCACGCTTATCGTAAACGTCTTGGGCTCGTTCCTGATCGGCGCATTCGTCGAGCTCTTCGCGCTCAAGGCGGATCTGCCGCAGGAAATGCGCGTATTCCTCACCGTCGGAATCTGCGGCGGCTTCACGACGTTCTCCACGTTTTCGCTCGACGCCTGGGTGCTCATGCAGCGCGGCGAGTGGGGGCCGGCGGCTGCCTACGTCCTGGGCTCGGTCGTGCTCTCTATTGGCGGCCTCGTCGCCGGACCTTACGCGGTGCGCGCCACGGCCTAGGGCGCCACGTGTGGGCTTATGATTGGGCGCGGAGGTAGCTATGGCACGTCGTGATCACTGGGAGCAGGTCTACAACACCAGAGCCCCGGATAAGGTCAGCTGGTATCGGGCGCATCTGGAAACATCCCTCGGCTTGATCGAGCGCGTCTGCCCGGGACGAAAATGCTCGGTCATTGATGTCGGTGGCGGAGAAGCTACTCTCGTTGATGACCTTGTAGAAGCCGGTTATCAGGATGTCACCGTCCTTGACCTGTCGGAAAAGGCGCTGCAAGTTGCGCAGTCTCGCCTTGGTCCTCGCGCAAGCGCCGTAACGTGGGCCCAAGGTGACATCACTCAATCGCGGCTTGCGCCTGCGCGATACGATGTCTGGCACGACCGGGCCGTATTCCATTTCCTCACGTCTGCCGCCGAACGGCAGCGATATGTCTCGCAAGTGGCATGGTCGGTCCGCCCCGGAGGCTACGTGATCGTCGCCACCTTCGGTCCCGATGGCCCGGAGAAGTGCAGTGGTCTGCCGGTCGCTCGCTATGACGCGCCGAGCTTGCACCATCAGTTCGGCGCCAGGTTCCAACTCGTTCAGAGCAGCGTGGAAATGCATGCCACTCCATTTGGCACCGAGCAGCAATTCGTCTACTGCATGTGCCGAATAGAGCCCGAGTAGCTTTCTTCTCCCATCATAGAAGCAACAACAAGGGTCCCGCCGCAAAGGCGAAAAATGCGCCGATCGCATAGATGGCGACCGATGCGATCCACACGGTAAGCGAGAAGTCCTTCGTCGTCTCGCAACTGGCGGCAAGGGCAGGATCGGCGGGGCAGGCGACGGCCTGCCGCGCGCGCCACTGCAGCAGGCCCGCTGCCCCGAGCAGCCCGCCCGCCAGCGAAAACACTTCGACCTTGTGCTCCGACAGCCAGACAAGCTGGGGCACTGCGGCCACCAGCCCCGACAATGCAGCACCCGCGCCGATGGCGACCATCAGCGCGGGCAGGGCGCAGCAGACCAGCGTCGAGCCGCTTGTGAACACCGACAGCCAGGACAGCGTCGAGTGCGTGCGCATCATTTCGACTTTTCCGCGCGGATCTGCTGGATCGACTGTTCCGACCGGACGATGGTGACCACGTCGTAGCCGGAATCCTTGATCTCCTCGGCGATCTTCTCGGGCGAGAGGTCCTTGCCGTCCTTGAGCTCGACCGCGACAACCTTCCTCGTGAGATCCACGTAGACCGCCTTGACCTCGCTGAGCGCCTTCAGGCGCTTCTCGATGGCGGCGGCGCAGAACGAGCACACCAGGCCGTTGACGCTGGCCTTGATGGAGCGGGCGGCGAATGCCGGGCTGGAAAACAGGGCCGCGGCGAGCGCGGCGACAAGCAGGCGTTTCATGGCATCTCCTTAGAAGCTGAAATTGAACATGACATTCAGGCGGGCACGTTTGCCGTCGACGGTACCGGCCTCGAGGAACAGGTTCTTGTGCACCAGCCTCAGCGTCGGCGTGACCTCCGTATCCATTCCGAGGTTGGACATCTTGCGCACGTCGAGGATGAACCAGGGTGACCAATCGTCGTACTCGCCGGCGTAGAACGCGAAGCCCGCCTGCAGGTTTCTGGACGTGTGGTTGACCGGGCCGCCCTGTATCGCGTGCCAGCGCGCCGCCGTGTAGATGCGGCGCGTTTCGTAGTCGGCCTGGAAGCCCGGCAGGAACACGGTGCGGCTGCCGGAGAAGTCGTTGCCGGTGGCCGAGCCGAGACCCGCCTGCAGGTAGATGTTCGCCTGCGCATCGGGCCAGTTCCAGCGCGCGGCGCGATAGTTGTAGTGCACGTTTGGAATCTCCCGCTTGCGCGAGCCGTCCTCCGATCGAAATCCCATGTAACCCGGCCCGACCGCTTGCTTCGTGGTGAACGTGTACCAGGCGTTGAAGTCCTGCCAGTTGCGGTCGACTTCACCCATCACCATGACGTTCTCCGGAAAGGTGACCGGATGCGCGAGCGCCGCGGGCGGTGCAAGCAGCGCCGCGATACACAAAGCGGCGCGGTTCACTTGATCACCTCGATCTTCGTTATCACCGGTTCCTTGCCAATCATCTCGGCTTTGAAGCGGACCTTGTCCCCGGCCTTGGTGAATTGCCAAGTGATGGTTTCGGTCTTACCGGGAGCGACATGGGCTATGTAGGGCTCTTCATGCTGCATACCCGGATGCTTCCGCATCATTTCGGCGTGCTCCTTCAGCTCTTTCATGGTGCCGATGACCATTTCGTGCATCACCTTGCCGCCGTTTTTCACGACGAACCTCACAGTCTCTCCTTTCGTCATTGCGTGTCTCTTGAGCGCATGACGCAGCAAGACAGCCGGCTGGACTTGATCAACATCATATTTCAGTCAGTCCCAAGCAAATGCGTAGACGCGGTGCAACCCCGTGAATCCCTTCAGGCCGCAGACGCCGACCTGGGTGTACTGGAAATATCCGTCAGTCAGCTCCCGGGCTGCATCTTCGTCGAGGAAAACGCGATTGCGATCCGGGACTACATTGAGCCGCGGCTCTCCTTCGACAGCGACAAATGCGTCCGCGTTCACACTCATGAGTCGAAACGTCTCGTTGATCGTCGCTCCATGACGCCCGCCCTTGCCGTCGATGAGGATCTGGCCATAGGCGATGGCGGCCCTGACTTCGAGCGGGGGGGCGGGCGAAGCGTTCGGAGGCCGGTCGCGCAATCCCCGCATGAATTGGACCGCGGCGTGCGCCGCATCCGATGTCGTCGGAAAGGTCATCATGCAGCCATCGCCCGTGATCTGGATTTCCGTGGCGCGGTGCGCTTCTCCTGCGGCGCGCACCCGCCGCTCCAGGAGATTGCGCGCTCGCATCGCTACGCCCTCGCCATGATGAGTTGCGATCCACGTCGAGTCCACGAGATCCACGGCCATCACGGCTTCCGCGACGGCTCCCGCCGGGATTGGCTGCCAGCGACGACGAACCCACGCTCGATGCGCAAGCACGCCTGCCAAGGCCGCGCCCGCGCCAACCAGTCCATGGGATATCCAGTCCATTGGGAGCCCAGTCACCGGATCGCACTCTCCTCCGGCCTCAGCGCTGCACCACGATCCGGCCGGTCATCGCCGTCCGGCCGGAACCATGAATCAGGCAACCGTAGCCAAGCAAGTCGACCCGCGTAAACCGCCACACGAGGGACCGCTGCTCGCCCGGTTCGACATGCAGGATGTACGGCCCTTCGTGCTCCGCCTCCGAACTCTCCGCGGCGTCCGCATGCGCCTTCAGTTCATGAGATGTGCCGAGTACCAGCTCATGCACGCGCGTTCCCCTGTTGCGAACGTCGAAGCGCAAGGTGTCGCCCTGCCTGATGCGGATCTCCTTCTGCAGCCGGCACTCCCGATCGTCCATCTCGATCGCGATTGCCCGCGACACCTTGGCCGGATCGCCCGGCCGGCCGAACGACACCGCTCGCGGATCACCACTGGCTCCGAACGCATGTGCCCCGAGATGCCCCCCATGGCCGAACGCTCCGCCGCTCGCGAACGCGGCGGCAAGACCGACCGCCAGCAGAGATCGCTTGTCCATGGCCCGACCGCGCCTACTTGGCGGTCTCGATCTTCGTGACGGTGAAGGCGCCGCCCAGTTTCTCGGCTTCGAAGCTCACCTTGTCGCCGGGCTTCACTTTGTCGAGCAACGCCGGATCCTTGACCTGAAACACCATGGTCATGCCGGGCATGTCGAACTTCGGCAT
>JANYII010000179.1 GCA_025358705.1 Betaproteobacteria bacterium | reverse complement strand
GATTGCGGTGACCGGCAAGACGCGGCTCGCCTCGCTGCCCGACGTCCCCACTTTCGAGCAGGGCGGATTCTCGGTGGACGCGAGCGGCTTCCAGGGCGTGCTCGCGCCCGCCGGCACGCCGCCCGAGGCGGTGGCGAAGCTCTCGCAGGCGCTGAACGCCGCGCTGGCGCAGGCGGAAGTAAAGGAAAAGTTCGCCGCCGCCGGCCTCGACACGGTCTCCTCCACGCCGGCGGAATTCGGCACTTTCATCAAGAGCGAAATCGCCAAGTGGGCGAAGGTCGCCAAGGAAGCCAACATCAAGATCGACCCCTAGAACCTGGCCAGCCCGCGCAGGGTCTCGACCGTCGCGGGCGGGAAGCCGAAGAACTCCAGGTAGGCGGGAATCTGCTCGAACAGCATGTCTGTGCCGACGAAGGAACGGCAGCCACGAGCCCGCGCGGCTTGCAGGAACTTCGTGACTTCGCGCTCCAGCACGACCTCGCCGACCAGCGCTTCGCGCGGGATGCGCGACACGTCCATGGGCATCGGATCGTCGGGGTTCATTCCCAACGGCGTCGCATTGACTACCAGGTCATGGCCGGCGGGATCGCCGCTGTCCGTGGACAGGCGGACTGCCGGGTAGCGCGCCGCGATCCGGCGCGCGAGTTCGCTCGCTGCTCCGGCCCGCTGGTCGAACAGGCTGAGCGACCCGGCGCCCGCCCCGGCCAGCGACGCGGCGATGGCGGAGCCGACGCCGCCGCAGCCCACCACCAGCGCGCGCACGCCGTCGATGCGGCAGCCCTTGTGCCGCGCGGCGCGGACGAAGCCTTCGCCGTCGAAAAGGTCGCCGCGCAGGCGCCCGTCGGCCTCGAGGCGAATTGCATTGCACGCACCGGCGATGCTGGCCGCCGGACCCGCCTCGTCCAGCAGCGCCATGGCCGCGATCTTGTACGGCATCGTAATGATCGCGCCGCGGATGTTGGTCAGCGTAAACACCGCCTTCAACAGCGCCGGGAACTGCTCCGGCTTGCATCCCATCGGCACCACGACGGCGTCGACGCCGATGCTCTCGAAGTACGGGTTGTAGATCATCGGCGACTTGAAGGTGCGCGTCGGGTAGCCGATGTGCGCGATGATCCCGGTGTTGCCGTTGATCATGCCGTTTTCGTGTAGCTGAGGGCGTAGCGGCCGGCGATCGCGGCCGGATGGCCCGGTGCTGGCAGCGCCGTGTCCAGGTCGGCGAACGCAAGGACGATCCAGTCGGCATTGGCGTCGCCGCCACGGATTTTCTGCTCCGTCGTCTGCGCGGGCATCCGCTCCTTCTCGGACTTGAGCAGATGCGCGCCGGGCAGGCTCTCGTCCCGGCGTGACGAGCGCGACGTCAGAACGTATTTTCCAAGTTCGGTGCCGTTCGTCGATACGATCGAGCAGAGGCTACGCACCATGTTCTTGTGGTGCGGCATCATCTTGCGCGACCAGGGCGTCGGATCATTGAGCCGGGCCAGGTACGGTCCGGACGTGATCACGTCGAGTGATTCCGCCTCGTAGAGAACGAAATAGTGCTCCCCGGAAACCCAGCGCGAGCCCCGCAGGAAACCCGGGATCGCCAATCGCTCGGGGAAATGTTCGTGCGTGTGCCAGTCCTCCCATTCGGACCGGATATCGGGCGCGATATCCCACCACATCGCGATGGCCGCCTTGCCGAGCATCAGGCCGCGGGGTCGATCCGGCACGTCATTCGGCGCGAATGCCCTTGTCGCGGATCAGCTTCGCCCACTTGTCCTGCTCGGTGGCGATCCACTTCTGCGCGTCGGCCGAGGACATCGCCGGCGCCGGCTCCATGCCCAGCGCGCGCACCTTCTCCAGGACCGAAGGATCGGCGAGCGCGCGGCGCAGCCTGCCTTCGACCTCCCTCACGGTTCCATCCGGGGTCTTCGCCGGCAGCAGGACGAAATAGCCGATCTCCATTTCAAAACCCGGGTAGCCCGACTCTGCGACGGTCGGCACCGCCGGCAGGTGCGGCGTGCGTTGCTTGCCCGACACCGCGAGCGCGACGAGTTTTCCGGCGCGGATATGCGGCAAGGCGCCCGCGAACACGCCGAATCCCGCCGGCACCTGTCCCGCGATGTGGTCGGTCATCGCCGGCGCGCCGCCCTTGTAGGGGATATGGCGCAATTTCAGGCCGCCCGCGAAGCTGTCGAAATATTCCATGCTGAGGTGGCCGGTCGCGCCGATGCCGCCGGAGACGTAGGGAACCTCTTGCTGGCGCGCGAGTTCGACGAAGTCCTTCAGGCTCTTCGGCCCGAGGCTCGGATGGACGGTGAGGACGGAAGGCATGAAGGCGAGCGCCAGCGCGGGGCGCAAGTCGCGGTGCGCGTCGAACGCCGGGTCCTTCGGATACAGGCTCGGGTTCACCGTCATCGTGGAGGCATCGGCGAACAGCCAGGTCCTGCCGTCCGGCTTCGCCGCGGCCACCGCCTTCGCGCCGATCAACCCGTTGGCGCCGGCGCGATTCTCGACGACAACGGTTTCCTTCGACTGTTCCGCCGCCGCGCCGGACACCAGGCGCGCCAGCGCGTCCAGTCCGCCGCCGGGCGGGAACGGCACGATCGCCAGGGTTTGCGCTTTTACACTGGCAGAGAGCAGGCAAAGGAGAACGAAAAAATAAATTCTCATTCGATCAACCCTTGTAGCCCAGCAGCTTCGGCAGGAACAGCACGATTTCCGGAACGAAGGTAATCAACGCGAGCGCGGCGAGCATCGCGCCCAGGAACGGCATCACCTCGCGTACCAGGTCCTTGAGGGACACTTCCGCGATCTTGACCATCATGAATAGCAGCAGGCCGTAAGGCGGCGTCACCAGGCCGATCATGATGTTGACGACCGCGACCACCCCGAAATGCACGGGATCTATGCCGAGCGCCCTCGCGGTGGGGAGGAGGACCGGCACGATGATCAGCAGGATCGTGGTGCCTTCCAGAAAGCAGCCGAGGACCAGCATCAGCAGGTTCGCAGCCAGCAGGAAGGTGAACGGCGAGAGTTCGTAGCCCTGCATCATGACGGCCAGCGTCTTTGGGATGTTTTCGACCGTGATGACGTAGTTGAACACCATCGCCGACGCGATCAGCATGCCGATGGATATCGTGACGCGCGCGCTGTTGGCGAGAGAATCGTAGACGCTGCGCCAGGTGACGGCGCGATAGAGGAAGGCGGACACCAGCAGCGCGTAGAAGGCGGCGAGCGCGGCGGCCTCGGTCGGCGTGGTAATCCCGCTGTAGAGGCAGCCGAAAAGGATCACCGGCATCATCAGCGCGGGGAGCGCCTCCCAGGTGATGCGCGGGATATCGCGCATCGGGACGGGCTTCTCGACCGGGAAATTCCTGCGCCTGGCAATGATCGAGATATAGGCCATCTGCGCGACACCGAGGAGCAGTCCCGGAACGACGCCGCCGAGGAACAGGTAACCGATGGAGGTATCCGACACCAGGGCGTAGATCACCATCGGGATCGAGGGCGGGATGATCGGCCCGATCACCGAGGACACCGACGTCAGGGCGGCGGCGAAGCTCGCCGTGTACTTGCCGTCCTGCGTCATCAGTTTCTGCATCAGCTTGCCCGAGCTCGCCGCGTCCGCGAGCGCCGAGCCCGACATGCCGGCGAAGATGATGCTTTGCACCACGTTGACGTGGGCCAGGCCGCCGCGGAAACGGCCGACGAACGCATTGCAGAAACTCAGCAGCCGGTCGGTGATGCTGCCGATCGTCATGAACTCGGCGGCGAGGATGAACAGCGGGATCGCCAGCAGCAGGAAGCTGTTGTACATGCCGTTCGAAAGCTGCTCTGCGGCGGTGCCGATGTCGAGTCCGGCCATCCACAGGTAAAGCACCGAGCCGCCAATCATGGCGTGCCCGATCGGCAGGCCGAGCAGCGTGAGGGCGATGATCGCCATGACGCAGAGCGAAAAGGGACTGGTTGGATTCAAAGCGCGGAGCTCACTTTCCCCGAATCGGACGTTTCGGTGTCCCTGCCGCGCAGCAGCTGCGACAGGATCCAGAGGTAACGCACGATCACCGCGACGAGGAACAGCAGGTAGATGGAGAACAGCCAGTCGAAGGGAATCTTGAGGTAGGACGTCTTCTCGACCTTCATGAAACTGACGTACTTGTACGACGCCGGGAGCGAGGCGGCATACAGGACCACGACCGACAGCCCGGTGACGATCCCCATCGCACGGCGCGCGCGGGGCCCCACCGCCCCGTGGATGAGGTCGATGCGGATTTCCTCGCTTTCCTTGACCACGAAAGCGGCGCCCCAGAGGACCAGCCAGAGCCAGGTGATGACGCTCAGCTCGGAGGTCCAGCCGATCGGGAAATTGAGGAAATACCGGAAAACGATCTGCACGATGAAGGCGATGAACATCACCGCGAGCAAGCCCGCGGCGACGTTCTCCGCCCGGCGCTGCAGCCAGGCGCCGATTTTTTGCATTTTTATTTGAGGGAATTGATTTTTTCCAGCATCCCCTTCGGCCAGTCGTTCGCCTCGTCGGACGCCAGGTAGACCTTCTGTGCGTGCGCGCGGAACGCGTTCTGGTCCGGCGCATAAACCTGCAGGCCCTGCTTCCTGAAGCCCTCGGCAAGTTCCGCCTCGCGCTTCTGGTGCTCGGCCGCGCTCCAGGCGATCGCCTTGTCGGCGGCGGCCTGGAAGGCTGCCTGCCTGGCGGCCGGCATGCCGCTCCAGGTCTTCAGGTTCACCGTCAGCAGGTCGTAACCGACCAGGTGCGAGGTCAGCACGATCTGCGACATGACTTCGTAGAACTTCATGTTCTGCACGTTCGGCAGCGGATTGTCCTGGCCGTCGATCGCGCCGGTCTGCAGGCCCGTGTAGACCTCCGCATAAGCCATCGGCGTCGGATTCGCGCCGATCGAGCGGCCGAGGAGCTGCCAGGCATCGCCCGGCGGCATGCGCAGCTTGATGCCGGCCAGGTCGGCGGGCGTGCTGATTTTCTTGCTCGGCTTGAGGCCCACCTGCCGCGTGCCGAAGAACGTCGGCCCGAGGATCTTCACCTTGAGCTGATCCTCGGCCATTTTCTTCATCTGCGCGCCGAGATCGCCGGCGAAAAAGCTGTTGAGATGGTTGGCATCCCGGAACAGGTAGGCCGAGGTCAGGATCGACCAGGCCGGCACCTGCTTGGAGATGTCCTGCGGGGCGATGTTGCCCATTTCCAGGTTGTCGCGCTGCAGGGCGACGAGCTCCGTGCCCTGCTTGAACAGCGAGCCGTTGTAGAACGGCTCAACGTCGAAGTCGCCGCCGACGTCCTTGGCGAACATGCGGATCATGTCGGCGCGGATGTCCTTGTCGGAAAAAACCGCGGCAAAGCGGATTTTCGTTTTTGACTGGGAAAAAACAGGAAATGCCGCCGTGGCCGCCGCTGCGGCGCCCGCCTTGAGAATCGTGCGTCGATCGAATCTGGA
>JANYII010000169.1 GCA_025358705.1 Betaproteobacteria bacterium | reverse complement strand
GTTCAAAGGAATCACCGACGCTGCGGTCGCCCGCGCAGAAGCGCGCGCGGGTCAGCGCCTGGTGCTCCCAGATCCAGGCCGAATTCTCCTGGTACTCGTCGAAGCCCGACAGCGAGGACACCAGCAGGCCCTTGGAACCCGATGGACGCAGCGCGAGGTCGGTCTCGAACAGGGTGCCGGAAGGGGTGTTTGCCGAAAGCCAGTTGTTGTAGCGCTGCGCGAGCCGCAGGTAGTTGTGCTCGGCGCGTTCCTCCGCGTCGTCGACCAGGAACACCATCTCCAGGTCCGAGGCGTAGCCGAGTTCCTAGCCGCCGAGCTTGCCGTAGGCGATCACGGCGAAGCGCGGCTGCTCGCGGTGGCGCGACGGAATCTGCGCCCAGCAGGCTTCGAGCGAAACCTGCAGCACGATGTCGGCCAGCTGCGAAAGCTGGTCGGCGAGCGCTTCCACCGTGAGCAGGCCCGCGAGGTCCTGCGCCAGCAGGCGGAACAGTTGCGCGTGGTGGTGCTCGCGCACCACGTTCATCAGCCGCTCGACGTCGTTGCCGGCGGCGGCCAGCGAGGCGCGCAGGCCGTGTTCGAACTCGCCCCAGTCCGGCGCCGAATACAGCACCCGGTCGTCGAGCAGCTCGTCCAGCAGCAGCGGATGCTGGGTGACGAACTGCGCCGCCCAGCTCGAGGCGCCGATCATGCGCGTGACGCGCTCCAGCGCCTCTGGCCGCTCGGCGAGCAGCGCGAGGTAGGAAGCGCGGCGCGCGATCGCTTCCAGCAGGTCCACGCCGCGCGCGAGCGTCGCCTCCGGATCCGGCGTGGCGGCGGCGGCGCCGGCCAGCGCGGGGATGAGTGCGTCGAAGCGCCGCCGGGAATCGTCGGGTAGCTGCAGGTAGCGCTGGCTGGAGCGCAGGCTCGCGAGGCGCGGATGCTCCGGCCAGGGCTTGGCCTCGCTCTCTGCGCCGGGCTCGGCGAACACGGCTTGGAAGTGCCGCGTCACGGCCTGGCGGTGTACGTCGAGCGCGGCGTAGAAGTCTTCCCAGGACGCGGAGCCGGTCATTTGCGCGAGGCGCGCGCGGTCTTCGTCGTTTGCCGGCAACTCATGCGCCTGCGCGTCGTCCAGGTACTGCAGGCGGTGCTCGACGTTGCGCAGGAAGACGTACGCGTCCGCCAGCTCCTTCGCCGCCATTTCAGGCAAATGCCTTTTGCGCGCGAGAAGATCCAGGACATGCAGTGTCGGACGCGCCGTGAGTTCCATGTCGCGCCCGCCGCGCACCAGCTGCAGCGCCTGGGCGATGAACTCGATTTCGCGGATGCCGCCCGGGCCGAGCTTGACGTGCTCCGCGAGTTCGCGCCGCGCCACGTCGCGCCGCACTTCGGCGTGCAGCCGGCGCATCGCGGCCAGGGTCGCATAGTCGAGATATTTCCGGAACACGAACGGCCGGACAATCGCGGCGAGTTCTTCATGGCGCGAGCCGGCAACGCCCAAGGGCGTTCCTGAAACGGGTTTCGCCTTGATCCACGCATAGCGCTCCCATTCGCGGCCCTGCCCGACGAAATAGGCTTCCAGCGCATCGAAGCTGCTCACCAGAGCGCCGGAATCGCCGTAGGGCCGCAGCCGCATGTCGACGCGGAACACGAAACCGTCCCCGGTGACTTCGTTCAGCAGCGCAATCAGGCGACGCCCGACGCGCTCGAGACGCTCCGGCTCGGCCGCATCCGGGTGCACGAAGACGAGGTCGATGTCGGAAGACACGTTCAGTTCGCCGCCGCCCAGCTTGCCCATCGCGACGACGATCAGGCGCTCTTCCCGCAGCCAGCGCAGCGCGGCGCGGATGGATTGCTCGGCGAGGCCGCTCATCGCGCCGCAGACTTCAGCGAGATCCGCTTTTCCCTCCAGGTCGCGCGCCATCGTGCGCAGGAGCACGCGCTGGCGCAGGCGGCGCAGGCGGCGCTTGAACGCGTCTTCGTCGTCGCTGTCCGAACCTTGCAGCGCCTGCGCCATTTCATCCGCGCTGAACGCGGCGCGCGCGGGATCCACCTCCGCGGCGAGCTCCGGGCGTGCGGCCAAGGCCTGGGAGGCGTAGCGGGAAAGGGTGATTTTCCGAATCAGATCCGGCATTTACGGATAAAATGGGGGTGACGGTTGTCAAAGAGGATATAGGAGTCGCGACAGGCGCGATGCGAACCCCGTTCAAAGTCCCAATGCCGTTACAGAGGCTGCTGCGCGCGATCGAAGTGCTCGCGTGGGCGGGCTTCTTTGCCTTTGCGGTGATCTTTCTCTCGCTGCGCTACTGGCTGCTGCCCAACGTCGAGCAGTACCGCGCCGATATCGTCGGCGCGATTTCGCGCTCGATCGGCCTGGAGGTGAAGATCGGCGCGCTCGCCACCGACTGGCAGGGCCTGCGGCCGCGGATTTCCATTTCGGACGTGCGCATCTACGACCGGGACGGCCGCGAGGCCCTGGTGCTGCCCGCGGTGGAGAACGTGGTCGGCTGGCGCTCGCTGCTGGCGCGCGAGCTGCGGCTGCACTCGTTCCTCATCGATGGGCCGAAACTCACGGTGCGGCGCGACGCGGGCGGAGAAATCTACGTCGCCGGCATCCGAATCTCGGGCGACAAGGGCGACGGCAAGCTGAGCGACTGGATCCTGAGCCAGGGCCAGATCATCGTGCGCGGCGCCGAGATCGAGTGGCGCGACGAGCAGCGCAAGGCGCCTGCGCTGAAGCTGTCGAACCTGAACCTGCGCCTCGCGAACGACGGCGACGCGCACATGGTCGGGCTCTCGGCGCTGCCGCCGCGCGAGCTGGGGCCGGGCATGGAAGTGCGCGCCTCGCTGGAGGGCAGCAGCGTCAGGAACCCGGCACAGTGGAACGGCCGGGTCTACGCCGAATTCGGCTACACCAATCTCGCCGGCTGGCGCGCCTGGGTGGATTACCCGCTGGATGTGCGCCGCGGCGAAGGCGCGTTGCGCCTGTGGGCGACGCTCTCCGGCGGCAGGATCACGCAGGGCACCGCGGATGTCGCGCTTTCCAACGTGTCCACGCGCCTGGCCAGGGACCTGCCGGTGCTCGAAGTATCCTCGGTGCGGGGCCGGGTCTACGGTCGCGAGACGGCGCGCGGCTACGACTTCGGCGTGCGCAGCCTCGCGCTCTCGAGCCCCGGCGCCCCGGCGATGAACGCGACCAGTTTTCGCGCCACCTGGGAGCCGGCAAGCAGCGCCTCGCTCACGCAGCGCGGCTCGGTCAGCGCCAACCTGATCGAGCTTGCGCCGCTGGCGCGCCTGGCGGAATTCCTGCCGTTCCCCGCCGACCTGAGAAAACTTCTCGCCGAACTCGCGCCGCAGGGCAACCTGCTCGACGCGAAGTTCGACTGGAGCGGCGAATTGCCGGACCAGGCGGTGTTCACCGCCAAGACCCGCTTCGCTGGCCTGACCATGAATGCCTGGCGCAAGATCCCGGGATTTTCCGGCCTCTCCGGCAACCTCGACGCCACGGAAAAAAAGGGCGTCGTCTATCTCGCTTCGCGCAAGAGCGAGCTCGACCTGCCGGAAGTCTTCCCCGAGCCGCGCATCGCGCTGGATTCATTGAACGGCGAAGTGCGCTGGGAGCGTACCGCGCGTGAAGGGGCAGGCGAAGGGCTGGCGGTGCGCATCGCCAGCCTGAGCTACGCCAACGAGGATCTTGCCGGCACCGCATTCGGAACCTACGCCTGGACCGGCGATGGCCCGGGCGTGGTCGACCTGACGGCGCAGCTTTCGCGCGCCGATGGCAAGAGCACTTCGAAGTACCTGCCGCTCTCCACTCTCATGGGCGAACGCGCGCGCGCATGGGTCGCCGCCGCGGTGCTTGCCGGAGAGTCGAGCGACGCGCGCCTGCGGCTGAAAGGAGACCTGCGCGATTTTCCGTTCCTCGATCCGGAGAAGGGCCTGTTCCAGGTCGCCGCCAAGGTGTCGGGCGTGGTGCTCGATTACGCCAGCGGCTGGCCGCGCATCGACGACATCGAGGGCGACCTGATGTTCGAGCGCGACAAGATCGAAATCATCGGCCGCAGCGCCAGCATCCTCGGGGTCAAGCTCGCCAACGTGCGCGTCACCCTGCCGAGCATGCTCGACCCGGAGCCGCAGCTGAATGTCGACGGCCACGCCGAGGGACCCACGGCGCTGTTCCTCGACTACATCAGGCAGAGCCCGGTGCGCCGCATGGTCGAGGGCGCCACCGACAACATGAGCGCGCTGGGGCGCGGCAGGCTGCGCCTGCGCCTCGAGCTCGCGCTGCACGCGATGTCGAAGAGCAAGATCGCGGGGGAATACCAGTTCACGGGCAACGCCGTGACCGTCGACCCGCGCCTGCCGCCGATCGAGCGCGCGGTCGGGCGCGTCAGCTTCACCGAATCCTCGATCTCGATCCCGGAGGTGCGCGGCCAGCTGTTCGGCGACCAGGTGCGGATCTCGGGCGGCTCGAAACCGGGCTCCAGCGTGGTGGTGGTGGCGGAGGGCAGGGCGACCGTCGATGGCATGCGCCCGGTGTTCGACCATCCCTGGCGGCGCCGGCTCGCGGGTGCGGCGCGCTACACCGCCACGGTCGCGGTCAAGGACGGGCGCGCGCAGATCACGTTCGAGTCTCCGCTCGAGGGCATATCCAGTTCCCTGCCGGCGCCCCTGTCGAAGGCCGCCGGCGAGAGCTTGCCGCTGCGGCTCGAAGTATTTCCGGGCGAGGGGCGCGACCGCATCTCGATCGCGCTCGGGCCGGCGGCGGGACGCATTGTGGCGGCGGAGTTCCTGCGCGTGCCCGTCGTCGCCAGTGGTGCCGCGGCAGGAAATTCGCCACCCGCGCCGCCGCCCGCCGCGCCGCCGCTGCAGGTCCAGCGCTCGGTGGTCACCTTCTATCCTGCGGCCGGCGAGACGCCGCGCATTCCGGAGCGCCGCGGCATGACGCTGCGCGGTTCGCTGCCGGCGCTCGAACTCGACCGCTGGCTGCCCTTGCTCGCCGAAGGCGGCGTGGGAGGAGGCAATGCGGGCGACGGCGTGAGCTACGACCTCAAGGTCGGCGTGCTGGACGCGCTCGGCAAGCGCATGCGCTCGGCGGCAATGCAGGGTGTCACCGAAGGCGCAGGCTGGTCGGCCAGCATGAACACCGCGGAGTTCGCCGGCGACCTCGTCTACCGCTCCGAAGGCAGCGGCCGGCTGGTCGCGCGCATGACGCGCTTTTCGGTGCCGGAGGATGCGCCGGGCACGAAACCCGGCGAGGGCATGAAGGAACTGCCGGCGCTGGACATCGTGGCCGACGATTTCACGCATCGCGGCCGCAAGCTCGGGCGCGTGGAGGTCCAGGCGCGGCACGAGGGCAGGGACTGGCGCCTCGACAAGATCGCGGTCACGAATTCGGATTCCGCGCTCTCGGGCACCGGCCTGTGGAAGCAGGGCGAGGCCTCGCGTACGTCGATCAATTTCAAGCTCGAAGTAAGCGATGTCGGCAAGTTCCTGGATCGCTTCGGCTATCCGGAGCACCTGAAGGGCGGCAGCGGCAAGCTCGAAGGCCCGATCGCCTGGAACGGCGACCCGCTAACGCTGGATTACGCGAGCCTCTCCGGCAACCTGCAGATGCAGGCCGAGGACGGGCAGTTCCTCGAGATCGAGCCCGGCATCGGCAAGCTCGTGTCGCTTATGAGCCTGCAGATGCTGCCGCGGCGCATCGCGCTCGATTTCCGCGACGTGTTTTCCAAGGGCTTCCAGTTCGACCGCATCGCCAGTTCCATGAGCATCGAGAGCGGGGTGATGGCGGTGAAGGAATTCCACATGCGCGGCCCGGCCGCCGACGTCAACATGACGGGCCAGATTGACCTTTCCCTCGAGACGCAGAACCTGAACGTCAAGGTGATCCCGCAGCTGGGCGACACCGCCTCGACCGTGGTCAGCCTGATGAACCCGATCGCGGGCGTCGCCACCCTGATCGCGGGGCGCTTGATGAAAAATCCGCTGGGCAAGTTCTTTGCCTTCGACTACGCCATCACCGGGACCTGGACCGACCCGAAGGTGGAGAAGCTGCAAACGGCGGCCGGCGCCGGCACGTCGGAGGCCGCCAGGGAACTGCGCAAGTGAGACAATGCCTGCCCGCCGTGCCGCAACGAAACCCGAGAGGTAGACGACACTGATGGACGCCGACGTTCTGCTCGCCACCGCCGATGCCTGCCTGCTGGCGCCGTTCGACCTGGAGAACCGCAAGCTCCAGGCGGTATTCGGCTCGCTGGCGGCGCGCAAGCTCGACTACGCCGACCTGTACTTCCAGTACGTGCGCTCCGAGGGCTGGAGCCTGGAGGAGGGTATCGTCAAGTCGGGCAGCTTCTCGATCGAGCAGGGCGTGGGCGTGCGCGCGATCGCCGGGGAGAAAACCGCGTTCGCCTATTCCGACGAGATCGGCTTCGACGCGCTGCAGGATGCGGCGAAGGCCGTGCGCGCCATCGGCAATGCCGGCGGCGGCAAGGCGGGAAAGGTCGCGAGGAAAAACAACGCGCCGCAGCGCTACGCGCCGCTCGATCCGCTGGCGTCGCTCGATGCGGACGCGAAGATCGCGATGCTCGAAAAGCTCGAGAAAATGTGCCGCGCGCTCGATCCGCGGGTGACCCAGGTGATGGCGAGCCTCGGCGGCGAATACGAAGTGGTCCTGGTTTCGCGCTCGGACGGCGTGCTGGCGGCGGACGTGCGCCCGCTGGTGCGGCTCTCGGTGCAGGTGATCGCGGAGGGCGGCGGCCGGCGCGAGATGGGCAACGCCGGCGGCGGCGGGCGCACCGATTACTCGCATTTCACCGACGCGGTGCTCAAGAGCTACGCGCAGCAAGCGGTGTCGCAGGCGCTGGTGAACCTGGACTCCAAGCCGGCGCCCGCGGGCACCATGACGGTGGTGCTGGGGCCAGGCTGGCCCGGCATCCTGCTGCACGAGGCGATCGGCCACGGGCTGGAGGGCGACTTCAACCGCAAGGGCAGCTCGGCGTTCTCCGGCAGGCTCGGCGAGCGCGTCGCTTCGCGCGGCGTCACCGTGGTGGACGATGGCACGCTGCCCGACCGGCGCGGTTCGCTCACCATCGACGACGAGGGCAACCCGACGCGGCGCACGGTGCTGATCGAGGACGGCATCCTGCGCGGCTACATGCAGGACAGCCTGAACGCGCGCCTGATGAAGATGCCGGTCACCGGCAACGCGCGCCGCGAATCGTTCGCGCACCTGACCCTGCCGAGAATGACGAATACCTACATGCTTGCCGGCACGCGCGACCCCGCGGAAATCATCAGGAGCGTGAAGAAGGGCCTGTACGCGGCCAACTTTGGCGGCGGCCAGGTCGACATCACCAACGGCAAGTTCGTGTTCTCCGCTTCGGAGGCCTACCTGATCGAAAACGGCAAGGTCACGCAGCCGGTCAAGGGAGCGACGCTGATCGGCAATGGTCCAGACGCTCTTACCCGAGTCAGCATGATCGGCAACGACATGCGCATGGACGGCGGCCAGGGCACCTGCGGCAAGGAAGGCCAGAGCGTGCCTGTCGGCGTCGGCCAGCCGACGCTGAAGATCGACGGCCTTACCGTGGGTGGAACGGCTTGAGTGGTTCTGCTTTCCTCGGGAATGCAGAAGAACTAGCGGCGCAGATTCCCGACGGCGCCCTGCTCGCGCTGCCGCCGGACTATTCGCTGGTGGCGATGGAAGTCGTGCGGGCCCTGATCCGGAAGAAGGCGCGTGGCCTCCGGCTCCTTGGCGTTCCCATCCTCGGCCTGTCGGCCGACCTGCTCATCGGCGCGGGCTGTGTCGCGGAGGTGGAGACGAGCGCGGTGTCGCTCGGCGAGGCGGGGCTTGCGCCGCGGTTCACCGATGCTGTCGAAAAAAAATCCCTGCTCGTAAGGGACGCAACCTGTCCGGCGATTCATTGCGCGCTGCAGGCGGCGGAAAAAGGCGTGCCCTTCATGCCGCTCGCCGGCATCGGCGGTTCCGACCTCGTGAAGGAAAGGAAGGACTGGAAAGTGCAGGGCGATGTCGTCCTCGTGCCCGCGATCCGGCCGGATGTCGCGCTGTTCCACGCGCGCTGGGCGGACGAGGCCGGCAACGTCTGGGTCGGCCGGCGGCGCGAACTGGCGACAGTCGCACATGCTTCCCGCCTTAACCTTGTAACTTTTGAAGAAAAAAAACCAGGAGATATGCTCGACGACGAGCTTCTCGCCCCCGGCGTCATCTCGTCCATCTACATTTCCGCGCTTGCGCACGCGCCGCGCGGCGCCTGGCCGCTCGGCATGCCGGGGCTCTACGGCGCCGACGACCTGCACGTTTCGCAATACGCCAAGGCAGCCAGGACGCGCGAAGGATTCCTCAAGTATCTGGAAGAATGGATTCTTACGCCCCGGAAGAGCACCTCGCCTGCGTAATCGCGCGGCTGCTCGAGGGCGCCCGCCATGCCGCGGTCGGCGCGTCGTCGCCGATTCCTGCTGTTGGTTGTTTTTTGAGAAAAAATATCGATCCCGCATTCCGGGTCTCGCTGCAGCAGCGCCGGGAGTCCAATCCCTTCACCGAAGGCTCGCGCGAGCTCTTCGACCTCGCCGGGCAGGGGCGCATCGACGTGTTCTTCCTCGGCGGCGCGCAGATCGATGGAGAGGGCGCGATCAACCTGGTGCGCGCCGAGGGCAAGCGCTTCCCGGGATCGTTCGGTTCGGCGTACATGTACGGTGTCGTGCCCAGGACGATCCTGTTTCGCGAGGAGCATTCGCGCCGCACGCTGGTGCCGAAGGTCGAGTTCGCCTCGGCGCGCGGCGCGCCGGCGGCGCTGCTCACCGGCAGGGCGCTGTTCTCGTGGCAGAAGGACAAGAGACGCTTCCGGCTGGAGAGCGTGCATCCCGGGAATACACTCGCGCAGATTCGTGAACGGACAGGCTTTGAATTTGATTCTTCGGATCAGGTACCGGAAACGGCTGCGCCCTCGACGGCGGAACTGGAAGCCATCAGGAAAAAAGTAAAACCGGAAATTGCCGCGAACTACCCGGAGTTCGCGGCGCGCGTCTGGCCGAATTCCTAGTTCGGATCCCAGCCCAGGCTGCGCTTCACCGCCTCGCGCCAGCGCGCGAGCAGTTGCGCCGATTCGTCGCGCGGCATGCTGGGCGTGAAGCGGCGGTCCATCTGCCATTGCGCGGCGATTTCCTCGCGCGACTTCCAGACATCGGTGTACAGGCCGGCAAGGTAGGCGGCGCCCAGCGCCGTGGTCTCGAGCACCTTCGGCCGCACCACCGGCACGCCGAGGATGTCGGCCTGGAATTGCATCAAGAGGTCGTTGGCCGCCGCGCCGCCGTCGACGCGCAGCTCGGTGAGTGCTTCGCCCGAGTCTTTCTGCATGACCTCCAGCAGGTCGGCGCTCTGGTAGGCGATGGATTCGAGCGCGGCACGGGCGATGTGCGCGCGCGAGGAGCCGCGCGTCAGGCCGACGATGGCGCCGCGCGCATGCGGATCCCAATGCGGCGCGCCGAGGCCGGCGAACGCTGGCACGATGTAGACCCCGCCGTTGTCCAGTACATCCGACGCCAGGCGCTCGATATCGGCGGAGGATCCAAAGAATTTCAATTCGTCCCGCAGCCATTGCACCACCGCGCCGCCGATGAACACGCTGCCTTCGAGCGCGTATTCCTTGTCCACGTCGCGCGCGTCGACGGCGCGGCCGATCTGCGCCGCCGTGGTGCTAAGCAGGCCATTGGCGGATTTCACCACCCGGTCGCCGGTATGCATCAGCATGAAGCAGCCCGTGCCGTAGGTGTTCTTCGCCATGCCGGCCTTGTGGCAGCCCTGGCCGAAGAGGGCCGCCTGCTGGTCGCCCGCGACGCCGGTGATGGGCACCGGCGCGCCGAGCACCGTGGGCGCGATCATGCAGTAGGCGTGCGACGAGGGGTAGACATCGGGCAGCATTGCGCGTGGCACGCCGATCAGCTGCAGCAGATCCGGGTCCCAGTCGCCCATGTGGATGTTGAAGAGCATCGTGCGCGAGGCGTTGGTGCAGTCGGTGACGTGCGTCTTGGTGTGCGACAGGTTCCAGATCAGCCAGCTGTCCACCGTGCCGAACGCGAGTTCGCCCAGCTCGGCGCGGCGGCGCGCACCGGGGACATGGTCCAGGATCCACGCCACCTTGGTGCCGGAAAAGTACGGATCGAGCACCAGCCCGGTGCGCTCCCGGACCAGGCTCTCGGCGCCGACTTCCTTCAGTTCGGCGCAGCGCGCCGCGGTGCGCCGGTCCTGCCAGACGATCGCCGGGTAGATCGGCTTGCTGGTCTGGCGATCCCAGACGATGGTGGTTTCGCGCTGGTTGGCGATGCCGCAGGCGACCAGGTCATCGGCCTTTAGGCCTGAACTCCTGAGCACCTCGCGCGCCACGTCGCGCTGCGAGCGCCACAGGTCGTCGGGGTCGTGCTCCACCCAGCCCGGTTGCGGGTAGTGCTGCTTGAATTCCTGCTGCGCGGAGGCGACCGGCTTGCCGGTCTCGTCGAAAATGATGGCGCGCGAACTGGTGGTGCCCTGGTCGAGTGCAAGCACGTGCCTCACGTTTCGCATCGGGAAATTCTAGCAAGACCCCGGTGCTAGAATTCCTTCACTATGAAAATACACGAGTACCAGGGAAAAGAGCTGTTCCGCAAATTCGGCCTCGTCACGCCGCGCGGATACCCATGCTTCAGCGTCGAAGAGGCGGCTGAGGCGGCGAAGAAGCTTGGCGGCAGCGTCTGGGTGGTGAAGGCGCAGATCCACGCCGGCGGCCGCGGCAAGGGCGGCGGCGTGAAGGTCGCCAAGTCGCTGGACGAGGTGCGCGAGAAAGCGAAGCAGATCCTCGGCATGCAGCTCGTCACCCACCAGACCGGCCCGGGCGGGCAGAAAGTCCGCCGCCTGCTGGTCGAGGAGGGCGCCGACATCAAGAAGGAGCTCTACGTCGGCATGGTGGTGGACCGCGTCACGCAGCGCGCCTGCCTGATGGCTTCCAGCGAAGGCGGCATGGACATCGAGGAAGTCGCCGCGCACACCCCGGAGAAGATCCACAAGGTGTTCATCGATCCCGCGACCGGGCTGAAAGATGCCGAGGCCGCGGACGTGGCGAAGAAGATCGGCGTGCCTGACAGCGCGGTCAGCGAAGCTTCCAGGCTGCTGCAGAACCTCTACAAATGCTTCGATGAAACGGATGCCTCGCTGGCGGAGATCAATCCGCTGATCCTCACGAAGCAGGACAAGGTCATCGCGCTGGATTCCAAGCTCAATTTCGACGACAACGCGCTGTTCCGGCATCCCGACATCGTCGCCATGCGCGACCTGGACGAGGAGGACCCGCTCGAAATCGAGGCCTCCAAGTACGACCTTTCCTACATATCGCTCGATGGCAGCATCGGCTGCATGGTGAACGGTGCCGGCCTCGCCATGGCGACCATGGACACGATCAAGCTCTTTGGCGGCGAGCCGGCCAACTTCCTCGACGTCGGCGGCGGCGCCACCGCGGAGAAGGTGACGGCGGCCTTCAAGATCATGCTCTCCAACCCGAAGGTGAAGTGCATCCTCGTCAACATCTTCGGCGGCATCATGAAGTGCGACATTATCGCCGAAGGCGTCATCGCCGCTGTCAAGGAAGTGAACCTG
>JANYII010000159.1 GCA_025358705.1 Betaproteobacteria bacterium | reverse complement strand
GCGCTGTACAACCGGGGCAACATGCACAAGCTGCGGGGGGACGCAGCGCAGGCGGAAGAAGACATCGGCCGCGCGCTGGCGCTGGAACCCGGGCATGCCGATTGGCGCTGTGTCCTTGGCGAGGCCTGCGTCGTGCAATGGAAGCTCGATGCCGCAGCCGAGTGCTACCGCGCGGTTCTTGAAATCGATCCGCGCGATGCGCGGGCGCGCTTCGGGCTTGGCAACGCGCTGCTGATGGCGGGACGCGCGGACGAGGCCGAAGCCTGCTTTCGCCAGGCCCTCAAGGACCAGCCGGATTTGATATCGGCGCACAGCAATCTCCTGCTGTGCCTGCACTACCGCAAAGGCGGCGACGGTCCTGCGCTCTACAAGGAGCACATCGAATGGGCCAGGCGGCACGCCAGCGGCCTTTCGGTCACGGCATTTGCCGCGGACGTCGACCGAAGCCCGGCGAGAAAGCTCAATATCGGCTACGTCTCTCCGAATTTTCATGCGCACCCGGTCGCCACGTTCATCGAGCCGGTGCTCGCGGCGCACAACCGCTCGAGCTTCCGTGTTTTCTGCTATTCGGACGTGGCCTATCCGGATGCGGTAACCCGGCGCCTGGCGGGTCTGTGCGACACATGGCGGGATATCCACGCGCTTGGCCATGACGACGCGGCCCGCCTCATCCGGCAGGATCGCATCGACATCCTGGTCGACCTGGCAGGTCATGCGGGTAGTGCGCGGTTGCTGCTGTTCGCGCGCAAGCCGGCGCCGGTGCAGGTGACCTGGCTCGGGTATCCGGACACGACCGGCCTTCCCGAGATGGACTACCGCATCACGGACGCCGACGCGGATCCTGAAGGCGACGCCGACAATCGATATTCGGAAAAACTGGTCCGCCTTGCCGGCGGCTTCCTGTGCTACGCGCCGCACGCTGACAGCCCGCCCGTGGGCAAACCGCCGATGCTCGAGTCCGCGCGCATCACCTTCGGATCGTTCAACAACCTAGCCAAGGTGACGCCGGACGCCATATCGCTTTGGTCGGAAATTCTCTGCGCGCTGCCCAGCGCGCGCATGATCATGAAAGCGCACGCGCTCGAATCCGGAAATGCCCGCAACGAACTCCTCGGGCGCTTCGCGCGCCATGGCATAGCCGCGGACAGGATCGAACTGCTCGGTGCCGAGCCCTCCGCCGAGGGGCACCTCGGGCGCTATGGCGCCGTCGATATTGCCCTCGATACGTTTCCCTACAATGGCACCACCACGACCTGCGAGGCGTTGTGGATGGGTGTTCCCGTGATATCGCTGGCGGGAAAGACGCATGCATCCAGGGTCGGAGCGAGCATTCTCGCGCGTGCCGGACTTTCCAGCATGGTGGCATCGACGCCGGAGGACTACCTGCGCAAGGCAACGGCGCTTGCGGCCGATGGGCCGCGGTTGCGCGAATTGCGCGCCGGCATGCGCGAACGCCTGCGCGCCTGCGCGCTGCTTGACGCTGGCGGATTCGCAAGCAACCTGGAGGCGGCCTACAGGCAGATGTGGGTGCGATGGTGCGAGACCGTGTTGTCGGAAGGCGAGTGATGGCAGGCGGTGCAGGCCACTGGTACGCAGCGGGAATTGACTACCTGGATCAAGGCCTGGCCGACAAGGCGGAGAGCGCTTTTCGCAAGGCGCTGGCGTTGGATCGCGCGCATGCAAAGGCCAACGCCAATCTTGGCATGCTCCTGCAGCGCGCCGGAAAAGGTATTGAAGCCGAGTCGCATTACCGCGCTGCGCTGGCGTCGGATTCGAGCCTGGCGCAGGGATGGTTCAATCTGGGGACCCTGCTGCTGGATCGCGGCATTGTCGGCGAGGCGATGGACTGCTTTCGCCGTGCAATTGCGTTGGATGCAAGCCATGCCATGTGGCATTCGGCGCTCGGTTGGACGCTGCGCGAAGCCGGCGAGGCCGAAGCGGCGCTCGAGCCCTTTCGCCGCGCATGGGAACTCGAACCGGATTCGCAGGTCTACGCCAGCGACTGGCTGTACGCGCTTAATTTCGCGTCCGGCGTGTCCCGCGAGAAAATCCTCGAGGAACATGCCGCGTGGGCGAAGCGCCGAGTTGTCCAGGAAATTGCGTCCGAACGGGGAATCGACCCCGCGAAAAGGCTGCGCGTCGGGTACCTCGCCCCGGATTTCAACGATCCGGCGCTCTCCTGCCTGATCGAGCCGGTGCTGGCAGCGCGCGATCGGAACGCTTTCGAGGCGCTGTGCTATTCCGACGCGGAGGTCGAATCTCCGGCTGCATGGTGCATGAGGAACCAGGTCGATCTCTGGCACGCGACCGCGCGCATGAGCGATGACCAGCTCGCCAATCGCATCCGCGAGGACGGCGTGGATATCCTCGTGGACCTTGCCGGCCACAGCGCGAGAGGCAAGCGCGCACGACTGTCCGATTTCGGGCCCGCGCCGATGCAGGTTTCCTGGCTGGGGTATCCGTACGTCACCGGCGCCGAGCACTTGCTGCGCATGCCGGAGGGCCGATGGTGCTTCAAGCCGCCGCCGGACGCGGCCGAACCGGGATTGTCTCCGTGCGCGCAGGGTGGCCCGATCACCTTCGGCTCGTGTCGTGACTTATCGGCGCTGTCGCGACAGACGATCGGCCTCTGGGCCAGGGTGCTGCGCGCGCTGCCGGAGTCCAGGCTCCTGATCGCCGCTCGCTGCGCGCCGGAGCTCGTGGAACGCGTCGGAGAGCGCTTCCGGAGCGAGGGCGTGAATCCGGCGAGGATCGTATTTCGCGATCGCGATCCGGCGGTCTCCGCGTGGCAGCACCATGCGCAGATCGACATCTGCCTCGACGTCTCGCCCTGTGCCGGCGTTGCGACAACGCTCGAATCACTGTGGATGGGCGTGCCGGTGGTGACGCTGGCCGGCGACAGCGAGGCGTCGACGAGTGGCGCCGAAATACTCGAACTTCTCGGCGCGCGCGAGCTGATCGCGCGCAGCGACGAGGAATACGAGCGCATCGCACTGTCGCTGGCGTCGGACAGGCAGCGCCTGGCGCAATTGCGGCGCGAATTGCGGCCTCGCATGCAGCGCTCGCCCCTGACGGATGCGCGGCGCTTCGTGGCGCAACTGGAATCGCTCTTCCGGGAGGCGTGGCGCGGGCACTGCAAGGCGGGTGCCTCCCGACCGCCTGCACCGGCAGCACCGCCCGCATCGCATGCCCGGCGCGCCGGGCATGCGATGCGCGTGGTGGTGGACGGCGTGTTCTTCCAGGAGTATGCGACCGGAATCGCGCGTGTCTGGCGCACGCTGTTCCGGGAGTGGGGCAAGAGCGGCTTCGCCGAGAATGTCTTGCTGCTGGATCGCGAAGGGACGGCGCCGGTGGTGCCGGGCCTGCGGGTACGCACGGTGCCGCGCCACTCCTACGATCGGCTCGATGAAGACCGGGCGATGCTGCAGGCGGTGTGCGACGAGGAGCGCGCGACGGTATTTACCTCGACGTTCTACTCGACACCCGACGCCACGCCGGTCGTCATGATGATTTACGACATGATTCCCGAAGTGCTCAGGGTCGACCTCGGCGCGCCAGCCTGGCGCGAAAAGGCGCATTGCATCGGCCGGGCATCGCGCTTCGTCTCCATTTCCCGCAACACGGCACGCGACCTGCGCCGTTTCTATCCGGCGGTGCCGCAGGGCGACATCACGGTGGCCCATGTCGGGGTCGATCCGCTGTTCCGTCCGGCCGGAGCGGCCGAAGTGGACGAGTTCCGG
This sequence comes from Betaproteobacteria bacterium, assembly GCA_025358705.1. Lineage (GTDB taxonomy): Bacteria > Pseudomonadota > Gammaproteobacteria > Burkholderiales > SG8-39 > RBG-16-66-20. The sequence goes on along the minus strand of JANYII010000159.1, from coordinate 14,846 downwards.
CGCCGTCACGGCATGAACCGGCCTTACTTCCTGCTCGTCGGCAGCCGACCGAGCTACAAGAACGCGGGCGGCTTCTTCCGTGCCTTCGCGCGGCTGCCCGAGCGCTCGCGCTACGACGTGCTGTGCGTCGGCAACATGGCCGAACTTGAGCCGGAGGAGGCAGCGGCCTGCGCCGGCAGCCTGGTCAAGGTCCTGCCGCTTGGCGACGACGACCTGAGGCTCGCCTACAGCGGCGCGCTGGCGCTCGTGTATCCGTCGGTCTACGAAGGTTTCGGCATGCCGGTGATCGAGGCGCTCGCGAGCGGATGCCCGGTGATCACGGCCTCCAATTCATCCCTGCCCGAAGTCGCCGGCGATGCCGCGATCTATGTCAATCCTTACGATCATGGCAGCATTGCGGCCGCGATGCTCCAGATCCAGAAGCCTGAATTGCGCGCGGCGCTGCTGCCCAGGGGCCTTGCACGCGCAAAAATGTTTTCCTGGACCGAGATGGCGCGCGACGTCGCCGCCGTTTTGAGCAGCGTGCCATGAGCAGCGTGCTCGCGAACCTGCGCTCGCGGTTTGCGATCGCCGATGGCGTGGTGGCGCTCCTGACGCTCGGCTTCGCCTGGGCTTGCGCCGTTTTTGTCCGGCAGCCGACGCTGGCGACCTTTGCCGACGACAGCGTCAGCTACCTGGTCATGGCGCAGGTATTCTCGCCGTACCAGGCAGCCTCGCAATCCGTGGCGGCCGCGTATGCGGGGGAAGCGATCTACCCGCCGCTGTTCCCCGCGCTGCTTGCCCTGGCGGGCGCCGCGCACGATATCGCGTGGGCGCACGTCGTGACGGCGCTGATCCTCGCCGCATGCGTTCCGGTCGCCTATGCGCTCGGCACGCGCTGGCTGGAAGACCGGCGCGCGGCGGCGGTCGCCATCCTGTGCGTGGTGCTCCTGCCGGCGATGTGGGTCAACGCCAAGGGGATACTCAGCGAGCCGCTGTTCTGCCTGCTCCTGCTCGGGACGCTCCTTGTCTGTGAGGCGGAAGGCAAGGGCAACGGAATCGCTGGCGGCACGCGGCTATGGATGCTGGCATTGCTGATGGCAGCGATGCTGCTGACGCGGACGGCGGCGCTGGTGATGATTGCGGCCTATGCGCTATGGGCGGTGACGCGGCGCGAACAGTCCTTTGCCGCAAGGCTGCGGTCTGCCATGCCCGCCGTCGCCGCGGTTGTCGCGTACCTTGCGTGGGTGCTGCTGCGTCCGGCCGTGACCGGCGGAAGCTATGCGCGGATCGTTGCCGAGCACGGCGCTTTTTTCCTCGGGGCGGAGAATCCGCTGGCTGCCATCGGTGCGAGCCTCTTGCGGCAGGCGAACGCCGTAGGCGAGGCGTGGGTGGGATCCCTGCTGCTGTTCTGGGTGGAAGGCCGCCCCGTGCGTTCCCTGCTCGGCGGCGCGGTCGGCTGTCTCGCGCTTGCCGGCATGGTGCTGCGATTGATCGCGGGCAAGGCCGACGGCTGGATCATGGCCGGCTACATCGCGACGTTCCTCGTGTGGCCGTTCTACGACCAGATGGGGCGTTTCCTGTTTCCGGTCCTGCCCGTTCTGGTGTTGTATGCCTTCTGGGCCATGGCCCGTGGGCTGCGATTCCTCGGTCGCCAGCCAGTGCTCGGGCATGGGTTGCTGGCGGTCCTGATGATCAGCCTGAGCGCTCCCGCGCTGGCGTTCATGGTCCAGCGTGCCCAGGCGCCGGGGAATTACGCCGGGATCGTCGACTGGTATCGAACGCCGGATCTTGTCCAGGCGAGAGCCCGCGCGCAGGTGCAACTCGACCTGTTCGCAGACATGGAGGACATCAGGAATCGCACCCGCCCTGAAGACCGCGTCATGTGGGTCGCGCCGGCGTACCTTGCGTTGCTCGCCGACCGTCGCGGCGTCGCCGCGCCCGATGCGTCGCTGCCGTCGGCGGACTATCGCAAGGCGGTAAACGATTCCGGCGCCGATTACGTTTTCCTGAGCCTGTACCACCCGCGCGACACGATACGCACGACGGCCTGGCAGGCGGGAACCCGAGCGCTGGTGGATAAAGCGAAGCTCGTCAATATGCGCGCGCAGGACGGCGGCAGCGTGGTGACCTCGATGCTGCTGAAGATGGAGAAATGAAAAACTTCCGCAGCCTGGCGAAGGAGGGCTTCCGTTACTTCGGCGCATCCGCGCTCGCACTGGGCATCGACCTGGCCACTTACAGCGGATTGATCTACTTCGCGGGCGTGCACTACCTCGTCGCCGCCCCGGTAGGGTTCGCCCTGGGCCTGGCGCTGATCTACCTGCTGAGCGTGCGCTGGGTTTTCGCCGAGCGGCGCCTGGCCGATCGACGGGTCGAGTTCACCGTGTTCGCGCTTATTGGCCTCGCGGGCATGGGAATCAACGAGCTTGTGATCTACGTTGGCGTGGACCGGTTCGCCCTCGGTCCCGTGCCGGCCAAGCTTCTTTCTTCGGGGCTGGTGTTCTGTTTCAATTTCGCGTCGCGCAAATTCCTGCTGTTTACACGGTACTGAGCGAATCGAAACCAGCCGCACGCGCGTAATCATCATCGGTGCCGGTCCTGCGGGCCTGACTGCCGCGTGGGAGCTCGCCGAGGCGGGCGTACGCGACATTGTCGTGCTGGAGGCAACCCGCAACATTGGCGGGCTTTCGCAGTCGATAGAGTACAAGGGCAATCGGATCGACATTGGCGGCCACCGGTTCTTCTCCAAATCCGATTGGGTGATGGACTGGTGGACGCGCATGCTGCCCCTGGCGGCGAGCGCCTCGCAGGACGCCGGAGACAAGGACCTGTTACTTGCCTACCAGGGCAAGCAACGCACTCTGGGCGCCACTGCGGAGGCAAGCGAGGCCGATGCGCGCGTGATGCTGGTGCGCAAGCGCCTGTCGCGCATTTATTTCGACGGCAAGTTCTTCGACTATCCGCTGAAGGCAAATGTCGAGACGGTGCTCAAGCTCGGACTCTGGCGCTGCGTGCGTTTCGGTACCAGCTACGTGTGGGCCATGCTGTTTCCTCGCCGCCCGGAGCGCAGCCTCGAGGATTTCTTCATCAATCGTTTCGGGCGCCTGCTGTACCTGCAGTTCTTCAAGGAATACACGGAGAAAGTCTGGGGCACGCCCTGCGACCAGATCAGCGCGGAATGGGGCGCGCAGCGCGTCAAGAGCCTGTCCATCGCCAAGGCGCTGCTGCACGCGGTCCTCAAGCCCTTTCGTGGACATGGCCGCGGCCAGGGCCTGGGCGCCGCGCAGCAGACCTCCCTCATCGAGCGATTCCTGTATCCGAAGTACGGCCCCGGATTGATGTGGGAGACTGTGGTCGAAAAATTGCGCGCGCGCGGCCTGCACTTCGAGTTCGAGGCGCCCGTCGCGCAGATCGAGCACGGCGACGGCCGCATCCGCGCGGTGCGGGTGCGCAGTCCCGACGGCGCGGAGCGGCGCTTTGAAGCCGACAGCTTCATCTCCACCATGCCGGTACGCGAACTGGTACTGGGGCTTGCGCCGGCCGCGCCGCAGGCGCCGGGGGAAATCGCCGCCGGCCTCGAGTACCGGGATTTCATCACCGTTGGCCTGCTCTACCGGCGCCTGATGCCCACTTCGGGGGGCAGCGGGCCGATGAACATCGTTCCCGACAACTGGATCTACATCCAGGAATCCGGCGTCAAGGTGGGCCGGCTGCAGATATTCAACAACTGGAGTCCCTACCTGGTACGGGACCCGGAAACGGTCTGGATCGGGATGGAGTACTTCTGCCGCGAGGGCGACGAGCTCTGGTCGATGCCGGACGCGGAATTGCAGAAGCTTGGCGTCGCGGAGATGCGCCGCCTGAATCTCGCCGAGCCGGCGGACCACCTCGATGGCGTGGTGATCCGGATGCCGAAGGCCTATCCCGGCTACTATGGCACCTACGGTCGCTTCGACGAATTGCGCGGCTACCTGGATGCGTTTCCAAACCTGTTCCTGGTGGGCCGCAACGGCATGCACCGCTACAACAACCAGGACCACTCGATGCTGTCGGCGAAAAAAGCGGTCGAGGCAATCGTTGCCGGCAGCAGCGACAAGAGCGCCATCTGGGGCGTGAACATCGACGACGAGTACCACGAGGAGACCCGGTAAGGTGGAGTCGGTTCTCGTCACCGCCGTGATTCCCTGCCTCGACGAGGAGCGTACCGTCGGCGCCTGCGTCGGCAAGGCGCTGGAGAGCTTCAAGGCGCTCGGCGTGGCGGGGGAGGTCGTGGTGGTCGACAACGGCTCGACCGACGGCACGGCCCGCGTCGCGGCGGAACGCGGCGCACGCGTGATTCACGAATCGGTCAAGGGCTACGGCGCCGCGCTGCGCACCGGCATCGAATCGGCGCGCGGGCAGATCATCGTGATGGGCGACGGCGACGACTCCTACGACTGGTCGGCGATCGGGCCGTTCGTGCAGAAGATCCAGGAGGGATTCGACCTGGTCATCGGCAACCGCTTCAAGGGCGGGATACTTCCGGGCGCCATGCCGCCGCTGCACCGCTATCTCGGCAATCCGGTGCTGTCGGCGATCACGCGCCTCGCCTTCGGCGTCAAGGTCGGCGACGTTCATTGCGGCATGCGGGCGTTCACCAGGGAAGCTTTCGCGCGCATGCGCATGGGCACGCCGGGCATGGAGTTCGCCACCGAGATGGTCGCCAACGCCGCGCATCACGGATTGCGCATCGCCGAAGTTCCCACGCGCCTCTACCCGGACAAGCGCGGGCGACCGCCGCACCTGCGGACATTCCGCGACGGCTGGCGGCACCTGCGCTTCATCCTGACGCACGCGCCGGATTATCTTTATCTCGGCCCGGGCGCGCTGCTCCTTGGCAGCGGTCTGCTGCTGCAACTGCTGCTGGTGCGCGGCCCCGTCGAACTTGGCGGCATGTATTTCGGCAGCCATTTTCTCGCGCTGGGCGCCCTGCTTGCCCTGGTCGGCTTCAACGTGATCAATCTTGGCGTGCTGGCGAAGGCAGTGATGGCACGGCGCTACCCGGCTTTGAGCAGCCGCATGCTGGACCTGCTCACTGGGCGCTACACCCTGGAAATCGGCCTGATTGCCGGTGCCTTGATGATGCTTGCGGGGCTGGTGGTGGATGGGGCGATTCTTGCCGAACGCCTGGCGAATCCGGGTGCGCCGATGGAAAGCACGGTGCACCTCGCGTTTTTTGCTTCCACCATCGTCGGCCTGGGATTGAACGTGCTCTTCAGCTCCTTCCTGCTCGCGATGGTGATTCATACGCGCGCTGACGACTAGGGCGGCCCGATTCCCCAGACGGTACCCCGTCGCTCGGCGCCGAGCAGCAGGTATTGCGGAAAGTTTTTCGCCATCATTTCCCGGTCGAGCTGCGAGCCGCGCGAGACGAGCTGGATCACCTCATTGCGCAGGAACGGATCGTTCTGCGCCAGGTCCCAGGTGTAGTAGCCGCTGGCCGGGTCGATGATGACGACGCGGGCGCTGCCTTTGGTGGCAACGGGCGCCTGCGACAGGTGGCGCGCCATGTAGCGCTCGACCTGCAGCGCCGAAAGCGTCGTCAGGATAGCCAGGCTGAGTATGGCGCCGCCGGCGAGGTAGCCCTGCAGTGGCGACTGGCCGCGTTTGACCTGCAACGCGCCGGCCGCGAGCAACGGCAGCACCAGCCATGCCGCGTGGAAATATCGGAAGCCCCAGCCATGGCCCTGGTCGAAGCGCACCAGGAAATAGGCAAAGTAGGTGAGCAGCCCCGAACAGATCAGCGCCAGCCAGTAGCCTTGCTTCCTGCGCAGCCGCCATGCCCCCATGGCTGCTACGACCAGAAGACCCGGTACTGCCCAGATCCAGAGCTTGTAGAGGCCGAGCAGTTGGATGCCGAGATTCGATCCAGGCACCCACCCCGAGTTGGCCAGCAGACTGTTCAGCGCCATCCTGCCGGCACCGGCAGGGCTCGCGAGAGCCGCCATCGGCTGCTTGAGGGAAAAACTCTCCAGGAAGAACGGCCAACCCCAGCCGAGCAGCAGGCACAACGGCAGGTAGCCGGCGATCAAGGCGCCAAGGACGCGCACGCGTTCGCCAATGCTGGCCGGGCGCCAGGCAAGCCAGGCGATCCACGGCAGCGCGAACAGCAGGTGCGGCGCGGGGTTGTGCAGCACGAGTGCCAGCGATCCGACCATTCCGGCGAGCAGCGCCCTGCGCGGTGTGACGTTCAGGAGAAGGAGTACGTATAGCGCGCTGGCGAGCAGATGCGCCGGCATCGCGTAATACGAGAGTGCGTTGATCGTCACCGCGGGCGAGGCGAGCGTCAGCAGGACCACGAATCCCGCGCTCTCAACGTCGTCGAATAGCGCCAGCGCGATCCGGTGCATGACCAGGACCGTGGCGCCTCCGATCAGCGGATTCAGCAGCCAGGGCATGCCCAGGAAGGAAAACGGCGCGAGGATCAGCGAGAACCCCGGCCAGTACGCGGAAACGTTGGCGCCGGTTTCGGCAGATACGCGCATGAACCAGCCCTGCATCCGCGGCGGTACCAGCCAATCGATCAACGCGGGCGGAAACTGTCCCGTGAGCCGGCCTTCCGAAAACGTGATGCTCTGGAAGACCATCGAGTATTCATCCATCGACAGCGGATGGCTGTGATAGACGATGTGCGTGCCGGCCGCCAGCGCCGCGGTGGTGGCGAACGCGACTGCCCATACGTGGCGTCCGCACCATGCGGCGGCCAGCACGCCGAGCGCCCTGACCGGGGCCAGCAGCGCCAGCGCCAGAATGCCGATGAACGGGAGCAGGGCGTAGTAATCCTGGAAAAGAACCAGGTGCCGGAAAATCGGGACGGCGAAGGGGTCCGGCACAGCGGATCGCTGGAACGCGAGCGCAAGCGCGATGTAACACGAGATCGCGACACTGATTCCGGCCACGAGCAGCGTTTGCCGGTCCAGCGGCGCCGTGCTTGTGGTCGTCTGCACGTTCAGTCCGGTGACCCGCTGCGCATCAGCGGGCCGTCTCGCCGGCTCACCGACGGCCCGGCGACGCGCGGCCAGCCGTCACGATAGGAAATGGGATCGAGCAGCATCACGCGTTCGCTGCCGCGGCCACGCGGCCGGTCCTCGAAATACGCGCGTCCTGCGTCCACCGCGTGGTAGAGCATCCAGTCGTCACCGGCGTCATCCGTGAAAACGCTGTTGTGGCCGGGCGCAATCCAGAACCCGTTGCGCGCCAGGATCGGGCTGGCCCCGGCCGCGCCCGGCTCGCGATACGGCTCGAATGGCCCGCGGGCGCTGGCGGCGCGCGCCACCATGACCGCGTATCTCGGCTCCAGGCCGCAGCACCGATCCCCTGAGTAGTAGAGGTAGTAGGTGCCGTGCCGGTAGGTGACCCAGGCGCCTTCAACGAGAGAGAGGTAGGGATTTTGCGCATCCGGAAACAGGATTTCCCGGGATTCGCTGCCAGGCAAAAAACGCAGGCGGTCAGGCGCAAGCTCCTGCACACGGATCGGCTTGGCGCCCGATCCCCAGTACAGCAGCCGGCTGCCGGTCTGCGGATCGTCGAAGGCCATCGGGTCGATGTGTTCGACGCCCTCGCCGCAGAGCAACGGGTTGCCGATATCCAGGAACGGTCCTTCGGGAACGGCGGCGACAGCCACGGCGAGGCACTTCCCCTTCGCCGCGTCGGGCTCCGCCGAGAAATACATGATGTACCTGAGGCCGTCGTAAATCACATGCGGCGCCCAGAAAACCTGCTTTGTCGCCGCCCATGCCGGCTTGCCTGGCAGCGCATCGCCGAGGTGCTCCCAGCTCACCAGGTCGCGCGAGCGTGCCACCTGGATGTTCAGGGCGCCGTTGGCCGTGTACGCCTGCGTCGCGTAGGCATATATCCAGCCGTCGGCGGCACGCAGTACCGCGGGATCCGGGAAATCGCGCCCCAGGACGGGATTCGCGTACGTCGTCGCCGCGAACCCGGGACCGCGTTGCGGTGCGCTGGAGCAGGCTGCAATCAGCAGCGCGCAGGCGATCATCCCGCAGGCGCGCAGCATGATCAGGTCCCGCGGATCTGCATGACGTCGCGGTACCGGGCGATCGCGCCATCGGCGGCGCCCTGGTAGACGATGCGGCCGCGTTCGAGAACGATCGCGGCCGAGCAGAGCCGGGATACCGCCTCCATGTCATGGCTGGTGAAGAGGATGGTGCGGCCGCTTCGCGCGATGTCCCGTATCTTGCTCTTGCACTTTTCCTGGAATGCCGCGTCGCCGACCGCCAGCACCTCGTCGACCAGCATGATCTCGGCTTCAAGGTGGGCGGCGACAGAGAACGCAAGGCGCATGAACATGCCGCTCGAGTAGTGCTTGACTGGAGTATCGATGAATTCGCCCATTTCAGCGAAGGCGATGATCGCCTCTTCGCACCCCTGTATTTCGCGCGGCGTCATGCCGAGCATGGTGCCGCTGAGCAGGATGTTCTGGCGGCCGCTGAGATCCGGGTGAAAACCGGTGCCCACCTCGAGCAGCGCGCCGACGCGGCCAGCCAGTATCGCGATTCCCTCGGTGGGAGCGGTGATCCGGGCGAGAATTTTGAGCAGCGTGCTTTTTCCGGAACCGTTTCGCCCGAGTACTCCCAGGACCTGTCCCGGGAGTACTTCGAAGGACGCGTCCCTGATCGCCCATATGCCTTCGGGTAATGGTTGCGGTTGCGCGGCAGTTTCGGCCGTGCGGCCGCGGAATGGCGAAGCCAGCAGGTTTCCCAGGTGCGCCGACAGCGTGCCCGGGTGGCGCAACTCGTTCACCACGAACCACTTGCCCAGGCCTTCGACACGCAGCGCCGGTTCGATTCTGGTCTCCTAGACAACGTCGGCGAAGGTTCCCTCGCGCCGCCGGAAGAACCACAGGCCGGTGACGACGAGGAAGGTGGCGACAGCGGTGGAAATCGCGGCCATGTAGAAGGGCGGGGCGGTGCCTCCGGCAAATGCCCAGCGGCTCGCCTGGACTGCAACCACGATCGGGTTCATAGCGTACAGCGCCTCGTATTCCGGCGGCAGCAGGGAAAGCGGATAGATGACCGGCGACAAGTACATCCATATCAGCGTCAAGAATGGCAGCAGCTGCCCGATATCACGATAGCGCACGTAGAGGGCGGCGAGCCAGAGCGACAATCCGAATACCGTTGCCGCCGCGAGCAGCAGCGCGGGAGCGAATGCGAAGACGCCAACGCCGGGCGCCACGCCGTACCAGAACATGAAGCACACCAGCAGACTGAACACGCATGCCATATCGACCAGCGCGGCGCCGATCGGCGCCAGCAACAGCAGGATCCTTGGAAAGTAGATCCTGGTGACGAGGTGCGACTCGAAAACCACGCTGGCGCTGGCCTGCTGGAAGGACTGGGCAACGAACTGCCACATTAGCAGGCCGCTCAGCACGAAAATCGGGTACGGCTGGCCGTCGGTCGGCATGCCTGCGAGCACGCTGAAGACAATGGTGAATACGATTGTCAGCAGCAGCGGTTGCAGCACTGCCCAGGCCACGCCTACGGCAGTTTGCTGGTAGCGGATCTTCAGCGTTCGCCACACCAGGACCAGGAACAGGTACCGGAATCGCCACAGCTCGCCCAGATCGAGAAGGACTTGCTCGGAGGCCGGGCGCAGAATGAAGTTTGCCAAGTGTTATGCTCGTCGTTCGAACCGATTCTACCGCGACGCGAAAGGCAGACCCTGTCCGCGAATTTCCTTCAGGTGCCGTTGCGGCTCGCGGCCAGAGCATACCGCGCGCTTCCGATACCGCAGCACCTTCGCTACCTCCTGAACCAGGTGCTGCTCGGGAAATTGTATTTCCTGACCCGGCATGTCCTGCGCGCCACCGCGCCCAAGCCAAGAGCCAGCCTGGGACGGGCGCTTGCGCGCCTTGGCGAGGTGCAGCGCAATGGTGACGGTCCGCTGCTGCGCTTCGCGCGTCCGGAAGTTCCCGAGGTCTCGATTGTCATCCCCGTATTCAATCAGGCGCGCTACACGGCGCTCTGCCTGCAATCGATCGCTGAATCCGAAACCAGGCGCAGCTTCGAGGTGCTGGTCGTCGACGATGCGTCCACCGACTCGACGTCGGCGATGCTGCAGGGCTATGAAAATCTGCGGATCCTCCGCAATACGGAAAATGCGGGCTTCATTCATTCCTGCAATCGCGGTGCCCGCGAAGCGCGCGGTCGCCTGCTGCTGTTCCTGAACAACGATACCTGGGTGGTGCCCGGCTGGCTCGATGCGCTGGCGGACAGTCTCGATGCCTTGGAGAACGCGGGACTTGCAGGTTCAAAGCTGGTCTACCCCGACGGTCTCCTGCAGGAGGCCGGCGGCATCATCTGGAACGACGCGACGGGCTGGAACTATGGCAACAGGCAGGACCCGGACCGGCCGGAATTCAACTACCGCCGGGACGTGGACTTTTGCTCCGGGGCATCGATCATGGTTCCCAGGGAGCTGTTCCTCAAGCTGGGCGGGTTCGATGCGCGCTACGCCCCGGCCTACTATGAGGATGCGGACCTCGCTTTCTCGATACGAGCCGCGGGCTTGCGGGTGCTGTACCAGCCAATGTCGGAGGTCATTCACTTCGAGGGTGCGACCTCCGGTCGCGACCTCAGCCAGGGGGCCAAGGCCTATCAGGTGGCGAACCGGCACAAATTTCTCGAGAAATGGTCCGCGGTCCTGGCGGACCACCGTGAGCCCGGCGAGTCCCCTCGTCTGGAAAAAGAAAGGATCGTCCGGCGTCGCGTGCTTGTGATCGACAGCCGCACTCCGATGCCCGACAAGGACGCGGGTTCGGTCGATACCGTCAACTACATGCGATTGCTGCAGGGCCTGGGATTCAAGGTCACGTTCATCCCGGCAGACAATTTTTTCGCCGAAGGCCGGTATACCTCGGAGCTGCAGGAAGCCGGGATTGAATGCCTTTACAGCCCCCATCTCGCCAGCGTGAATGCGCACTTGGAAGCTCAGGGGATGGACTACGACCTTGTATTCCTCTGCAGGGCCCACAACGCCGCACGGCACGTCGAAAACGTCCGCCGGTACTGTCCGAAGGCGCGAATCGTGTTCTATACCGTGGACCTGCATTTCCTGCGCGAACAGCGTCAAGCGGAATTGCAAGGGTCTGCCGCGCTGGCACGCGCGGCGGTGCGTACAAGGGAACTGGAGTTGCGAACAATGCGGCTGTCGGACGCCACCATTGTTCTGAGCCGTACGGAGCATGAACTGCTGGTCCGGGAACTGCCAGGTGCTGCGCTTTTCGTCATTCCTTTGCTTTGCGAAATTTCCGGTCGCTCGGTCGCGTTTGCACCGCGCCGGGATATTCTGTTTATCGGGGGTTACGAGCATTTGCCCAACGTCGATGCGGTGCGTTACTTCGCCGCCGAAATATGGCCGCTTGTCAGGCGGCAATTGCCGGAGGCGGTGTTTTTTGTCCTGGGCAGCAACCCGCCCGCCGAAGTCCTCTCGCTGGAGGGGGAAGGTATTACTGTCGTGGGCTACGTCGAAGAACTGCCGCCTTACTTCAACCGCTGTCGCTTGTCGGTTGCTCCGCTGCGCTATGGCGCCGGAATCAAGGGCAAGATCGCTACCAGCCTTGGTTTCGGCGTACCCTGCGTTGCAACCCGGATTGCGGTGGAAGGCATGGGCTTGACGAACGGCAGGGAAATGTTGGTGGCGGACTCTCCGGAGGCCTTTGCAGACGCAGTGGTGCGCGTCTATTCCGAGGAATCGCTCTGGTTGTCGCTTTCCGACCAGGGGTTGCAGTTCCTTGAGCGCGAGATGTCGCTTGCCGCTGGCCGGGAGAAGTTGCGCGCCATGCTGGTTCATCTCAACGTGCTGACGGTCTGATGAACAGGCTTGTCGACCGATTGCCGTCCGCAGTGCGGTACTGGGCGTACAACCTGCGCTACTGGGGATATTCCCTCGCCGACACGCTGCGGGGGTCCGGACCGGGTGCTGGGGAAATTCGCTTTCGTTGCAACGTCTGCGGCAGGGCGTCGCGCGCGAGGAAGGAAAGGCTGACCCGGGAAGAGGCGACCTGCCGCTGCGGGTCCACGGTCAGGATCCGCGCGCTGGTGCACGTGCTGTCGTCGGAGCTTTTTGGGGAAAGCGTCGCCTTGCCGGATTTTCCATCGCGACCGGACATTGTCGGCATGGACATGAGCGGGGCGGATGCCTATGCCGGCAAACTCGCCGGCAGTCTCGGATACACCAATACCTTTCTGCACAAGCCGCCCTATTTCGACATCACGAATCCGGATGCGGCCTGGCTGGGCCGCTGCGATTTCGTCCTGTCTTCTGACGTATTCGAGCACGTGGCGCCGCCGGTCTCGCGCGTATTCGCGAATACGCTCCGGATGCTCAAGCCGGGCGGCGTCTTCGTGCTCACAGTGCCCTACGGCAAGAACGGCGATACGCTGGAGCACTTTCCCGATCTGCATGACTATCGCCTGGAAAAGCGCGGGAAAAAACGCGTCCTGGTCAATACCACCAGCGGTGGGGCCAGGCAGGAATTCGACGACCTTGTTTTCCATGGCGGGGAGGGCGACACCCTGGAGATGCGGGTATTCTCGGAATCGGGCGTGCTGGAAGAGTTGCGGCGTGCGGGATTCGTGGATATCCGCATTCGTCGCAAGCCGTACCAACAGTTCGGCATTCACTGGATCTACGACTGGTCGCTGCCGATTACTGCCCGCCGTCCCGGGAGATAACACCATGAACGGGAAATTTCCTTCATTGCAGTTCACAGGCGAGCGCTACGTGCCGGAAGTCGGCGGCAATATCCAGTTGGAGCACTTGCACCGATATCTGCTGGCCGCGCGCGTAGTGAAGGGGAAAGCGGTGCTGGATATCGCGTGCGGCGAAGGTTATGGCAGTGCCATGCTCGCTTTGGGCGCGGCCCGCGTTACGGGCGTCGATATTTCCCCGGACGCCATAGCGCATGCGCAGGCGAAGTACCGGGCCGGCAACCTGGAATTCCGTCAGGGTGCATGCGAGGCGGTGCCGTTGCCGGATGCCAGCGTCGATGTTGTCGTGAGCTTCGAGACGATCGAGCACCACGATCAGCACGAAGCAATGATGCGGGAAATAAAGAGGGTCCTCAAGCCGGATGGCGTGCTGGTCATTTCAAGCCCCGACAAGCTGGAATACAGCGACAGGCCGCAGTATCGAAATCCGCACCACGTCCGGGAACTTTATCGCCATGAATTTTCCGGTTTGCTGGACGCTTTCTTCAGGAAGCACGCAATCTATGGCCAACGGGTGATGTATGGTTCGGCCATCTTTATCGATGATGGGCTCACGGAGGCCGGCTGCTTTGAGCGCGCCGGCGGGAGCCTGGAGTATGTTCGAGGCATGCCGCGCCCCGTCTACCTGATGGCGGTTGCCTCGGATGCCGAGCTTCCGATCCTGGCAGGTGGAATGCTCGAGCAACCCATCGCGCAGGCCGAGCCGGTCGCTGTTCGCGATGCCCACATAGCAGCCATGCAGGGATCCCTGTCCTGGAAACTGACCTGGCCACTTCGCTTTATCGCCATGCTCTTCCGCCGATAGGGGTTTTCATTCGCCGGCAACGCAGACGATCCGAACCGCAAGAACCCTCACTGGCGGAATTTTCGTCAACGGTGTCGTACCGAAACCATGTACTCCAACCCCCAGCACGGCGGTTGCATCGCCTGCCGGCAACTCGCCGCGCAACAGGAATGAATCCGGTTGGTGCACATCGACACCTGCGACCTCCTTGCCATTGATCAGCAGCTGGATTCGGAAGGGCTCGTCCAGGGGGGCGCCATTCAGGCGCAGAAGAACAACGAGCTTTCCCCGCGCGTTCGCCGGACGCAGCCGGATGCCGCCCGTTCTACACAGCAGGGCCAGATCGCGCACTTCGTGATCACCGCCGAGTTTCCATTCGTCCGCGGGGAAATGACGGCCGATCTCATCCGGTGTCGCGGTTTGAATGTCCGGTACCAGGTCGTACGCCAGTTCCAGGACTCTTGCCAGCGCCGGGGGGTAGCCGAGGATGACGTCTTTGCGGCTGCCCGCCGAATACCGCAGATCGCTGCGCAGTCCATCCGCATGCGCCGGCAACAGGCCATCGCCCGACTTGCGGACGACTGCAGCAAGCGCGCCGCCAAAGATGTTGGCGACAGCGATGTCGTAAATTCCAGCGGCAGGAGCCGGGCTTACCCACAGGCGTCGCAGCCCCCTCGCCAATAGCAGGTCGATTGCCGGTATGCGGTGCGCCCAGTAGGCCGCGCCTTTCAATGCGCGCACCGCCAGGGTTCCGAGTAACGGTGCGTGGTAAATCCGATAGGCTGCCTGCCTGAGCATTCCTTTCGCCGCCGCGCCCGTTGCCTCCAGGAAATTGCGATCAGGCGCTTTCCTCGTCGCTGCGCCGGGAAGCGGCAATGCCTCCACGTCGCGCGCTACTCTGGCGGCCATCTCCGCCACTTCCGTCTTGTGCGGAAATCGGATGCCGAGCGCGAGGTCGGTCGCGGTAAGCTTTCTCCGCGCCTCGTCCAGGCGCTTCATGAGTTCCGTTTCGATCGTCGCGGACAAGCCTGCCAGGCTGTGCGGCACGGAACGCGCAGCGAGGAACGTCTGGTCCAGCGACGACATGTTTGCCTGCGAATTGACAGCCAGGTATTCGATCTTCCCCTGGCTGCCCAGCAGCTGCAGAATCTCGGGCAGCGGCATCTTCTGATTCTCCACCATGCCGTATAGGGTCTCGGGGCGGCTGCCGAGGAACGGCTCCGCAATCGTCCTCAGGACGCCCAGTCGCTCCAGTTCGGTTTCCACAGGCCGAAAAGCGTGAGGCCGGTTGGTAGGGAATTTATAGA
>JANYII010000155.1 GCA_025358705.1 Betaproteobacteria bacterium | reverse complement strand
GATATCTTTACCTGACCGGGTTGCGGGGCGGGCAGGCCGGTCAGTGCGATCAGTTCTTCGAGCGGGGTGGGAGGCATTCGGATTGGTTTTCGCACAGAATGCAGGCTGCACGCAAGAGGGTCGCGCGGGAAGGCAGCCGGCGTGCAGGGCGATGGCAGTATTTTGGCTGGAAAGTGAAGCAGGGCGCGGACCTTGCATAAAAAATGGCAGGATTGGACTGCCAACCGGAGGCGACAGGATGAACCTGAAGAACTGGGTTGCAATGAGTTGTGCGGCGGTGCTTGCATTGCCTGCCGCCTCGCAGGCGCAGGATCCCGCAAGCTGGCCGGGCAAGACGGTGCGCCTGATCATCCCTTTCTCTCCTGGCGGCAGCACCGACTTCCAGGGGCGCCTCCTGTGCGAGCACATGACGCGCGCTTTCGGCCAGCAGTTCGTCATCGACTACAAGCCCGGGGCGGGCAGCAACATCGGCGTGGCGGAACTCGCGCGCAGCGCACCGGACGGCTACACGCTCGGCTGGATCACGGTGGCCTCGCATGCGATCAACCCGACGCTGTACGCGAAGATGCCGTTCGACCACATCAGGGATTTTGCGCCGGTGTCGATGGTCGGCACCTTCCCGAACCTGCTGGTGGTCAACAACAACCTGCCGGTGCGGACTGTCCCGGAATTGATTGCACTCCTGAAGAAGGAACCGGGCAAATACGCGTTCGCCTCCTCGGGGCAGGGCACCTCGCTGCATCTCTCGGGCGAGCTGTTCAAGATGATGACCGGCACCGACATGTTCCACGTGCCGTACAAGGGCGGCGGCCCCGCGCTCACCGACGTGATCGGCGGGCAGGTGGCGATGACCTTCGGCAACATGCCCACCGTGCTGGCGCAGGCCAGGGCCGGCAAGGTGCGCCCGATCGGCGTGACTTCGCTCGAGCGCTGGTTCACTGCGCCGGAAATCCCCGCCATCGCCGAAACCGTGCCCGGTTTCCAGGCCATTTCCTGGCACGGCGTGGCGTTTCCCGCCGGCACGCCGACCTCGATCGTGGAAAAACTTTCCGCCGCGATCCAGCGCGCCATGGCAACCACCGAAATGCAGGAGAAATACGCGTCCGGCGGCTCCAAGGCCACCGCCATGACGCCGCAGCAGTTCGCCGCCTTCATCAAGGAAGACACCGAGCGCTGGGCGCCGGCGATCCGTGCATCGGGAGCGCGAGTGGAATGAAGCTGATCCGGAAAGTCGCCCTGCTTGCGCTGTTCGCGGCCGCCACGGCGCATGCGCAAGGTTATCCGTCGAAGCCGCTGCGCATGGTGGTCGGTTTCCCGCCCGGTGGCGCCAATGACATCGTCGCGCGCGTCATCGCCGCGCGCCTGCAGGAGGGCCTGGGGCAGCCGGTGGTGGTGGACAACCGTCCGGGCAACGCGGGCGTGATCGGCGCGGAAATGGTGGCGAAGGCGGCGGCCGACGGCTACACGCTCTACCTGGGTTCCACCGGCAATGCGATCGCGCCGTCGATCCAGGCGCGCCTGCCCTACGACCCGGTAAACGGTCTCGCGCCGGTGGGCATGGTCGGTGTCGCGCCCAGCGTCATCGTGGTGAACGCGGAAATACCGGCGCGTTCGATCGGCGAATTGATCGCGCTGGCGAAAGCGCGCCAGGGCACGATGACCTACGCATCCTCGGGCAACGGCACCACGCTCCACCTCGGCGGCGAACTGCTCAAGTCGATGGCGGGGATCAACCTGGTGCACGTACCGTACAAGGGCAACGCCCAGGCGCTGGCGGACGTCGTCGGCGGCCAGGTGGACATGATCATCTCGGCGCTGCCGCCCGTGCTGCCCCTGGCGAAGGCGGGGAAAATCCGCATCATCGCGGCGACCACGCGCGAACGGATCCGCGGGCTGCCCGATCTTGCGACCGCCGCGGAACAGGGCGTCGCCGGCTACGAGATATTCACCTGGTACGGCGTTTTCGCCACCGGCGGCAGCCCGGAGGCCGCGATCGAGCGGCTCGGCGCGGAAATCCGCAACGCGGTGGCCGATCCGAGGATTCGCGAGCAGCTAGACAAGCAGGGCATCGATGCCGCCAGCAGCACGCCCGCCGAATTTCGCGCGTTCTACCTCGCGGAGATCGAAAAATGGGGCCGCGCTGTCAGGCTCGCGGGGATCAAGGCGGACTGAACACAGTTTTTTCGTTGCCGACATATCCCGTAACAGAAATTACAGGTCGCGCATTGTTTCGCGCCA
>JANYII010000151.1 GCA_025358705.1 Betaproteobacteria bacterium | reverse complement strand
GTGTCCGAGAGCTGGACGAAATAGAAGTCATCCTTCATGGAGCCGGCCATGCCGGCGCAGCCCGCGAGTCCGGAGGCGAACACCGCGCCGCCGACGCCCGCCAGCCTGAGAAAATCCCTGCGATCGATCGCCTGCGCCATTGCCGCCTCCTTTGGGTGGGTACAGGATGCAAGACTGCGGCCGGCGCCGGTTTATTCCCGCTTTCCGGATTATTTTTATCGGCGACAATGCCCCGCATGCTGGAAGCCTTCCTGGTCTCGACCGGCGTCGTCGCCCTGGCGGAGATGGGCGACAAGACGCAGCTGCTCGCGTTGCTGCTCGCGGCGCGCTACCGGAGCGCGCCGCCGGTGGTCGCGGGCATTTTCGTCGCCACGCTCGCCAATCATGCGATCGCCGCCTTGCTGGGCGTGGGGATCGCCGAGGCGCTCGGCCGCGAAGCGCTGCGCTGGATTCTCGGGCTGTCGTTTCTCGCCATGGCGGGGTGGACGCTGATCCCGGACCGCATCGACGGCGAGGAAAAGGCGTCGAGCCGATTCGGCGCGTTCGGCACCACGCTGATCGCTTTCTTCCTGGTGGAGATCGGCGACAAGACGCAGATCGCCACGATCGCGCTGGCCGCGAACTACGCGTCAGTCGCGGCGGTGGTCGCCGGCACGACGCTGGGGATGATGATCGCCGACGTGCCGGCGGTGTATCTGGGCGAGCGGATCCTGCGGCGGATTCCGATGCGGCTGCTTCAGCGCATCGCGGCGGCGGCGTTCGCGGTGCTGGGAGTGCTGGTACTGCTGGCGTGAACGGTCCAGATGGCGGCGGCCAGCAGGAGAACCGCGCCGGCCTGGTGCAGAGCCGCCAACGGCGCGGGTACCGCCAGCAGCAGCGTCGAGATTCCCAGCGCCGCCTGCAGCACCAACATCGCGAGTAGATGATGCGCTGCGATCTTTGCGCTTGTATTTTTTGATTTAAGCCAAAGTAACGGAACCAAAATCGCCAATAGCCAGAAAAAGGCCCGATGCACGAACTGCACTGTGGCCACGTTCCAGAAGAAGTTGCTCCACCAGGGCTCGAGCATGAAGGCTTCGGGCGGGACCAGGTGGCCGTTCATGAGCGGAAAGCTGTTGTAGGCGTGTCCTGCGCGCATGCCGGCGACGAAACCGCCCGAGAGCGCCATGAGGAACACCAGGCCGAGGACGGCGCGGGGAAAGTGACCGGTTTTTCCGGTTCGTTCCTGCAGAAGCCCCAGGGCGAGCCAGAACTCGATGCCGAATATCAGGAGGGCGAGCCCGAGGTGCGCGGTCAGGCGGAAGTGGCTGACGCGCGGGTCGTCCACCAGCCCGCTTTGCACCATGTACCAGCCCATCGCGCCCTGCAGGCCGCCCAGCACGAACAGGCCCGCGAGTTTCCAGGAAAGTGGTTTGTCTAATTTTCCTTTGGCTAAAAAAAACAAATAGGGCAAAAGAAAAACCAGCCCGATCACACGCCCGAGCAGGCGATGCGCGTATTCCCACCAGAAGATGCTCTTGAATCCGTCCAGGCCGATGTCCGTGAACACCTTCTGGTACTGCGGCGTCGCCTGGTACTTGCTGTAGAGGGCCTGCCAGTCGGCGTCCGACAGCGGCGGCAGGGCGCCGACGATCGGCTGCCACTCGACGATCGAGAGGCCGGATTCGGTGAGGCGCGTGATGCCGCCCACCATGACCATGGCGAAAGTGAAGGCGGCGCAGACCAGCAGCCATAACGCCACCGCACGAAAATCGGGGTCAGAGTCCGATTTCATGGCTGCGCTTGCCGATTCACTGGAAATCGGGCTCTGACCCCGATTTTCGTCACAGCGCGGCCAGCAGCTGCACGCTTACCAATTCCCCCGCCTCGACCTTGCCGCGCTCGTGCTCGAGCACGATGTAGCAGTTCGCCTCCGACATGGAGCGCAGGACACCCGAGCCCTGCTGGCCGGTGACGCGGACCTTCTGCGTGCCGTTTTCTTCGTACAGTACCCCGCGCTGGTACTCAGTCCTGCCGGCAACTTTGCGGATGGCGGCTGCGCTTACGGCCTTGAGCAGCGGGACTTGGAATGCATCCGTGCGGCCGCCGAGGACCAGCAGTGCATCGCGTACGAACTGGTGGAAGGTCACCATCACCGCGACCGGATTGCCGGGAAGCCCGAACAGGAATGCCTTGCCGACCTTGCCGAAGGCCATCGGCCGGCCGGGGCGCATGGCGATTTTCCAGAACAGCACTTCGCCCAGCCTCGCCATCAGCTGCTTGACGAAATCGGCCTCGCCGACCGAGACCCCGCCGGTGGTGATGATGGCGTCCGCCTTGGCCGCGGCGGCGGCGAATGCTGCTTCCAGCTTCTGCGGATCGTCGCGCACCACGCCCATGTCGATGATCTCCACGCCAAGGCCGGAGAGCATGCCGTGCAGCGTGTAGCGGTTGGAGTCGTAGACCTGGCCCGGCGCGAGCGGCGTGCCGATCGAAGTGAGTTCATCGCCCGTGGAGAAAAACGCGACCCGCAGCCTGCGCACGACCTTGACTTCGGCGATGCCGAGCGACGCCATCAGCCCAAGCTCTGCGGCACGAAGCGGCTGCCCGGGACGCAGCACCGCCACGCCCGCTTTCAGGTCTTCGCCCGCGGCGCGCACGTTCTGGCCCGCCTTCTGGCCGGCCGGAACGGTGATCCGGTCCCGGTCCGCGCGGCAGACTTCCTGCACCACGACGGTATCCGAACCCTGCGGCATCA
>JANYII010000148.1 GCA_025358705.1 Betaproteobacteria bacterium | reverse complement strand
CGCGATGCGCGCGCTGGCCTGGCCGGATGCGTTCCCGCACACGGATCTGGGCGTGATGAAAGCGCTGGGCGAGAAAGACGCGCGCCGCGTGCTCGCCGCCGGCGAAGCCTGGCGGCCGTGGCGCGCGTATGCGGTGATGCATCTCTGGCAATCTCTTCTGAAGAAAGAATGAACATGCGCTACTACGATACTTTCAAGAGTCCGCACGGAGAAATGCTTCTGGTCGCGACCGAAGCCGGCCTCTCGGGCGTCTATTTCAAGGGGCAGAAATACTTCCCGGAGAAGGAAAGGAAATGGAAGCGCGACCCGCAACACGCGCCGCTGAAGCGGGCGAAGCGCGAATTGGCCGAGTATTTCGCCGGCAAGCGCAGGCGCTTCTCCGTCGCGCTCGACCCGGAAGGGACGTCCTTCCAGCGATCCGTATGGAAAGCAATCTCAAGTGTTGACTTCGGCAAGACGATGACCTACGGGGCACTGGCTGAAAAGGCTGGCTGTCCGGGCAGCGCACGCGCCGCGGGGGCAGCGACCGGTCGCAATCCGATCAGCATCATCGTGCCCTGCCACCGCATCATGGGCGCCGACGGATCCCTGACCGGCTATGCGGGCGGACTGAAGCGCAAGCGTGCGCTGCTGGCGCTTGAGTCGGTGGCCTAGGCCCCTACTTGGGCCGCTTGTCGATGACGCGCTTGGCCTTGCCGATGGAGCGCTCGATGGTGCCCGCCGCCACGATCTTCACGTCGGCGCTCACGCCGATATAGGACTTGATGTCGTGCTGCAGCTTGCCGGCGGCACCCTGGTCCGTCGATTCCACCAGGACCGTCAGGTGGTCGAGCGGGCCCTGCTTCGAGAGTTCCAGCACGTAGTGCGGCGAGAGTTCCGGCCGCTTCAGGATCAGTTCCTCGATCTGCGACGGGAACAGGTTGACGCCACGGATGATCAGCATGTCGTCCGAGCGCCCGGTGATGCGCTCCATGCGGCGCATGACGCGCGCCGTGCCGGGCAGCAGGCGCGTCAGG
This sequence comes from Betaproteobacteria bacterium, assembly GCA_025358705.1. Taxonomy (GTDB): domain Bacteria; phylum Pseudomonadota; class Gammaproteobacteria; order Burkholderiales; family SG8-39; genus RBG-16-66-20. The sequence continues at coordinate 3,890 of JANYII010000148.1, read as the reverse complement.
TCGCGCGTGCGGTAGCGGATGATCGGCAGCGCTTCCTTGGTGAGGGCGGTGAAAACCAGTTCCCCTTTTTCGCCGTCGGCCAGCACTTCGCCGGTCACCGGATCCACCACCTCGGGATAGAAATGGTCTTCCCAGATGGTCAGGCCGTCCTTGGTCTCGATGCATTCCTGCGCGACGCCCGGGCCCATGACTTCCGAAAGGCCGTAGAGGTCGATCGCCTGGAGGGAAGTTCTTGTTTCAATTTGCTTTCTCAGTTCAGTCGTCCACGGTTCCGCGCCGAATATCCCGATTCGAAGGGACGATTTCTTCGGATCGAAACCCTGGCGCTCCATCTCGTCGCAGATTGCCAGCATGTAGGAGGGCGTCACCGTGATGATGTCCGGCTTGAAATCGCGAATCAGCTGCACCTGGCGCTCGGTCATGCCGCCTGAGACCGGGACAGTGGTGAGGCCCAGCCGCTCGGCGCCGTAGTGAACGCCCAGTCCGCCGGTGAACAGTCCGTAGCCATAGGCATTGTGAAGCTTGTCGCCAGGCCGCGCGCCCGCGGCCCGGATGGAGCGCGCCATGAGGTGGCTCCAGGTGTCGATGTCCTTCTTCGTGTAGCCGACCACGGTGGGCTTGCCGGTAGTGCCCGAGGAAGCGTGGATGCGCACCACCTTGTCCATCGGCACGGCGAGCATGCCGAAGGGATAGGTGTCGCGCAGGTCGGCCTTGGCGGTGAACGGGAATTTCGCCAGGTCGGCGAGCGTCTTCAGGTCTTTCGGCTTGACGCCCGCGGCGTCGAACTTCTTCCGGTAGTGCGGAACTTTCTCGTAGGCGTGTTTCAGCGACCACTTGAGGCGCGAGAGCTGCAGGTCGCGCAATTTCTTGCGCGAAGCCTTCTCGATCGGCTCGAGCGGAAATTTCTTCATTGCCCCTTGAAATCCGGTTTGCGCTTCTCGAGGAACGCAGCGACCCCTTCGCGGTAATCCTTGCCCTTGCCGACCTCGCGCTGCAGGTCGCGCTCCAGGTCGAGCTGCGCGGCAAGATCATTGCCGGCGGAATCGTAAATGGCTTTCTTGATCAGGCCGAGCGACCGGGTCGGGCCGCTCGCCAGCTGGAGGGAAAGTTTTTCAGATTCCTTTTTCAGATCGGCATCGTCGACGCATTTCCAGATCAGGCCCCAACGCTCCGCGTCCTCGGCCGAGAGCCGGTCGCCGGTCATCGCCAGCGCCATCGCGCGCTGCGTACCGGCCAGGCGCGGCAGGAAATAGCTGCCGCCGCAATCCGGGACGAGTCCGATTTTCACGAAGGCCTGGATGAAAGAGGCCGAGCGCGCGGCGAGCACGAGGTCGCAGGCAAGCGCGAAATTGGCGCCCGCGCCCGCCGCCACGCCGTTCACCGCACAGACGATCGGCTTTGGCAGGGCGCGCATGCGCTTGACGAGCGGGTTGTACCAGGTCTCCAGGCCGGAGCCGAGGTCGATGGCCGCTGCCTTCATGTCGCGCTCGCCCAGGTCCTGTCCGGCGCAGAAGCCGCGGCCGGCGCCGGTAATCAACAGGCAGCGGATCGCCGCCTCGGATTCTGCGCGCGACATCGCATCGGCGAGACCCTTGTGGAGGGCGGGATTGAAGGCATTCAGCTTCTCCGGGCGGTTGAGCGTGACGTGCAATACGCCTGATTCCAGCGAAACTAGGACGGGTTCCATGAGTAAAGCTTAGCTAAAATCCCGCGTATGAGCTACGAATTCATCACTACCGAAGTCAAGGGGCGCGTTGCGCTGATCACCCTCAACCGCCCCAAGCAGCTGAACGCGCTTGCGCCGAAGCTGATGCAGGAACTTGGCGCCGCGATGTACGGCTTTGACGCCGACGACGGCGTCGGCGCGATCCTGATCACCGGCAACGAGAAGGCATTCGCCGCCGGTGCCGACATCGGCGCGATGAAGGACTTCGATTTCCAGCACGCCTTCAAGTCGAACTACATCACGCGCGACTGGGAGCACATCCGCAACGTGAGGAAGCCGGTGATCGCCGCGGTAGCCGGCTACGCGCTTGGCGGCGGCTGCGAGCTGGCGATGATGTGCGATATCGTGATTGCCGCCGAGAGCGCCAAGTTCGGCCAGCCCGAGATCAACCTCGGCATCCTGCCCGGCTCGGGCGGCACGCAGCGCCTGCCGCGCGCGGTCGGCAAGGCGAAGGCGATGGACCTTTGCCTCACCGCGCGCATGATGGACGCGACGGAAGCGGAACGCGGGGGATTGGTATCGCGCGTGGTACCGAACGACAAGCTGCTGGAAGAGGCGATGGCGGTGGCCGAGAAGATCGCCTCCTATTCGCTGCCCGTGGTGATGCTGATCAAGGAGTCGGTCAACCGCGCCTACGAGAGCACGCTGTCCGAAGGCGTGCTGTTTGAACGTCGCCTGTTCCATGCTGCCTTTGCCCTGGATGACCAGAAGGAAGGCATGGCTGCTTTTGTGGAGAAAAGAAAACCGAAGTTCAAGCACCGCTAGGGCGCAGGCGGCGCCTCTCCTGGGCTAGAATTCCCCGCAGGAGGAGTCCCCATGGAAAAGATCTGGCTGAAAAGCTATCCGAAGGGCGTGCCCGCGGAGATCGACGTCAACGCCTACCGCTCGATACCGCACCTTTTCGACGCCAACATCGGCAAGTACCGGAACCGGCCGGCGTACATCTGCATGGGCAAGACGATCACCTTCGACGACGTCGACCGGCTCTCGACGCGTTTCGGCGCCTGGCTGCAGTCCAAAGGGCTCGCCAAGGGCGCGCGCGTCGCGGTCATGATGCCTAACGTGCTTCAGTACCCGGTGGCCGTATTCGGCATCCTGCGCGCGGGCTACACGGTGGTGAACGTCAACCCGCTCTACACGCCGCGCGAACTCGAGCACCAGCTCAAGGATTCCGGTGCCGAAGCGATCGTGATCCTCGAGAATTTCGCCGGCACGCTGGAACAGGTGCTGTCGAAAACCCCGATCAAGCATGTCGTCGTGGCCGCCATGGGCGACCTGCTCGGCTTCAAGGGTCTGATCGTCAACTTCGTGGTTCGCAAGGTCAAGAAAATGGTGCCGGCCTTCAGCCTGCCCGGCGCGGTGCCGTTCAATACCGCGATCAGCGAGGGCTCAGGCATGCAGCTCAAGAAGGTCGATGTCGGACCCGAAGACATCGCGTTCCTGCAGTACACCGGAGGCACCACCGGGGTTTCCAAGGGCGCGATGCTCCTGCACCGGAACATCATCGCCAACATGGAGCAGGTGTCGGCCTGGTTCTCGCCAACGCGCAAGGAAGACGATCCCATGATCATGGTCGCGCCGTTGCCGCTCTACCATATCTACGCGCTGACCTGTAACTGCATGTTCATGCTGCGCGACGGCGGCTGCAACCTGCTGATCCCGAATCCGCGCGACATCCCGGGCTTTATCAAGGAACTGAAGAACAACCGCTTCACCGCCATGAGCGGGCTGAACACCCTGTACAACGCCCTGCTGAACCATCCGGATTTCGCCAGCGTGGATTTCTCCCAGCTGCGCCTGGCCTCGGCCGGCGGCATGGCGATGCAGCAGGCGGTGGCCGACCGCTTTCACAAGGCGACCAAGGTGGCGATCCTCGAAGGCTACGGCCTCACCGAGACCTCGCCGGTGGCGACCACCAACCCGGTCGACCAGACCGAATTCAGCGGCACCATCGGCCTGCCGGTGCCGAGCACCATCATCACCATCCGCGATGACGACGAGAAGATCCTGCCGGTGGGCCAGGTGGGCGAGATCTGCATCGCCGGGCCGCAGGTGATGAAGGGCTACTGGCAGCGCCCTGAGGAAACCGCCAAGGTGATGGCGAAGGACGGCGCGTTCAAGACCGGCGACATCGGCGTCATGGACGAGCGCGGCTATGTGAAGA
>JANYII010000054.1 GCA_025358705.1 Betaproteobacteria bacterium | reverse complement strand
GCGCGTGGTGCCGATGGTGAGCAGCAGGGTGATGGTGTTGAAGGTGCTCTTCTCGATCTGGATGTTGTAGCGGTCGAACAGCTCTTTCTGCAGGTCGTCCACGGTATAGCCGCAGCCCGAGACGTCCACGGTCACCTTGGTGATGTCCAGGCGAATGCCGTCATGCCGCACCCCTTCGGGCAGCAGGTCGGGGAGTTCGAGCACGCGGAACACCCCGGTGGAGTTGATCTGCTGGCGCAGCTCCTTGGCGAGCGCGATGGTGCGCGAGAGCAGCTTGTAGCCCTCCATCGTCGCCTGTTTGCGGGCAATGTCCAGGCTCGCGATCAGGCCGTATTGCGGCGAGGTGGAGGTGTGCATGTTGAAGTTCTCGCGGAACAGGTGCTCGCGGAAGTCCGGATCGTTGACGTGGATCATCGAGGCCTGCGAGAACGCCGACAGAACCTTGTGCGTCGATTGCGTCGCGTAGTCCGCGCCGGCTTCCAGCGCGGTGGGGCGGAATTCCGGATGGAAGCGCGCGAAGCCGTACCAGGCCTCGTCGACGATCACCTTGATGCCCCGGGCATGCGCAGCCTTGACGATCGGCGCGAGGTCATAGCGCAAACCGTCATAAGTGCAGGAGGTGAGAATCAGCGCCTGGGCGTCAGGGTGTTTTTTTATTTCATCTAAAAGAACTTTTTTGGGAACAGGACCGTAAAGGCCATACTTCTTGTTCAGGGCCGAATCCAGGTAAACCGGATGCGCGCCCGACAGGACCACGCCGTGGTGCACGCTCTTGTGGCAGTTGCGGTCGAGCAGCAGCTTTTCGCCGGGCGCCAGCAGCGTCTGGAAGATCACCTTGTTCGCGGTCGAGGTGCCGTTGGTGGCGAAGAAGGTGCGCCGCGCGCCGAAAGCCTTGGCGGCCATCTGCTGCGCCTCGGCGATCACGCCGCGCGGCTCCATCAGCGAATCGAGCATCGGCACGGACACCGACAGGTCGGCGTCGAACACGTGGTCGCCCATGAATTCGTAAAAATCGTTCACCCAGGGGCTGCCGCGCAGGCTCTCCCCCGACGAATGGCCGGGGGTGTGCCACTGGTCCTTCGCCATCCAGACGTAGGTCTTGAGCTGGTCAGTGAACGGGGTGCGCGCCTTTTCCTGGATTTGCGCGTTCAGGATGCGGTAGATGCCGCGATAGTCGCGTTCCTCGCGATAGAAATACCCATCCACCGCCTCCGTGAACAAAGCGTCTACGACGTCGTCTTCCTTTTCCTGCGCGATTAGGATGTAGACGTCGAGCTCGGGGCGAAAGCGCGTGATCCGCTGCACGAGTTCGAGCGCCGACATCTGCAGTTTCTTGCGCCCGCCGTTCGTCCGGGCTCCCGGCTTCCCGCCTTCAGGGAGCGAGTAGAGCTTGTCGTCCACCAGCACGGCCTGGATGTCGCCGTCAGCCTCGATCGCGGCCAGTGCTTCCCGGGCGGTGGCGACGCCGCTGAAGGTGATGCCGAGGGGATTGTCGAGCGAGCGCGCGGCGGCGTTCAGGCCCTTGACGATCTCGCGCAGGGAGAGCGGCTCGTCCTCGATGACCAGTATCCGGCTGAGGGGTTTGGACATGCCGGGTCAGTATAATTCCGCATGCCCGAGGCACCGGTCGCCGACGTCATTGTCGAGTTCATCATTCAGGGCGTAACGCTGGACGGCAAGCCGTTCCGGCCGAGCGACTGGGCGGAGCGGTTGTGCGGCGTGATGTCCGCGTTCGGCGGCGACCATCGCATGCAGTACTCCCCCTTTGTTCATCCGGTGACTGCTTCGGGGGTGCGCTGCGTCGTGGTGGACGTCCGGCTCGAGGAGATCGAGCCGATGGCTTACCGTTTCCTGCTCGGTTTCGCCAAGGAAAATGAACTCAAGACGCGCGACGGGCGCGTCGCGGAACGGACCGAACTCGCCAAGGTGCTGCGGGCTGGTGATACTGACTAGGACATCGCCTTGATGGCGTGCGCGAGGCGGCTCTTCTGGCGCGCGGCGGCGTTGCGGTGCATGACGCCCTTGGCGGCAACGCGGTCGATGACCGCCTGCGACTTGACGAGTGCGGCAGCGGCGGCTTTCTTGTCGCCAGCGGCGATCGCCTTCTTGACGTCCTTGATCGCGCTGCGCGCCGACGTGCGCAGGCTCATGTTCTTGGCCCGCAGCCCGACTGCCTGGCGCGCCCGTTTGCGTGCGGATTTGATGTTTGCCATGTGCTTGTTCCCGCTTCGAAAAAGGCGCGGATTCTAGCATGAACCCGCGCATTTCACGCATCACTTCCCTCACGTGAACCTCCTTCGGGCCCTGGCCACCGTCAGCAGCATGACGCTGCTGTCCCGGATCCTCGGCTACGTGCGGGATTTCTTCATCGCGCGGGTGTTCGGCGCGGGGCTGGCGACCGACGCTTTTTTCGTCGCCCTGCGCATTCCCAACCTGATGCGGCGCCTGTTCGCGGAAGGGGCGTTTTCGCAGGCTTTCGTGCCGATCCTGGCCGAGGTGCGCAATCGCGAGTCCGCCGAAAATACCCGGACGCTGGTCGACTGCGTCTCCACGGCGCTGTTCCTCGCGCTGCTGGCGGCGGCCGCGCTGGGGATGGTCCTGGCGCCCCTGGTGGTCTACGTCTCGGCGCCGGGCTTCGCGGCGGAACCCGGCAAATTCGAGCTGACCGTGGCGATGCTGCGGATCACCTTCCCCTACATCCTCTTCATCTCGCTGGTGGCGATGGCCGCGGGCGTGCTCAATACCTGGAGCAAATTCGCGGTACCGGCGTTCACGCCGGTCCTGCTGAACATTTCATTCATCGTCGGCGCCGCATTCTTCGCCGAGCGCTTCGACCCGCCCGTGCTGGTGCTCGCCTGGGCGGTGTTCGTCGGCGGCCTGCTGCAGCTGGCGTTTCAGTTGCCGTTCCTGTGGAAGATCGGCATGCTGCCGCGCTGGCGCTTGAATCTCAAGCATCCGGGCGTCGCGAGGGTGCTGAAACTGATGGCGCCGGCCGTATTCGGCGTGTCGGTGAGCCAGGTATCGCTCCTGATCAACACCATCTTCGCGTCGTTCCTCGTCACGGGCAGCGTGTCGTGGCTGTACTACGCCGACCGGCTGATGGAATTTCCCGCGGGCGTGCTTGGCGCGGCGCTCGGCACCATCCTCCTGCCCAGCCTGTCGAAACACCATGCGGGCGGCGCGTCGGTCGAATACGGCCGGCTCCTCGATTGGGGATTGCGCGTGACCCTGCTGCTGGCGCTGCCTGCGGCGGCGGCGCTGGCGGTGCTCGCGATGCCGCTGATCGCGACGTTATTCCACTACGGACGCTTCAGCGCCGAAGACGCCTGGATGACGCGCGAGGCGCTGGTGGCCTACAGCCTCGGGCTGGTTGGCATGATCCTCGTCAAAATTCTCGCGCCCGGGTTCTATGCGCGGCAGAACGTGGCGACGCCGGTGAAGATCGGCTTGATCACGCTGGCCGCAACGCAGCTGATGAACATCGCGTTCATCGGCCCGCTCAAGCACGCCGGCCTCGCCCTCGCGATCGGCCTCGGGGCCTGCTTGAATGCATTGCTGCTGTATTCGATGCTGAGAAAACACGACATCTATACGCCACAGCCAGGGTGGCTCGCGTTCGCGCTCAAGGTCGCGGCGTCGGTTGCGGCGATGGCGGCGGCGCTCGGCTTTGCCATGGGTCCGGCCGCGGACTGGCTGGCGGCGGGCTGGCAGTGGAAGGTCACCATGCTCACAGGCCTCGTGCTGCTGGGAATCGCGGTATATGGCGCTTGCCTGCTGGCGCTTGGATTCCGGCTGCGCCATTTCTCCATCCGGGGGGCCGAATGACGGATTCCTTCGCGGAACTCGTATCGCGCGAGGACGACCGGATCGAGCTGGCGCGGGTTTGCCTGCAGATCGCCGGGGACGCTTACCCCGGGCTGGACATCGATGGCTATGTCGGCGAGCTCGATCGTTTCGCCAAGCGCCTGCGCACGCGCTTCGCGCCCGAGGCGCTGGCTGAAGACCGGATCATCGCGCTGAACGAATTCCTGTTCGACGACCTGGGTTTCGGCGGCAACACCGACGACTACTACGATCCGCGCAACTCCTACCTGAACGAGGTCATCGACCGGCGCACCGGAATACCGATCACGCTCTGCGTCCTCTACATGGAGATCGGCCGGCGCATCGGCCTGCCTTTCGAGGGCGTGTCCTTCCCGGGGCATTTCCTGGTGCGGCTGCCGTTGCGGGGCGGCACGCTGGTGCTGGATCCGTTTTCCGGCGGCGCGCCGCAGCCCGAGGCCGAGCTGCGGGAGCGCCTGAAGCGGGTCATCCCGCGCGAAGCCCTGGGCGGTGTCCCGGTTGCCGAACTGCCGCTGAACCAGTTTCTCGAACCGGCCAGCAACCGGCAGATACTCGCGCGCCTGTTGCGCAACCTGAAAGGGGTTTACCGTGAGAAGGACCAGCCGGAGCGGCTCCTCGCCGTGCTAAACCGCATAATTGTCGTGGCGCCGGAATCGGCCGCCGAGCTGCGCGACCGGGGCCTTGTCTACCAGCAACTGGAGTGCTGGCGTCCGGCGCTCCAGGACCTGGCCGAGTACCTGCAGCGCGAGCCCGATGCGACGGACCAGGACGAGATGCGGGAAAAATTGGTGGACCTGACGCGGCGCTGTGCGCACCTGAATTGAGCATGAAAGGGGGTTTTCCCAGCCCCCGGATTCAAGGCTAGAATCGCCGTCCGGACTGCAATCGCTGGTCCACGGATCGAACTAACGAGGAGGAGGAGATTCATGAAGCGTAGATCATTTCTGAAGAAGGCCGCGGCAGGCCTGGCGCTGGGAGGCGTTGCGGCGCCGGCAATTGCACAGGCGCCGGCGGTAGTCTCGTCGCAGCCGACCATCACCTGGCGCATGGCGACAAGCTGGGCGAAGAGCCTGGATACGCTGTTTGGCGGCGCAGAACTGGTCGCCCGCCGGGTCGGCGAGATCACCGACGGCAAGTTCCAGATGCGAGCTTTCGCTGCGGGCGAAATCGTACCCGGCTTGCAGGTGCTCGACGCGGTCCAGGCAGGCACCGTGGAGTGCGGCCATACGGCGTCGTACTACTACTTCGGCAAGGACCCGGCCTTCGGCTTTGGCACGTCCGTCGCTTTCGGCGGCAACGCGCGCCAGCAGGCGGCCTGGTGGATCCACGGCGGCGGCGCCGAGGCGATGGCGCCACTCTTCAAGGACTATGGCTGCGTGGCATTGCTGGCCGGCAACACCGGCTGCCAGATGGGCGGTTTCTGGCGCAAGGAGATCAAGACCATCGCCGACATGAAGGGCGTCAAGTTCCGCATCGGCGGCATGACCGGCGTGATCCTGGCGAAGCTTGGCGTGGTGCCGACGCAGCTGGCGGCCCCGGACATCTATCCGGCGCTGGAAAAAGGCACGATCGACGCGGCCGAGTGGGTCGGGCCCTACGACGACGAGAAGCTCGGCCTGAACAAGGTCGCCAAGTACTACTACTACCCCGGCTTCTGGGAAGGCGGGCCGATGACGCACTGCCTGGTCAACGAAAAGAAATGGGCCGAACTGCCGAAGCAGTACCAGGCGGCGCTGCAGACGGCGTGCGCCGAGGCGGCGTTGTGGATGCCGGCCAAGTACGATGCGGTGAACCCGGCGGCGCTGCGCAGGCTGGTGGCGGCGGGCACCCAGTTGCGGCCGTTCTCGCGGGCGGTGCTCGAGGCCTGCGAGAAGGCGGCGTACGAGGTGTACGACGAGTTCTCCGTGAAGAGCCCTCACTTCAAGCGCATCTACGGCGACTGGAAGAAGTTCCGCGACGAGCAATTCCTCTGGTTCCGCGTCGCGGAGCACACCTACGACAACTACGTCTCCAACTCCAAGGTCGGCCAGCCAGCCGCCCCTGCGAAGGGCAAGGCGAAGACGGGCTGATCCATTCCCGTTGTAAGAATAAAAAACCCCGCTTCGGCGGGGTTTTTTATTGCCTGGATTCCCGGCTATTTCTTCGGCGTGCTGAAGTCGGGCACGGCCGGCTCTTCGCCGTCCTTCTCGTCCTGTTCCTGGTCCTTCTGGAACTCCGACTGCGGCAGTTCGATCTTGATCGTGGCAGGGTCCACACCGTTCGGCTTGTCGAGCATGAAGGTCACCAGCCCCGGCCAGACGATCACGATCCCCACCATGATGAGCTGCAGCACCACCCAGGGAATCGCGCCCCAGTAGATGGCGGAACTCTTGATTTCCTTGGGCGCGATGCTGCGCAGGTAGAAGAGGGCGAAGCCGAAGGGCGGGTGCATGAAGGAAGTCTGCATGTTCACGCACAGCAGCACGCCGAACCAGATCAGGTCGATGCCCAGCTTCGCCGCCACTGGCGCGAGCAGCGGGATGATGATGAAGGCGATCTCGAAGAAGTCGAGGAAGAAGGCAAGGAAGAAGACGAACACGTTGACGAAGATCAGGAAGCCGACCGCCCCGCCCGGCAGGTGGGACAGCAGGTGCTCGATGAACGGATCGCCGTTCACACCGCGGAAGACGAGCACGAAGGTCGTCGAGCCGATGAGGATGAACAGCACCATCGCGGTGATGCGCATGGTGTTCTGCGATGCCTGCCAGATCAGGTTGCGCAGCTTGATGATGCGCACG
>JANYII010000044.1 GCA_025358705.1 Betaproteobacteria bacterium | reverse complement strand
AGGTGCGCCGAGTCCCTTCGACAGGCACACGGACACTGAATCGAAGCCGCGGCACAGCTCCTTCGCCGGGATCCCGAGCTTCACCGCGGCGTTGAAGATGCGCGCGCCATCCAGGTGGGTGGACAGGTTTTTTCTTCCGGCCAATTGAATTGCATTCTCAAAATACGGTCGCGCAATCGCTTTTCCGCCGATCGTGTTCTCCAGCGCCAAAAGGCGCGTGCGCGCGAAATGTGCATCGTCCGGCTTGATCGCGGCTTCCACGTCGGCCAGGTCGAGCGTGCCGTCGGCGCGATTGGCTAGCGGCTGTGGCTGGATCGAGCCGAGCACCGCGCCGCCGCCGGCTTCGTAGCGGTAAGTGTGCGCCTCCTGCCCGACCAGGTATTCGTCGCCGCGGCCGCAATGGCTCATCAGCGCGGCCAGGTTCGACTGCGTGCCGGAAGGAAAGAACAGCGCCTCCTCGAAACCGAGCATTTCAGCCGCGCGCGCCTGCAACCGGTTGACGCTCGGATCGTCGCCGAACACGTCGTCGCCCAGCTCTGCCTGCGCCATCGCGCGGCGCATGCCCTCGGACGGGCGCGTGACGGTATCGGAACGCAGGTCCACGCTCGGGTTCATTTGCTTTCCTTCAGGCGTTGCGTGAACGAATCCAGGTTTCGGTCGAGCTTGAGCTGGAAATCTCCTGCAGGCGCGACTGGCGGGATTGATTCCTTCTTGTCCTTCGTTCCATAGAAACCGAAAGCGGCAAAAATCCCCGCCATGGAAATCGCGCCGGCCACCAGCCAGTAGCTCTTTCCGGGGGCCTCGGGCCGCGCGACGCTCCCTTCCGCGCGCCTGCGCGCCTTCGCCTCGCGCGCGGCGAGCGCCTCGACCTGCCGGCGTTCCTTCTCGAGGCGCGCCGCCTCCGCATCGGCCGCCGCGCCGGCCTGCGCCGCGATCCGTGCATTGCGCTCCGCCGCTTCGCGCTCGCGCGCATGGCCAAGCGCCGCGATCTCCGCAGCCGCACGCGCCTGCGCCTCGACGAGGAATTTGCCGGACTGCGCCTCGCGCTCGCGCGCCGTGGCCAGCGCGACCGCTTCCGCCAGGGCGCGCTCCTGCGCAAATCTCCTGGCGTCGGCTTCGGCTTGCACCTGCCGCCGGACCGCGGCCAGCGATTTCTGCTCCGCCTCGGCGCGCAGTTTCGCCTCGCGCTCGGTCCGCGCTTCCGCTTCGCGCCTTTCCTCCGCCATGCTCGCGGCGTGCGCGCTTGAGGCCGCCATTTTCTCGGCCGCCTCGCGCGCCATCCTCCCGGCAATCTCGCGCGCCGCCGTTTCCGCCGCCAGGCGCGCCCGCGCCTGCGCCACGCCGGCCCGCTCGATCTCCTGGCGCCGCAACGAGTCGCTTGCGGCCTTTTCCTCCGCCTGCCGGCGCTCGCCCGAAAGGCGGGCCGATTCGGATTCCACCGCAGCCTTCTGTTCCACGGCCAGGCGAGCCGCCGCTTCAACCTCCGCGCGTTCTCTTGCTTTCTCCGCCGCGATCTCTTCCTCCGCCAGGCGGGCCTGCGCGTCCGCCAGGCTGGCTTGCTCGACGTCGCGACGCTTTGCCGCTTCGCTCGCAGCTTTCTCCTCGGCCTGCCGGCGCAGCGCGGCAAGGCGAACCGCTTCGGCCTGCGCCGCCGCCTTCCGTTCTGACGCGATGCGCGCAGCCATTTCGGCTGCGGCCTTCTCCTCGGCCTGCCGGCGCTGCTCTGAAAGGCGAAGCGCCTCGGACAGCGCCACCGCCTTCTGCTCCGCCGCGACGCGCGCCGCGGTTTCCGCTTCCGCGCGCTCTTTCGCCTTCACCGCCGCGGCTTCCTCGTGCACCATCCGTACCTTTGCTTCCGCAAGGCCGGCCTGCTCGATGTCGCGGCGCTTCTTCGCCTCGCCCGCGGCTTTCTCCTCGGCCTGCCGGCGCCGCTCCGCCACGCGCGCAGCCTCCCCATCCGCGGCGGCGCGCTTCTCTGCCGCAATGCGTGCTTTCGCATCGGCGACAGCACGCTCCTGGGCGCGCTGCAGGGCCTCCGTCTCCGCCGCGGCATGCGCCTGCGCTTCGCTGGTTGCGCGCTGCTCCTCGGCTTCGCGCGCGCGCGCCTCGTTCAATGCCGCCGTTTCGGCCTCGGCACGCTTGCGCTCTTCGACCGACGCTTTTGCCTCCGCTTCGGCGCGCTCGCGGGCGCCGCGCGCGGCGCTTGCCTCGGCTTCCTGACGTTCGACGGCCAGGCGCGCGACATCCGCATCCGCCGCTGCTTTTTTGTCGGCGGCGCCACGCGCGGCCGTTTCCGCCGCACCTCGTGCCCGCGCCTGCTGCAGGGCCAGCTGCTCGATCTCCCGGCGCTTTTGCGATTCGACGGCGGCCGTTTCTTCCGCCTGCCGGCGTTGTTCCGCCAAACGGGCCGTCTCGGATTCCGCCGCGAACTTCTGCTCTGCCGCGATGCGCGCCGCCGTTTCAGACTCGGCACGCTCCTTCGCTTTCGCCGTCGCCGCTTTCTCGAGCGCCAGGCGCGCCTTCGCTTCCGCCTGGCCGGCCTGCTCCGCGTCACGGCGCTTCGCGGCCTCGCTGGCGCTTTTCTCCTCGGCCCGCCGGCGCTGCTCGGCAAGGCGGACCGACTCGGATTCCGACGCGGCCCTCTGTTCCGTCGCGATGCGCGCCGCCGTTTCGGCTTCCGCGCGCTCCTTCGCTTTCGCCACCGACGCTTCCTCGCTGGCCAACCGGGCCTGCGCGTCCGCGAGCCCGGCGCGCTCGATATCGCGGCGCCTTGCCGCTTCGCTCGCGGCTTTTTCGTCCGCTTGCCGGCGCTGCTCGGCGAGCCGGGCCGACTCGGCCTCGGACGCAGATTTTCTCTCGGCCGCCATCCGGGCCGCCGTCTCTGCCTGCGCGCGCTCGAGCGCTTCCTTCACGGCGGCTTCCTCTGCCGGGACGGCGACGATGAACGCGGGAACGATCGTGGCCCGCGTCGCTTTCGGCGCCCCCCGGGGATCAACGCTGCCTCGTCCGGCGAGGATGCGCTTGCGCTGCGCCTCGGCCTGCTTGAGCTTGTCGAGGATCTTGCTCATTTCTTCGGCGCGGCGGCGGGCGGCTTCTTCGGCGCCGCGGGCTTCGTCGACGCGGCCGCGCTGAAATCCAGGTTGATGATGTCGCCCAGCTCGTCGGGGATGGCGGCGCGCACCTTGCGCATGGCGGGCTGCGCCTTCTTGAACGCCTCCGTGAGTTTCGGGTCGTAGCGCGTTCCCGCGCAGCGCAGGATTTCCTGCGCGGCCTGCTCGACGCTCAACGGCTCGCGGTAGAACTGCGTCGTGGTCATCGCCTCGAACGCGTCCACGATCGCGATCAGGCGGCCGGGCCAGGGAATCGCCTCGCCCTTCAGGCCCTTCGGATAGCCGCTGCCGTCCCAGTGCTCGTGGTGCGTGAGCGCGATGACGCGCGCGAGGTTCAGCAAAGGGTCGTCGTGCTGGCCGATGATCGCCGCGCCGTATTCCGGATGCCGCTTCACGCGCTCCCAGTCGGGGGCGCTCAACTTGCCGGTGCGGCGCAGGATCTCGGCGGGCACCGCGATCTTGCCGATGTCGTGCATCGGCGCCGCCTTCTCGATCATCTCGCAGGCCGCCGGCTTGACGCCCGCCGCCTCCGCCAGCAGCTTCGCGTAGAGCGCGATGCGCTGGTAGCGCTTGCCGGCCGAGGCGCTCTCGTGGCTTTCCATGGCGCGCCCCAGGCAGCGGATCACGTCCAGGTGCGCGGCTTCGAGCTTCGCGGTGCGTTCGCGCACCAGGCTCTCGAGCGCGACGCGCCGGCTGGCGAGCGCGACATGCGCCGCCACGCGCAGCTTGAGGACCGCCGCGTTGATCGGCTTGGCGACGTAGTCCACCGCGCCGAGCGCCAGCCCGAGCATCTCGTTCTGCTTTTCGCCCTTGCCGGTGATGAAGATCACCGGGATGGAGGCGGTGGCCGGATTCGTCTTGAGCGCCTTGCACGCATCGAAGCCTGTGATGCCTTCCATCTCGACGTCCAGCAGGATCAGCACAGGCTGCGGTTCCGCCGCCGCTGCGAGCAGCGCCTGGGCGCCGCTTGCCGCGGTGCGCACCTCATAGATGTCGGACAAGGCCCTGGCGATCAGCGCCAGCAGGTCGGGCGCGTCGTCCACCGCGAGGATCAACGGCTTTTTCATGACGGCGAATATAACCCCTTGCGCGCGGCCGGACGCGCCGTAACGGCAGGCACCGCTTCCAGTGTCGGCGCCGCCAGGTGACCGCCGATTGCGCCGGCGCCGAAGATGCAGATGCGCCGCGGTTTCATATTTGCAAGCGATTTTACCTTTGGTGTATTATCGCGCCGCTGGATTCCTCTATGAGTTTCCGCTGGTAAGGTTCGGATTTTTTACAACACACCCTGCGCTGATCTTCTTGGTGGTACCGGCAAGGTGGGCTTAAGCCCAAATCTTTAATTTATATTCGAGAGGCAACAGACATGGCAACCGGAACCGTCAAGTGGTTTAACGATGCGAAAGGTTTTGGCTTCATCACCCCCGATGGCGGCGGCAAGGACGTATTCGCGCACTTCTCCGCGATCCAGGGTTCGGGCTTCAAGAGCCTGAAGGAAAACCAGAAGGTTTCCTTCGACATCACCACGGGGCCGAAAGGCGACCAAGCGACGAACATCAAGCCGCTTTGATCCAGCGCTGGCAGAAGTAAATTTCAAAGGCCCGGGCAACCGGGCCTTTTTATTTGTGGACTATCCCTGATGGACTACCCCTCATGGCTGTGGATTCCCGTCACCCTTTGGGCGGCGTTCGCGCAGACCCTGCGCAACGCGACCCAGCGCGGGCTCACCTCGCGCCTGGGCACGCTCGGCGCGACACTGGTGCGTTTCCTCTTCGGCCTGCCGTTCGCGCTCCTCTGGTTCTGGATCGTCCTCGAATTCACCGGTGAATCGGCGCCGCGGCCGGGCGCGGGCTTCGCCGCCTGGGTGGCGCTCGGCGCGCTGTCGCAGATCGCGGCCACCGCGCTGCTGCTGCGCACGATGCAGGAGCGTAATTTCGCGCTCGGCGTCGCGTATTCGAAAACCGAAGTCGTCCAGGTGGCCCTGTTCGCGTTCGTGGCGCTGGGCGACCGGGTCAGCCTGGCCGCGCTGCTTGCGATTGCCTGCGCCACGGTCGGCGTGCTGCTGCTCTCGCCGGCCGACAAGGAACGGCCGCTGCGCGCGATGCTCTCGGGCTGGACCGGCAAGCCGGCGCTGCTCGGGCTTGCCTCGGGCACCGCGTTCGCCTTCGCTGCGGTCGGTTACCGCGGCGCCGCGCTGACCTTCGGCAACGTGTCCTACCTGAACGCGGCCGCGACCACGCTGGTCGCGGCGCTCATGCTGCAGACGGTGGTGCTCGGCGGCTGGTTGTTGGCACGAGATCCCAAGGTGGTCGCCGGCGTGCTGCGCGAATGGCGGCCGTCGCTGTTCGCCGGCTTCATGGGCGCCGCCGCCTCGGCGGGCTGGTTCACGGCGTTCGCCATCGAAGCCGCGGCGAACGTGCGCACCCTCGGCCTGGTGGAGCTGATCTTTTCCTACGTGGTGTCGCTCAAGCTGTTCCGCGAGAAACTAAGCGGGCTGGAACTCGGCGGCATGACGCTGATCGCGCTCGGCATCGTCATCATCACGCTGGGGCGCTAGCCGCGGTTGGGGTAAAGTCCGGCTAGGGAGGAAATCCATGAAACTGCTGCCGTTCGCCGTCGGCCTGCTGCTGTCCTTTGCCGCGCAGGGCCAGAACTACCCCAATAAGCCGATCAAGTTCGTGGTGCCGTTCCCGCCGGGCGGCAACCTGGACTTCGTTGCGCGCAACCTGCAGCCGAAAATGCAGGAGGTGCTCGGCCAGCCGGTGGTGATCGACAACAAGGGCGGCAACGCCGGCATGATCGGCCTGGAATACGCCTCCAAGCAGCCGGGCGACGGCTACACCATCGTGCTCGGCAACACCGGCACCATCGCCATCAACCAGTCGGTCTACCCGAAGATGAACTACGACGCGGTGAAGGACTTCGTGCCGATCGGCATCACCACCACCAACGCGCTGCTGGCGACCATCGCCGGCAACGTCCCGGCAAACAACCTTAAGGAGTTCGTCGCCTACGCCAAGGCCAACCCGGGCAAGCTCAATTTCGCCATTTCCGGCGCGGGCTCAGGCCCGCACTTCGGCGCGGAGATGTTCATGCGCTCCGCCGGCCTCGACATCCCGGTGATCTTCTACAAGGGCAGTGGCCCGGTCCTCACCGACCTGCTCGGCGGCCAGGTGCAGATCACCATGGACGCGGCCTCGGTGACGATCACCCAGATCAAGGCGGGCAAGCTGAAGGCGATTGCGGTGACCGGCAAGACGCGGCTCGCCTCGCTGCCCGAC
>JANYII010000023.1 GCA_025358705.1 Betaproteobacteria bacterium | reverse complement strand
CGGCCGCGCGCGGGGTTGTGGCGCCGGTCGAAGGTGGCGCAGGCGACGCTGAAGGGCGCGGCCTCGGTGTTCTCCAGTTCGATGACGACGCCCATGCCGCCGCGCTGCCGGCCCGTGCCGCCCGAACCTTCGGACAGTTCGCGCCGTCGGAAGAGCAGCGGCGACTGCGCCTCGGTGACCTCGACCGGGATGGCGCCGACGCCGCTCGGGAATGCGGTAGTGGAAAGGCCATCCTTGGCCGGGCGCGCGCCCATGCCGCCGATGGCGATCGAGATGACGTTGAAGCGCGAGGCATCCGGCTTCGCGCCTTCCACCTGCGGCCCGCCGGTCAGCCCGAGGATCCACATCGCGCCCGCACCCTCGGCCGGCACTTGTCCCTTGAGCGGCTCTTCGAAGCAGCCGAAGACGAGCTCCGGCAGCATCTGGCCGATGACATGGCGTGCCGTGACGGCGCGTGGCCGCAGCGGATGGACGATGGAATCCTCCTCCGCGGAGACGGTCACCCTCTCCAGCGAGCCGGCGTTGTTCGGGATGCCCGGCGCGACGATGCACTTCACGCCGAACGAGGTGTAGGCGTCGGTGTAGCACTTGGGCGAATTGATGCCGAAGCGCGAGGCCGGCGAACTGCCGGCGTAATCGACGTGGATCGCGCCGTCGCCCACGGTGAGCGCGGCCTTGAGTTCGACCGGCGCTTCGTAGCCGTCCAGCATCATCGCCGCGCGCCAGGTGCCGCGCGGCAGCCTGCGGATCGCCGCGCGCATGGAGGCGCGCGAGGTGGAGATGATGTATTCGCCCAGCGTATCGAGTTCCTTCAGGCCGAATTCCTCCAGCATCGCCGCCAGGCGCCGCGTCGCCACTTCGTTGCAGGAGACCAGGCCCAGCAGGTCGCCGCGCACCTGCATGGGTTCGCGCGAGTTGCCCATGATGATGGCGAACAGCGTTTCATTCGGCTTGCCGCCGCCTTTCCCGTCACCGATCATCATCTTCATGTGCGGCACGTAGACGCCTTCCTCGTAGACCGAGGTGGCCTCGGCGACGAAGCCGCGGCCGCCGATGTCGATGACGTGGCAGGTGGAGGCGAAGAAGCCGATCAGCTTCTTCCCGAGGAACGCCGGTGTGACGGTGACGAAGTCGAACAGGTGCCCGGTGCCCATCCACGGATCGTTGGTCACCAGCACGTCGCCGGGCTTGAGCGTGTGCGCCGGGAACCGCTCGAGGAAGTGCGCCACCGCGGTGGCCATGGTGTTGACGTGCCCCGGCGTGCCGGTGACCGCCTGCGCGAGCATGCGGCCCTTGGTGTCGTAGACGCCGGCCGAGAGGTCGCCCGCCTCGCGCGTGATGGTGCCGAACGCCGTCTTCAGCAGCACGTTTGCCTGCTCCTCGACCACCGCGATCAGGCGGTTCCAGAGGATCTGGCGAACGAGCTGTTTTTGCATTGCGCTCACGATCTTTTCTCCAGCAATAAATCACCCGAACCCGTCACGCTGCAATTCCAGCCGCGCGGCACCAGCGTGGTGGTCTGCGGTTCGACGACCAGCGCGGGACCGGTCAGCTGCATGCCCGGCTTGAGGGTATTCCTCGAAAATAGGAGGATCGATTCTTTTTTCCCCGAGGCGGGATCGAAAACGCCGCGCTTGCCGCCCGGGACAGCTCTGGATTTTTTCTTTAATGTGGGCTTGCTTTTCAAATTCGGCGAAAGCGTCGAAACATTCACCGACCAGGTCAGGAACTCGAGCGGCACATCGGCGATCTTCAGGCCGAACTGCCGCTCGTAGCGCGATTCGTATTCCTTGCGCAGCCTGCCGGCATCGGCGGCCTTCAGTTCGCCCGCCGGCAGGGAGATCGAGATTTCGTGGCCCTGGCCTTCGTAGCGCATTTCGACCGCGCGGTGCGCCTGCAGCTTCGCGCCGAGCGCGCCGGCGGCAACGATGGCGGTGGCTTCGTCCTGCATTTTCTTCAGCAAGGAATTTATATCGGGAAACGAAAATTCATCGTCGCGTACCCGCAGGCTGCGCACCATCTCGAAAGCCACCGGCGCGCGCAGGAAGCCTACCGCCGAGCCCACGCTCGCGTCCACCGGCACGAGCACCCGGCTCATGCCGAGCTTGGCGGCGAGTCGCGCCGCGTGCAGCGGCGCCGCGCCGCCGAAGGCGATCATGGTGCAGCGCTCCGGAGACCGGCCGCGCTCGATGGCGTGCACGCGCGCCGCGCTGGCCATGTTCTCTTCCACGATCTCACCCACGCCTGCCGCGGCCCATTGCGCGTCCATGCCGAGCGGCGTGCCGATGCGCGCGAGAATTGTGTTTTCAGATTTTTGAGAATCCAGCTTTAGTGATCCGCCGGCGAAAGCAACCGGGTCAACGCGGCCAAGCACGACATTGGCATCGGTGACGGTAGGCTCGTTGCCGCCGCGCCCGTAGCAGGCGGGGCCGGGCTCGGCGCCGGCGCTCGCCGGGCCGACCTGGATACGCTTCATTTCATCCAGGCGCGCGATCGAACCGCCGCCGGCGCCGATCTCCACCATCTCGGTCACCGGGATGCGCACCGGCAGGCCGCTGCCTTTCAGGTTCCTCCAGACGCGCGCCACCTCGAACTTGCGCGACTGCTCGGGGCGGCCCTGGCCGATGAAGCAGATCTTGGCGGTGGTGCCGCCCATGTCGAAGGAGAGCACTTCATCGAGTTGGTTCTCGCGCGCGAGGCCGGCCGAGAGGATCGCGCCGCCCGCGGGGCCGGATTCGACCAGCCGCACCGGGAAACGGCGCGCGGTCTCCAGCGTCGTGAGGCCGCCGCCGGAGGTCATGAGATACAGCGGGCAGCCAAAGCCGCGCCGCTTCAGTTCCGCCGCCAGCCGGTCGAGGTAGCTCGTCATCAGCGGCTGCACATAGGCGTTGGCGCAGGCGGTGGAGAAGCGCTCGTATTCGCGCATCTCCGGGCAGACCGCGGAGGAGAGCGTGATAGCGACGCCGGGCAATGCCTTGGATAGAAGTTCTCCGGCCCGCTTTTCATGGGAGTCATTCACGTAGGAATGAAGAAAACCGATCGCGACTGCGGAGACCTTTTGTTTTTTTATTTCTTCTATTGCTTTTAAAAAAGAACTTTCAAGCAAAGGCGTCCTGACTGTGCCCTTCGCGGTCATCCTTTCTGTCACCGGAAACCGAAGCTCCCTGGGCACCAGCGGCGCGGGGAGTTCGAGCTGCAGGTCGTAGTGCTCGTAGCGCTTCTCGTAGCCCATCTCGAGCACGTCGCGGAAGCCCGCGGTGGTGAGAAGCGCGGTCTTCGCGCCCTTCCTCTCGATCAGCGCGTTGGTGGCGAGCGTGGTGCCGTGGATCAGGACGCCGACCCGCGAGGGCCGCAGCTTCGTCGCGGCCAGCACCTGCGATATGCCCTCGAGCATGCCTTCCTCGGGCGCGCGCGGCGTGGTCAGCACCTTGGCCGAATGGCGCCGGCCCTCGTGCTCCAGCACGACATCGGTGAACGTGCCGCCGATGTCGGCGGCGAGGCGGGCGCGTCGCATGGGACCGTGGCGAACGAGCTCGCCAGCGTTACGCGATTCTCGGCACCTTATTTGGGAGCTGCCTTGTAGCTGCAGCTCGCGCCCTTGCCGGTGAAGGGCAGCGCCTTGTCGGCGGCGTTGTAGGTCATCACGACCCCCGTGTCCCGGCAACCGTCGAACTTGAACCCGGTCTCCGTCACCGTGACGTCGCGCGTGCAGCCGGAATTGTTGTAGAGGTTGAGGATGTTCACGGTGACCTTGCCGCCCGTTTCCGTGAATTTCAGTTCCGATTTGCCGCTGCTGCGCCCGCAGTCTCCATCCACGAGGAGGCCGGCGGAACCGAGAAGTACTCCCTTGATGGCGTCCACCCCTTGCGCGCGGGACTCGTGCGGGAGCGCGCCGCACAGGGAAACGGCCAGACCGATGGTGAGAGTCGCCGCTTTCTTTTTCGACGCGATGCGATTGCTCCAAGCCATGTCAATTTCTCCTTGTCGATTGAACCTGCGTTGAGGAAATTCCTGCGGTTCGGCTATTCTACGGTCGGCAGGCGTTACTTCGCCAGCGCAGCAGTCCTCGGGAAAGGAAATTCCATGTCGGTCATTCTGGGCAAGGGCGAGCACCGTTACCGCGTGGTGGAGGACTGGGCCAAGCTGCCCGAGGGCTGGGAATTCAAGGACGCCGCCGCGGTCGCCTGCGACAGCAAGGACCGCGTCTATGTGTTTAACAGGGGCGCGCACCCGATGATCGTGTTCGACCGCGAGGGCAATTTCCTCAAGTCCTGGGGCGAGGGCAGCTATCCGCGCGCGCACGGCCTGCACATCGACGCCAACGACATCCTCTACCTGACCGACGACGCCGGCCACGTGGTGCGCAAGTGCACCACCGAGGGCAAGGTGCTGCTGGAACTGGGCGTTCCCGGCAAGCCGTCGGCCTACATGAGCGGACTGCCCTTCCACCGCTGCACCCATACCGCGCTCTCGCCCAGGGGCGACATCTACGTCAGCGACGGCTACGGCAACGCCCGCGTGCACAAGTATTCGCCGGACGGAAAGCTGCTGCTTTCCTGGGGCGAGCCCGGCACCGACGAAGGCCAGTTCAACGTCGCGCACAACATCGTCACCGACGCCGAGGGCTGGGTCTACGTCGCCGACCGCGAGAACCACCGCGTGCAGGTGTTCGACGGCAACGGCAAGTACGAGACGCAATGGGTCAACATGTCGCGGCCCTGCGGACTGTACTGCTGCCGCGGTGCAAAGATGCAATTCATCATCGGCGAACTCGGGCCCGGCATGCCGGTGAACCGCAACATGCCCAACATTGGCCCGCGCCTCTCCATCGTCGACGCCAAGGGCAAGGCGCTCGCGCGCCTGGGCGGCGAGGCGGGGCCGGGCTTGGAAACCGGCAAGTTCATCGCGCCGCACGGCCTCGCGGTGGATTCGCGCGGCGACATCTACGTCGGCGAGGTCAGCTACACGGAGTTTCCGAAGGCCTTCCCGGACACCAAGATTCCGTGGCGCATGCGCTCGCTGCAGAAGCTGGAAAAACTGGACTGACGCCAGCTACGGGTATCGTGCGCCGTCCTCGAAACCGACGAACACCGACGCTTCGGCGACGGACTTGCGCCCCGATACCACCGTATTCGCGGGAAAGCTGTGGTCCGGCCAGCCCAGCGCTATGCTTTTCATGATGACCTGGTCGTCGGCGATTCCGGCATGCTCGCGCACCACCGGTGATTGCATGATTCCCTGACTGTTGATCACGGCGCCCAGCCCGCGCGACCAGGCGGCATTCACCAGGGCGGTTGCCACGGCGCCGCAATCGAATGGCGCATCGTCGCTTCCGTGCAGCACCCGGTCGTAGGTCACGATCACGCATACCGGCGCGTCGAACTGGCGGAAACCGCGCATCACCCAGTCCTGCCGCCCATCCTTGTCGTCGCGCGCGATTCCCATGGCGGAGAACAATTGCTTGGCTACGCCAACCTGCCGTTCGCGGTGCTTGCCTGCAAAGGCCTGGCCTATGCGGAACTCACGCGATTGCGGCACGCCCGCGCTCATTCGTTCCGTGTTGCCGGCGCGGATCCGGTTCAGGGGTTCGCCGGTGATGACGTAGAAGTTCCAGGGCTGGGTATTCATCGACGACGGAGCGCGCATCGCCAGGCCGATGATTTCCTCGATCAGCGCCCTGGGAACCGGGTCGGGCTTGTAGCCGCGAATGCTGCGGCGACCCAGGATCACGTCATCAAACTTCATTTCTATCGCCCCTTCCACTGCGGCTTGCGCTTTTCCGCGAAAGCCTTCGGCCCCTCGATCGCGTCCTCGCTCTTCGCCAGCGCGGCGTAGGCCGGGTAGTCCATGTTCTTCATCGCAGCTTGGAGCGACGGCACGTCGAGCGAGCGCAGCACCGCCTGC
The DNA here is from genome assembly GCA_025358705.1 of Betaproteobacteria bacterium. Taxonomy (GTDB): domain Bacteria; phylum Pseudomonadota; class Gammaproteobacteria; order Burkholderiales; family SG8-39; genus RBG-16-66-20. The sequence goes on along the minus strand of JANYII010000023.1, from coordinate 2,759 downwards.
TTCGTCGCGCGCACGCTCATCGGCGAGCATTCCAGGATCAGGCCGGCCCAGCGGCGCGCTTCCTCCATGAGCTTCGCGTGCGGTACCACCGCGGTGACGAATCCCAGTTCGTAGCCTTCCTGCGCGCCGACGCGCCTGCCGGTCAGCATCATGCCCATCGCCTGCTTGAGCGGCACGGTGAGCGGCAAGCGCTGCATGCCGCCGGCGCCGGCGGCCAGTCCGACGCGCGGCTCGGGCAGCGCGAACACCGCCTGGTCCGACGCAATCAGGAGGTCGCAGGCGAGCGCGATCTCGAAGCCGCCGCCCATCGCGACACCGTTCACCGCCGCGATCACCGGCTTGTCCAGGTCGTAGCGCGCGGTCAGGCCGGCGAAACCTTTCGGTGGATGCTTCGGCCGCTCGCCGGTGCGCGCGCGCAATTCGGCGTGGTACTTCAAATCGTTGCCGGTGCAGAACGCCTTGTCGCCCGCGCCGGTGATGATCGCCACCCACAGCTCCGGATCGGCGGCGAAGCGGTCGAACTCCGCCGAGAGTTCCTCGTTCGCCATCGGGTGGCAGGCGTTGTAGACCTCCGGCCGGTTGATGGTGACGACCAGCAGGTGGCCGTCGCGCTCGACGTGGCTGTACTTACCTGCGCTGTATTGCCCCATGGCGGCTCTATTCAGCCTTGATGCCAGCGAACTTGATCACCCTTGCCCATTTTTCTATGGCTTCGGCGATGATCGTGCCGAATTCCGCGGGCGAACCCCCAAGCACCGTGCCGCCCAGCTCGACGATCCGGGTTTTGATCTTGCTGTCGGCGAGACCGGCATTGAGTTCCTTGTTCAGCATGGCGATGATTTCCACCGGAGTGTTCCTGGGCGCGCCGATGCCCGCGAATCCGCTGGCCTCATAACCAGGCACGAATTCTCCTACCGTTGGAATATCCGCAAGCACCTCCAATCGGGCCGCAGTCGTGACCGCCAGGGGGCGCAGCTTGCCCGACTTGATGTGCGGCATCGCTTCCGACACGGGAGCGAAAACCACCTGCACGTGGCCGGCGATCAGGTCGGTGACCGCTGGCGCGCCGCCCTTGTACGGGACGTGCACCAGGTTCAGCCCGGTCATCATCTTGAAGAGCTCGCAAGCAATGTTTTGCGGGGTACCCTGGCCCGCCGACCCGTAGTTGATCTTGCCCGGGTTGGCCTTGGCGTATGCCATGAACTCGGGAAGCGTCGCGGCGGGGAGCGACGGATTCACCGCCACGACGTAGGACAGCCGCGCGGCGCAGATGACAGGCGCGATGTCACGGATGAAGTCGAAACTGAGGTTGGTGTAGAGCGCGGCATTGATCGCATGCGGGGTCACGACCTGCAGCAGCGTGTAGCCATCCGCGGGTGCCTTGGCGACCGCCTCGGTGCCGATGTTGCCGCTGGCGCCAGCGCGGTTCTCGACGACGAATGGCTGGCCGAGGCGATCCGACAGCCATTGACCCATCAAGCGCGCCTGGATGTCGGTGGCTCCGCCGGGGGGAAAGCCGACGATGATGCGCGCCGGCCGTGACGGAAAGGCTTGCGCCCGGGAAATGCGGGGCAAGGCCGGAATCGCAGCGGCGCCCATGGCCAGGTGCAGGAAAGTGCGGCGGGAAAATTTCATGATGCTTCCTCCATGGCTTTCAGCGCGGCGGTCACGATATTTCGCGGCGCACGATCGCGGCGCCGTCGGCCAGCGCCTTCAGCTTGCCGAACGCGACCTCGCGCGACAGGTACTTCATGCCGCAGTCGGGCGCCGGGACCAGGTTTTCGGCCTTGACGTACTTCAGTCCGGCGCGGATGCGCTGCGCGACCGTTTCGGCCGCCTCGACCTTGCCGTCGCCGAGATCCAGTACGCCGAGCATGATTTTCTTGCCGGCAAGATCCTTCAGCACGCCGAGATCCAGCTTCGGCTGCGCCGCTTCGATGGAGATCTGTTGCGCGATGGTATCCGCGAGTCCTGGCAGGAATGAGTAGCCCGTGGGTTTGGAGGCGCCCGGCACCACCGCCGCGTAGCCGAAGCAAAGGTGCACGACCGTGGGCACGGTGATGCCCTGCAACGCGCGGTTGATCGCCTTGACCGCGTAGCGCTTCGCCGCCTCGGGGTCGTTGCGCAGCCAGGGTTCGTCGAGCTGGATGATGTCGGCGCCGCCTTTCTGCAAGTCGAGCGCCTCGGCGTTCACCGCGGCGGCGAAATCCATCACCATCTCTTCGTCGTCCTTGTAGAACTCGTTCTTCGCCTGCTGCCCCATGGTGAAGGGGCCGGGCAGCGTGATCTTGGCGGGCAGCTTGGTATTCGCGCGCAGGAACTGCATGTCGCGCAACTCGACCGCCTGGGTGCGGCGGATCTTCGCGACCACGCGCGGCACCGGCGTCATGGATCCTGAGCGCGTCTTCACCTGGCCCGGGTTCGCCGTGTCCATGCCTTCCAGCGCGGTGGCGAAGCGGTTGGAGTAGCTCTCGCGACGCATCTCGCCGTCGGTGATGATGTCGATGCCGGCGCGTTCCATGTCGCGGATCGCGAGCACGGTGGCGTCGTCTTGCGCCTGCTCGAGGAATTCCGCGGGAATGCGCCAGAGTTCCTGCATGCGCGTTCGCGGCACGATTTTCGACAGCAACTCGCGGTTCAGGAGCCAGTCGGGCTGCGGGTAGCTGCCGACAACGGTGGTGGGCAGGAGATGGGTGGGCAGGGACATGAACTCTTATACTTCGATTTTACGATTCCAGGAGAGCCAAATGATCCACGTC
>JANYII010000002.1 GCA_025358705.1 Betaproteobacteria bacterium | reverse complement strand
TCGTTCGTCGCGCTTTCGGGCGGCGCGCTGTGCGACGACGCGCTGCGTGACAGGCTGGAACGCGCCGCAGCGCAGCATCGTGCGCTGCTTTACGTTCCTTCCGGCGGGATCGGCGGGCTGGACACGCTCAAGGCAGTTTGCCTGGCGGGAGTCGACGAGGTCAGCATCGCAGTGAATAAACCGCCGGCCGCCTGGAAGGGCATTCCCTACGTGGAGAAACTGGGCCTCGACATGGACCGGCTCGCCGCCGCGACGGTGCTGTTCGAGGGCAGCGCGCGCGACGGCGTGCCGCATTTCCCGGCGAACGTGAACATCGCCGCGGTGCTCTCGATGGCTGGCATCGGCTTCGACCGCACGCGGCTTAAGGTGGTGGCGGATCCGGCGCTGAAATTCAATACGCATTTCATCGTCATACGCGGCAAGACCGGGCGCATCGACATCAAGTTCGAGTCGGTCGCGATGCCGGAGAACCCGAAGACTTCGATGCTTGCCTGCTTTTCGGCCCTTGCTGCGATTCGCGAACTAGGCCGCAGTACCCGCTACGGGACATGAAGTAAACCCGCGTCTGCGCGGGTCCTGCTACGCTCCCTTAGCCCTTGTCATGAAGACGAGGCGCTCGAACAGGTGCACGTCCTGCTCGTTCTTGAGCAGGGCGCCATGCAGCGGCGGGATGATGGTCTTGCGGTCCTTGGAGCGCAGCGCTTCCGGGGGGATGTCTTCCGCCAGCAACAGCTTGAGCCAGTCGAGCAGTTCCGAGGTCGAGGGCTTTTTCTTCATGCCCGGCACCTCGCGCACCTCGAAGAACACCTCCATCGCCTCGCGCAGCAGAGACTTCTTCAGGCCGGGGAAGTGCACCGCGACGATCTTCTCCATCGTTTCCTTGTCCGGAAAGCGGATGTAGTGGAAAAAGCAGCGCCGCAGGAAGGCGTCGGGCAGTTCCTTTTCATTGTTCGAGGTGATGAACACGATCGGCCGCTGCTTCGCCTTGACCAGTTCGCGCGTTTCGTAGACGTAGAACTCCATGCGGTCCAGCTCGCGCAGCAGGTCGTTCGGGAACTCGATGTCGGCCTTGTCCACCTCGTCGATCAGCAGCACGCAGGGCTTGTCCTGCGAGAACGCCTGCCAGAGCATGCCTTTGACGATGTAGTTGTTGATGTCGTGCACTTTCGCGTCGCCGAGCTGTGAATCGCGCAGCCGGCTCACGGCGTCGTACTCGTAGAGGCCCTGCTGCGCCTTGGTGGTGGACTTGATGTGCCACTCGAGCAGGGGGACGCCCAGCGACTTGGCGACCTGGACCGCGAGCATGGTCTTGCCGGTTCCCGGCTCGCCCTTGACCAGCAGGGGCCGCTGCAGCGTGATCGCCGCATTGACCGCCAGCGTGAGGTCTTCGGTGGAAACGTAGTCTGCTGAGCCGGAGAATCGCATCGCCCATCCCTTTGCCAAAATCGCATTATAATCGCCCGGTCTTTCGAATCCCGACGATGAAAATGCCCATTCGCCCCTTCTTGTCCTTCTTCATGGTCGCCGCTGCACTTTCGTTGGCCGCGCCCGCGTTCGCCCAGCAGGCCGTGACTGCTGGCGATCCCAAGGAAGCGCACAAGAAAATCGCGATGTGCGAGGGCTGCCACGGCATTCCGGGCTACAAGACCGCGTATCCGTCCGTCTATCACGTGCCCAAGCTGGGCGGGCAGTCGCCCACGTACATTTCGAACGCGCTTCACGCCTACAAGGCGGGGCAGCGCAAGCACCCGTCGATGCGCGGCATCGCGGCGAGCCTGTCGGACCAGGACATCGCGGACCTGGCGGCCTACTACGCGGCTTCGCCGGCGGGGGAGCACAAATGAGATCGCTGATCATCGCCGCCGCGCTGCTGGCTCTCGGCGGCAACGCGTACGCGGGCGGCAACGCGGCAAACGGCAAGGCCATCTCGGAAAAGGTCTGCGTCGCCTGCCACGGGGTCGATGGCGCCAAGCCGGCCGGGCCTGAAAATCCCATCCTCGCCGGGCAATACGACGACTACATCGTCAAGGCCCTGTCGGACTACAAGTCGGGCAAGCGCGCCAACCCGGTCATGAAGGCCTTCGCCGAACAGTTGAAGAAGAAGGACATCGAAGACCTCGCGGCCTGGTTCTCCAGCCAGAAGTCGAACCTGCACTTCCAGCGCTAGGCTTTTTCTTTTTTCCGGAATTCGCAAAGATCCTTGATCGCGCAGGCCGGACATTTCGGCTTGCGCGCGAGGCAGGTGTAGCGCCCGTGCAGGATCAGCCAGTGGTGCGCGTGCGTCATGAATTCCGGCGGCACGAACTTCAGCAGCTTTTCCTCGACCTCCAGCGGATCCTTGCCAGGCGCGATCCCGGTACGGTTGGCGACGCGGAAGATGTGCGTGTCCACCGCCATCGTCGGCTCGCCGAAGGCGACGTTTAGAACCACGTTCGCCGTCTTGCGGCCCACGCCCGGCAGGCTCTCCAGCTGTTCCCGGGTGCGGGGCACTTTTTCCTTGAAGTTCTGGATCAGCAGGCGCGAAAGCTGGATGACGTTCTTCGCCTTGGTCCGGAACAGGCCGATCGTCCTGATGTAGCCGGTCAGGCGCTCTTCGCCGAGCTCCACCATCTTCGCGGGCGTATCGGCGACCGGAAACAGCTTCGCGGTCGCGAGATTCACCGACTTGTCCGTGGCCTGCGCCGACAGCACCACCGAGACGAGCAGCTCGTAGGGCGTGCGGTAGACGAGCTCGGTCTTCGGGTGCGGCTCGGCGGCGCGCCAACGCTCGAAGATTTCCCGCCGTTTCCCCGGGTTCATGGCCGGGCTTTCCGTTTCAGCGCCGCAGCGATGACCGCCTTGCGGTCCGTCGGCGGCGTTGCCGTTTTCTTCTCCGGGATCCTTTTCTTCAGGAATCCGGCCCGTTGCTTTGCGCTTCTCGCGTCCGCCGCGGTCCATGGGCCCGGCGGCGGCACGAGGTCGATGCAGTCCACAGGGCAGGGCGGCAGGCACAGCTCGCAGCCGGTGCAGTACGCGGCGATGACCGTGTGCATGAATCCCTGCGCGCCTGCGATCGCATCGACCGGGCAGGCGTCGATGCAGCGCGTGCAGCCGATGCAGCGCGCTTCGTCGACCAGGGCGACCGCGCTTCGCTTCATAGAGGGTGGTACGGGCGCCCGGTGTCGCGGGCGAGGAATTCATGGGTCAATTTTCCGCTTTTAACCTGGATTCCGGTCTTCAGCGAACTTGAATGGAAATTCCCGCAGATCTCGAACACGAAAGGCAGGACCGCTTTCTCCAACGCGAGGCTCGCGGTTCGCGCGGCGGCGGCAGGCATGTTCGGCACGCAGTAGTGGACCACGCCTTCCTCGACGAAAACCGGTTCGCTGTGGCTGGTCGGGCGGGAGGTTTCGGCGATGCCGCCCTGGTCGATGCCGACGTCGACCAGGGCGGAACCCGGGCGCATCGACCTGAGCATGGCGCGGGTGATGAGCTTGGGCGACATCTGGCCGGGCGTCAGCACGCCACCGATGACCAGGTCGGCGGCGGAAACGTCAATGGGACAGTTGTTCTGGAAATTCACGCCTGGGAACTTTTTTTCCAATGCTGGAAAGCGCTTCCCGCTTTTCGCAATCACCGTCACCGCAGCGCCAATTCCATGCGCCACTGCGAGCGCGTTCGAACCCACATTCCCGGCTCCGAGTATCACGACGTTGCCGGGTGGCACGCCTGCGGCGCCGGCAAGCATCGTGCCGCTGCCGCCGTTGTGCTTCTGCAGGCACCAGGCGCCGACCTGCACCGCGAGCCGGCCCGCGATGGCGGACATGGGCGAAAGAATCGGCAGGCTGCCGCCATCCTGGCCTACGGTTTCGAAGGCGATGAAGGTTGCGCCGCTCGCCAGCGCCGCATCGAGGAGCGCGGGCTCCGGGCCGAAGTGCTGGAAACTGAAGACGGTCTGTCCCTTGCGCGGCAGGCGGTACTCGGGTTCCTGCAACTCCTTGACCTTGACGACGAGTTCGCAATCCCATGGGTTGCCGGACGTTGCGCCGGCACTTTTGTATTCCTGATCTGAAATGCCGATTGCAGAACCCAAATCCGGCCCGCAGACCACTGCGTGGCCGGATCGAACGAGTTCGCCGACGCCCGCGGGCGTCAGCGCGACGCGGAACTCGCCGTCCTTGATTTCGCGAGGCAGGCCGATACGCATTCGGAAACCAGTCCGGGGCCGCGATAAATCAGCCCGCTGTAGATCTGCACCAGGGACGCGCCGGCGTCGAGTTTCTCCGCGGCGTCCGCTCCGGACATGATGCCGCCGACGCCGATCAGGGGAATTTCGCCCTGCAGTTCCCGCGACAGGACCTTCAGCACGTGGGTCGAGCGCTCGCGCAGCGGCGCGCCCGACAAGCCGCCTTGTTCCCGGCCAAAGGGATATTGCATTACAGCGTCGCGGGAAACGGTCGTATTGGTGGCGACGATGCCATCGATCTTTTCCCGCCTGGCGATCGCGGCGATTTCGCGAATCTGCGCGTCGTCCAGGTCCGGCGCAATCTTCAGGGCGATTGCGACATTGCGTCCATGCTTGTCGCGCAATTGCTCCCTTTTCGTCCTTATCCTTGAAAGCAGGGCGGCAAGCTGCGTCGCCTCCTGCAGGTCCCGCAGCCCGGCGGTGTTGGGCGAGGAGATGTTCAGGGTGACGTAATCCGCGTGCGGATATAACTTCTCCAGGCAGGTTTCGTAGTCGTCGGCCGCCTTGTCGTTTGGGGTGTCCTTGTTCTTGCCGATGTTCACGCCGATGATGGTCCTGGTTTTTCTCAGGTTCGCGACAAAGGCGTCCACGCCCACGCTATTCAGGCCATAGCGGTTGATGATGGCCTTTGCCTGCGGGATGCGGAACAGGCGCGGGCGCGGATTGCCCGGCTGGGGGCGCGGCGTGACGCCGCCGAGCTCGAGGAAGCCGAAGCCCATCGAGCCGAGCGAATCAACATGCTCCGCGTGCTTGTCGAGGCCGGCGGCGAGGCCGACGGGATTCGGAAACTCGAGCCCCATCGCCTTCACGGGACAGGGCGGCGGCCTGCGCGAAAGGCAACCCGCTACCGCGGAGAATTGCAGCGCGACGTGATGGGCGGTTTCGGGGTCGAGGGCGAACAGGAAGGGACGAGCGAGGGCGTACAGCACTAAACCCTCATTCCAGGTCCCCGGTCGCCAGGCGCCGCCATTCGCCGCCGACGAATCCTTCGATCGGTACGAAGCGCGACTTGTACGCCATCTTCGGGCTTTCCCTGATCCAGTAGCCGAGGTACAGGTAGGGCAGGCCCAGCGCGCGGCAGGCTTCGATCTGCCAGATCACGTTGTAGGTGCCGAAGCTCGCGTTCTTGCGCTCCGGATCGAAGAACGTGTAGACCGACGACAGGCCGTCGGGCAGGTAGTCGACGATCGACACCATCACCAGCTGGCCGTTGTCGCGGAATTCCATCAGGCGCGTGTCCACCCGGCTTTGCAGCAGGAAGTGCGAGTACTGGTCGCGGCTGTCGTTGTCCATGCCGCCGCCGGAATGGCGCCGCGACTGGTAGCGCAGGTAGAGCGCGTAATGCTCGAGGCGGAACTTGAGCGGCTGCGCCTGGGCGGTGAGCTCGGTGTGCTGGTTCCAGGCGCGCCGCTGCGAGCGGCTGGCGCTGAACTCCTTCACCGGGATGCGCACCGGGACGCAGGCGCGGCAGGCATCGCAATGCGGCCGGTAGGTGAAGATGCCGCTGCGACGGAAGCCGGCTTTCACCAGTTCGCCATAGAGCTCGGTGTTGATGAGGTGGCTCGGCGTCGCCACCTGCGAGCGCGCCATGCGCTCGGGCAGGTAGCTGCACGGGTACGGCGCAGTCACGTAGAACTGCAGTACCGCGTGCGGTAGGTCGTTAAGCCGAGACACGTTCCCAATTCCCCGGTGGTTCGGGATAGTTTACCAATGCCGCGACCCGGCGCAAAAACTGCCGGCGCGGGATCTCGCGCGCGCCCAGCGAGGCCAGCAACGGCGTGCGCTGCTGGCAGTCGATCATCGGGAAGCCGCGCCCGCGCAGTTCCTCCACCAGCGCCACCAGCGCCACCTTGGAGGCGTCCGTCGCCCGGGAAAACATCGACTCGCCGAAGAAGGCACGGCCGATGGCGACGCCGTAAAGGCCGCCCATCAGCCGCTCCCCCTGCCAGGTTTCGAACGAGTGCGCGTGGCCGGCGCGATGCAGCGCCACGTAGGCAGCCTGCATTTCCCCGCTTATCCAGGTTCCGGGTTCGCCTTTTCTCGGTTCCGCGCAGGCTTTTATGACCCTGGCAAAGGCGGAATCGATTCGCAATTCAAACCCCTTGTTGCGCAGGTTCTTGGCGAGAGAGCGGGAGACCTTCAGCTCATCGCAATGGAGCACCATGCGCGGGTCGGGCGACCACCAGAGGATTGGCTCGCCGCCCGAGTACCAGGGAAAGATGCCGCGGCGATACGCGGCGAGGAGCCGCTCGACCGACAGGTCGGCGCCCGCGCAGAGAAGGCCGTTGGGCGCTTTCAGCGCTGCCTCCACCGGTGGAAAGGGATCGTCCCTTTCCAGCCAGGTGAGCGTTTTTCGCATCGCTACAAATTGTAGCCCTTCTCGTTGTGCTCCACCGTGTCCAGGCCTTCCGTTTCCTCGTCGCCGGACACGCGCATGCCGGTGAAGGAGTTGCACAGCCTGAGCAGCACCCAGGTGACGATGCCCGACCAGGCGCCGACGGCAAGGATCCCCGTGATCTGCACCATCACCTGCTTTTCCATCGTCATGCCCTCGGCATAGCCGACGCCGCCCAGGCTCGTCGCCGCGAACACCCCGGTGAGCAGCGTGCCGATCACGCCGCCGACGCCGTGCACCGGGGTCACGTCCAGCGAATCATCGACCCTGAGCGTGCGCTTCATCCAGGTGGTGGCGAAGAAGCAGACGACGCCGGCGGTGCCGCCGATCGCGATCGCGCCCATCGGTCCGACGAAAC
>JANYII010000309.1 GCA_025358705.1 Betaproteobacteria bacterium | reverse complement strand
TCGACAACTGGGCGGCGGCGTTGATCGCAAGATCGGTCTGCGGATCGGTCATCGAATCTGGCCCGCCGCCTGGTCGGCATGGGCGCGCGCGTGACCCTGGTGGACAGCCTGAACCCGGCCTACGGCGGCAATCGCTTCAATATCCAGGACATCGCCGGGCAGGTGACGGTGGACGTGAGCGACGTCCGGGATGCGCGTTCGATGGCCGGCCACCTGCAGGGTTGCGATTTCCTGTTCAACCTCGCCGGACAGACGAGCCACCTGGATTCGATGACCGATCCGCAGACCGATCTTGCGATCAACGCCGCCGCCCAGTTGTCGATTCTCGAAGCCTGCCGGGTGAACAATCCCGGCGTGCGCATTGTTTTCGCCAGCACGCGGCAACTGTACGGCAAGCCGCAATACCTGCCGGTGGACGAGAAGCATCCGATACGGCCCGTCGACGTCAACGGGATCAACAAGCTTGCCGGGGAGTGGTACCACCTCCTTTATCACGGCGTCTACGGCATCGCCACGGCCGCGCTGCGCCTGACCAATACCTACGGGCCCGGGATGCGGGTGAAGGATGCGAGGCAGACGTTTCTTGGCGTCTGGGTGCGCAATCTCGTCGATGGCGCGCCGATCCAGGTATTCGGCGACGGCAGGCAGCTGCGCGATTTCAATTATGTCGACGACGTGGTCGACGCATTGCTGCTGGCGGCGACGGACGCCAGGGCGCTTGGCAAGTGCTACAACCTGGGATCGAAGGAAATCGTGAGCCTGGGGGCGCTCGCCGAGCTGATGGTCCGGCTGCACGGCGGCGGCACGCAGCAGCTGGTGCCGTTCCCTCCGGCGCGCAAGGCGATCGACATCGGCGACTATTACGGGGATTTCGCCATGATCGAGAACGAACTGGGCTGGTCGCCCAAGGTCGGCCTGGAGAGCGGCCTGACGCGTACGCTGGCTTACTATTCCCAAAACGCGTCCAGCTATTGGGACCGCACATGATCCGGATGAACGATTTCGGCGGCGAGCCGGAGGCCCTGCTGCAGGCCGAGGTCCGCGCCGCCGAGCGGGTGATTCGCTCCGGTTGGTACGTGCTCGGCACGCAGGTGGAGCAATTCGAGAAGCACTGGGCCGGGCACTGCGGCGCCGCGCACGCGGTCGGCGTGGGCAACGGGCTGGATGCGATCGAGATCGGCATACGCTCGCTCGGCCTGGGCGAAGGCGACGAGGTGATCCCCACTCCGATGACCGCGTTTGCGACCATCCTCGGCATCCTGCGCGCCGGCGCGACGCCGGTATTGGCGGACATCGAGCCCCAGAGCGCGTTGCTCGACTTGCGCAGCGCCGAGCGAAGCATCACGGCCCGCACGAAGGCGATACTGCTGGTGCACCTGTACGGCCGGATGCCCGGCATGGCGCCCTGGGTGGCGCTGTGCCGCGATCGCGGACTCGTCCTCGCGGAGGACTGTGCGCAGGCGCATTCGGCGCGCGTCGGCGGAAAGACGGCGGGCACTTTCGGCGCGTGGGGCGCCTACAGTTTCTATCCAACCAAGAATCTCGGCGCGATCGGCGACGCGGGGGCCCTCGTCACCGACGATCCGCAGATCGGCGCCTCGGCCCGCATCCTGCGGAATTACGGGCAGGAGAACCGTTACGAGCACAGCCGCCTGGGGATGAACAGCCGCCTGGACGAATTGCAGGCGGCGCTGCTCGAGGCGCGCCTGCCGTGGCTGGACCGCTTCATCGAGCGGCGGCGCGCGATCGCTGCGCGCTACCACGAGGGCATACGCAATCACGCGCTGCGGCTGCTTGCCCTGCCGGTGGAAGAGTCGGCGCACGTCTATCACCTCTTCGTCATCGCCTGCGAGGAGCGCGACCGGCTGGCGCAACATCTGAAGGAGCGGGGCATCGAGAGCCTGATCCACTACCCGATCCCGGCGCACCTGCAGGCGCCGTGCAGCGGATTGCGACGCGATCCCCGGGGCCTCGCCCATTCCGAGAAGCACGCCAGGACCTGCCTTTCAATTCCCTGCCAACCGCAGATGTCCGACGCCGACGTCGGGACGGTGATCGAAGCGCTGAATGCATTCCGCTAGCGAAAGCGAGCATTTCGTCACCCTGTTCGACAGCCATTACCTGCCGCAGGGATTGTCGCTGCACCGGTCGCTGGCGAAGCAGGGCGCGCCCTTCCACCTTTGGATCGTGGCGATGGACGACGCCTGCGGCCAGGCTCTGCGCAGGCTTGCGCTCGCGAACGTCACCGTCCTGTCCCTGCAGGACGTCGAAAACGATCGCCTGCGCGCGGTCAAGGCCGACCGGTCGATCGCCGAGTATTGCTGGACGCTGACGCCGTTTCTGCCGGATTGCGTCTTCGGCCGCGCTCCCGGCGTCGCGCGCGTGACTTACCTGGACGCCGACCTGTTCTTCTTCGACGGCTGGGCGGGGCTGGTGGTGGAGTTCGAGCGCTCCGGCAAGCATGTCCTGATTACCGAGCATGCCTTCGCGCCGGAGTACGCCGCGAGGGAAAAATTCGGCCGCTTCTGCGTCCAGTTCATGCTTTTCAGGAACAGCGAAGCCGGTCATCGCGTGCTGCGCTGGTGGCAGGACCGCTGCATCGAGTGGTGTTACGCGCGAGACGAGGACGGCAAGTTCGGCGACCAGAAATACCTCGACGACTGGCCGCGGCGTTTCGCCGCGGAGGTGCATGTGCTGGAGCAGCGCGACCGCACCGTGGCGCCCTGGAACGTGGCCTATTTGAGCCGGGGCCCGGGCGGGCTGCGGCCGGTGTTCTATCATTTCCATGGTCTGAAATTCATCGGCCCGAAGCGCCTGATCCTTTACACCTCGTATTCGATAGGGCGCGGCAACCGGTGGGTATACGAGCGCTATCTCGATGCGCTGCGCGTGGCGGTGGGCGAGATGGCGGCGCTGGGCATGGCGGTAGTGTGGCGTCCCGTGGCGGGGCGGCGTTTCGGTGCCGCCGGTCGCGTGATCCACTGGCTTGCCGGCAGGCTCGCGTGGGCGAATCTCTAGGGCGCGGCCCTGCATGGCATCCAGGCAACCACGGATTTCCATCGTCATCGCGGTGCTGAACAATGCCGATGTCCTCGGGCGTTGCCTGGACAGCATCGCCGCGCAGGCCTACGGCGACCACGAAACCATCGTCATCGACGGCGGCTCGAGCGACGCAACGCTGGACCTGGTTCGCTCGCGCGCGTCGTCGATCGCGCACTGGGAATCCGGCGCCGATACGGGCGTCTACCACGCCTGGAACAAGGCGCTGCCGCACGCGCGCGGTGAATGGATCTGCTTTCTCGGCGCGGACGACCGTTTTCATGACGCGGATGTCCTGGCGCGCATGGCGCCGCACCTGGCTGGCGCCCTGCCGGGCGTGCGGCTCGTCTATGGACGCCTGAATATCGTCGATGCGGGCGGCAAGCTGCTCGAAACGCTCCACCGGCCCTGGCCGGAAATCCGCGCCGCGTTTATCGCCGGGCTGACCATGCTGCCGCATCCGGGGGCGCTGCACCATCGCTCGCTGTTCGAGGAGCACGGCCGGTACGACGAGTCCTTCCGCATTGCCGGCGACTACGATCTGCTCCTGCGCGAACTTGCCGCGCGCAATGCCCTGTGCCTGGATGAACTGGTGACGGTCGACATGCAGATCGGCGGAATCAGCGGCAAGCCCGAGAACATGCTCCTCGGCCTGGAGGAGATACGCCGGGCGAGGCGCAAGAACGGCCTGCGCGCGGCGTCACCGCGCTTGCTGCTCAAGACGCTGATGGCGCGCGCCGGGCTGGTCGTTTACCGGCTCGCCGGGCCGCGCGCGCTGCACTGGCTGGCCGACCTGTTCCGCCTGCTGACCCTGCGCAAGCGCAAGTGGACCGTCTGAACTCCATTGCCGCATCGTGCTAGTTGCATTGACAGGCGCCACCGGGTTCGTCGGCCGCCGGCTCGCGGCGCGGCTGGCGCAGCGCGGTCACCGGATTCGCGCGCTGACGCGTTCGGCGGCACGCGCGCCGGCCGGATGCGAACCGGTCGAAGGCAGCCTGGAGGAGGGGATTCCCTCCTCCTTCCTGCAGGACGCGGACGTGCTCATCCACTGCGCGGCGGAGTTGCGCGACGAATCGCGCATGGCGCCGGTCAATGTCGAGGGCACGCGGCGCCTGGTGGAGGCGGCGCGCGGCAAGGTTCGGCGCTGGGTGCAGCTTTCGAGCATCGGCGTTTACGGCGCGCCGCCGTCCGGCGATATCGATGAGGCATTCCCGCCGCGGCCGGTGAATGCCTATGAGCGCACCAAGCTGGAATCGGACGGGCTGGTCGAGGCGGCCGCCCGGCAGGGCGCCTTCGAGCGAGTCATCGTCCGTCCCTCCGGCGTGTTCGGGCCCGCAATGTCGGCGCAGGGGCTGAAGGGCATGATCGCCGCAATCGACCGTGGAGTTTTCTTCTATGTCGGTGCGCCCGCGGCGGTCGCAAACTTCATCTACGTCGACAACGTCGCCGCGGCGCTTGAACTGTGCGCCTTCGCGCCCGCCGCCGCCGGCGGGACGTTCAATCTCTCCGACGACATTTCCATGGAAGCGCTGGTCGCGGCGATCTGCGCCGGTCTCGGCCGGCCGCCGCCCCGGCTCCGCTTGCCGAAAACGCCGGTCGCCGCCCTGGTGGCGCTGTGCGGGTCATTGCCTGGATTTCCGCTCAGCCGCGCGAGGCTGGAGGTACTGACCCGGCGCGTGCGCTACCCGATCCATCGCCTTGAAAATATCGGCTATCGGCACGAGGTCTCCGTGCAGGCCGGAGTGCAGCAGCTCGCGGCAGCCTGGAAACATGCCGCGCGCGGGACTGGAAACTGATGCGCATTGTCCGAATCGCGACCATCCCGTTTCCCGTGCTCCATCACCTGGATGGCGAGATCCGCGCGTTGGCCGCCGCCGGTCACGAGGTGCACGTCATCACCAGCCGCGCGGAAGGCTTCGACCGGATCGCGGCGCTGGGCACGGCAAGCGTCGTGGCGATGGATATTCCGCGCCAGATTTCTCCGCTCAGGGACCTCGTGGCGCTGGTCCGGCTGTATGGGAATCTCAGGAGGCTGAATCCTGACCTGGTCCACTCGATCACGCCCAAGGCAGGATTGCTCGCGGCGATCGCGGGCTGGCTTTGCGGCGTCCCGGTGCGCCTGCATAGCTTCACCGGCCAGGCCTGGGCGGAACGCAAAGGCGCGGTGCGCTGGCTGGGCCGGCTCGCGGACCGGGTGATCACCGGACTGAATACCCGCTGCTACGCCGACAGCGTTTCGCAGCGGGATTTCCTCGTCGCCGAGGGAATCTGCGGGCCCGGGGCCGTGCATGTGCGCGGCATGGGTTCGCTGGCGGGCGTGAACCTGAAGCGATTCGACAGGACCAGGCTGCGCGCGGCCGCGATGCAGGCGAGGGCAGGTCTCGGAATACCGCAGAACGCGAAAGTGATCGCGTTCGTCGGCCGGGTGACGCGCGACAAGGGCATCGCGGAGCTCGTGGACGCTTTCGGCCGCCTGAAGAATGCGGCGCTCGTCCTGGTCGGGCCGCTGGAGCCGGAGCGCGATCCGCTGCCCGCGCAGACGCTCGCCGAGATTGAACGCAATCCGGCGATTTATCCGACGGGCTATGTCCCGAATCCCGAGCACTACCTCGCATTTGCCGACTTGCTCTGCCTGCCGAGCTACCGGGAAGGATTCGGTATCGTCGTGATCGAAGCTGCGGCGCTGGGCGTGCCCTGCGTCGGCACTGCCATCGTCGGGCTGAGCGATGCCGTGGTGGGCGGCAAGACCGGGTTGCTGGTGCCGCCGAAGGACGCGCCGGCGCTGGCCGCTGCCCTTGAGAAACTGCTGGCGGACGACAATGTCCGCGATGCGATGGGCACGGCGGCGCGTGAACGCGTGGTCTCGGATTTCGACTCTGAGAAACTGGAAGCAATGCTGCTGCGGGAGTACACCAGCCTCGCCGGCGGCAATCAGCCCCGCCCGTAGCGGTCTTCGAAGCGCTCGATGTCGTCCTCGCCGAGGTAGCTGCCCGACTGCACCTCGATGATCAGCAGCGGCGCTTCGCCCGCGTTCTCGAGGCGGTGCTTGGTGCCGACGGGAATGAAAGTGGACTGGTTCTCTTCGAGGTAGAGCGTGTCCTCGCCGCGCGTCACGCGCGCGCGCCCCGACACGACCACCCAGTGCTCGGCGCGCTTGCGGTGCAATTGGAGCGATAGGGCGTGTCCCGGCTTCACCATCAGGCGCTTGACCTGGAAGCGCTCGCCGGCGTCCACGGATTCGTAGTAGCCCCAGGGCCGGTAGACGCGGCGGTGGCCGAGGTGCTCCGATCGATTGGCGCGTTTCAGGTCTTCGACCACTTCGCGCACGTCCTGGCTGCGCGATCTTGCCGCCACCAGCAGCGCGTCGTCGGTGTCCACGATGACCAGGCCGTCCACGCCCAATGTCGCGATCAGGCGCCGGTCGCCGAATATCAGGGAGTCGCGCGTGTCCTGCAGCTGCACGTCGCCGCGCGCCGCATTGCCCGCGGCATCCTTCTCCGCCAGGTCCCAGAGCGCGGACCACGAACCGACGTCGCTCCAGCCGAAATCCGCCGGGATCACGGCGGCGTGCGCGGTGCGCTCCATCACGGCGCGGTCGATGGCTTCCGCGGGGCAGGCGAGGAACGCCTCCTTGCCCAGCCTGAGGAAGCCCAGGTCGTCCGTCGCGGCGGCGACCGACGCGCGCGCAGCCTCGAGGATGTCCGGCCGGAAGCGGCCGAGTTCTTCCAGGACGCGCTTCGCGCCGAAGGCGAACATGCCGCTGTTCCAGTACACGCGCCCGGTCGCGATCATGTCGCGCGCCTGGTCTTGCGTGGGTTTCTCGACGAAACGCGAAACTTTGTACGCCTTCGCGTGAGCAGACACGGCGCTGGCGCCGTCCTGCACGGGCTCTCCGCGCTCGATGTAGCCGAAGCCGCTGTCGGGTCGCGTCGCCGCAATGCCAAAAGTCACCAGCATCCCGGAAGCCGCGACTTCGGCGGCGAGCGCTACAGCACTGTTGAACGCCTCCGCGCCCCGGATCGCGTGGTCTGACGCGAGAATGAGCAGGACCGGATCCTGCTGTTCGCACGCGATCGCAGCCACGGCAACGGCGGCGGCGGTGCTGCGGCCCACCGGCTCGAGCACGATGCGGGCGCTGACCCCGATTTCTGCCAGCTGGTCCTTCACGAGGAAGCGATGCGCTTCATTGCAGATCACGATGGGTGAAGCAGCGGGTGCCGCGCTCCCGGTTGCTTCCTTCGCGCGCAGCGCGGTGTCCTGCAGCAATGTGCGCCCGGTGACGAGCGGCAGGAACTGCTTGGGCAGCAACTGGCGCGAGACCGGCCAGAGGCGGCTGCCCGCGCCGCCGCAGAGGATCACGGGAACGACAGTCCTTGGCATGGAGCTATTTTAGGTCGGAAAGCACGGCGACCAATTTGCGGGACCGCTCGACCAGGGCCGGGTAGGAAAAATTCGCGAGGTGTTCCCGCGCCGCGGCGCGCGGATCGAGCCGCGCGCGGCCGGCGAGAATGGCATCGAGTATCTGTTCGAAGTGCCTGCCGCCATCCTGGCGCGGGTCGCGATAGCGAAATCCGCTCGCGCCATCCAGCACGGTTTCGGTGAATGGCGGCGCATCCGGCGCGAGCACCGGGGTGCCGCAGGCCTGGGCTTCCAGCGCGTTCAGGCCCAGCGCTTCCTTTTCCGGCAGGCCTGTCATCAGGTAATCGAGCTGCGGATAGATTGCCCCGATATTCGTCTGGTATCCCCAGAACCTCGCGCGGCTCGCCAGCGGCGCCACGGCACGCCGCAGGTCGCGAACCTGCGCGTAGCCGCCGAGGCCGAAGATTTCCAGGTTCACCGAAGGCCGCCGCGCGAGGATCGGCGCAAGGATCGAAAACAGTTCCGGAAACTGCTTGATCGGGGATATCAGGGACACCAAGCCGAGCGTCAGGCCGGGTTGCTTGCGGAATGGCTCTGCCCTCCGGTTCGCGATACCGGCGAGGGCGCCAAATCCACCGATGAGAATGTCCCGGAATTTTCTCCGATCGACGATGTAGGGCGAACGGCGCGTGACCGGCTCATCGCCGCGCGCCAGGTCGGCGGTGCCGTACACCGGCTCGGGATAGATCCGTTCCAGGCCGGCCGAGCGCAGCAGGTCGATGCAATAGCGCGACACCGTGATCACCAGGCGATAGGCGCGGAAAGCCTCGGCGCTGCGCTGGTACATCGGCATGTGGGCGAATCCCGCGAGCCGGTGCGTTGCGGCAAGGCGCTCGATGCCTTGGGGTGAAATCGGGCATTGCGTGAGCACCAGCGCGTCCCTGGCCGGGAGGCGTTCGAGCAACCGTGCTTCATTCTCGATGCGCACGACCTCGATTCCGGGGCCGTCCATGCCATCCCAGAGGCGCACCGAAGGGTGCGCATAGAGCGTTACTTTCGCACCGGCATCGACCAGGGCCCGGGTAAGCGCGCGCGTGTAAACCTCGCCGCCGCCGACGATGGGTTGCAGATTGACATGGTGGATGTGAAGCATCAGCGGAGCGGCGGCGATTATAATCGCCGCGACGTGAAGGTCCTCGTAATCAAGCGCGACAAACTCGGCGATCTGCTGCTGACCACGCCTCTGCTCGCGCAATTGAAGGCAAGCCTGCCAGGGGTCGAAACGCACCTGCTCGCGAACGACTACAACGCGTGGGTGGTAGCGGGCAATCCGCACATTGACCGTATCTGGGTGTACCGCCGGGTACGCAACGCCGGGCGCGCAAGTCTTGGCGCGGCACTGCAGTGGTTGTGGCAGAGCATTGCGCTCCGGCGCGAGCGCTACGACTGGGTGGTCATCGCCAACGGCGACGAATCGCCGCGCGCGATCCGGCGCGGCTTGTCGTTGGGCGGCACGCGCAGCGTTGCGCGCTGCGCTGATGCCTCGAAATATCCCCGATTGACCGATCCGTTGCCGCCGGATGTCTCGAGCCACGAGATTGAAAGGCTGATGGGTTTGCTTCTTCCCATGGGTTTGAAAAATCCGGACAAAAAACCAGTTCCAAGCTACACCTTGCCCGATGCTTCATCGGCATTCGCGCTGAACTGGCTCGCTGGACGCGGTCTGGCGCCGGGCGGGTATGTCGTCCTTGGCCTGGGCGCGCGCCGGCCGAAGAAGCAGCCGAGTACCGCGCAGGTGCTTGCCTGGAGCGCGCACTTGAAGCAGCGCTGGGGGCTGGACACGGTATTCATGTGGACGCCGGGCAGATCGGGCGATCCGCAGTATCCGGGTGATGACGACGTGGCGCGGCCGGTACTCGATGCCGCGTCCCGCGGGCTTGCGCCGCAGATCCAGCCGTTTCGCGGCCCCATCCCCGAGGCGCTGGGCCTGATATGGAGCGCGCGGACCTCAATTTTCCCGGACAGCGGCCTGATGCACTTCGCCGCCGCGAGCCCGGGCGGCGTGCTGGGTTTCTTTGCCGAGACGGACGTATCGCCGGCGCCCGCGCAGTGGGCGCCGCGCGGCCCGAAGGCGGAGTATCTCGAGGCGGACAAGAGCGTCTCCGAACTTCCGGACGCGCTGGTCCACGAACGCCTCGCGGCGCTGCTGGCCTAGCGTTTTTCCCCGTAGATCGCGGGATTGAGCGCGGGGTCGTTGTACATCTTGAACTGCCGGTAGACCTTGAAATAGCTCTCGCCGCGCGCCGCCTCGGCGAGCAACCGGTCGAGGCACGCCGCCAGGTCCGTCCGTTGCTCGACCAGGCGGTTCAATTTCAACAGGCAATTTTCGACGTGCGCGCGCTCGACGTCGCTGCGCAGCGTCTGCAGGCGCATGTGGTGGATCTTGAGCGACAGGATCGACAGGCGGTCGATCATTGCGCCGGCCGTTTCGCTGCTCAACTTTGCGTTTTCTCTTTTATTCGGAAACAGGCCCAGCAATTGCTCGTCAATGCGCTCTATCGCGTCATTGCGCTTCTGGTTGTGGCCGTCGATGGCGCGCTTGTTCGCGGCGATTTCCGAATCCGCCACCTGGCGCCGGCGCGCCAGGTCTTCCTCGTCCCACAGCAGGCAGTTGCAGCGGTGATTGTCTTCGATCGCCTGCCACACCCCGCTGCGGTGCTCCACGGCGCCGCCCTTCGCCCAGCCGGCAACGGCGTGCCGGCTGTCGTGGAGCGCCGTAATTTCGCTTGCGCCTGGCCTGTTCATTGATCCTGCATCCGTTGCAGTTCGATCAGCTTCGCATACTTCATGAAGCTGTTCATGCAGCCGATCGAGATGTGCACCAGGCCCGGCATGCCGTCGAGGAAACCCAGCCGCAGGAAGTAGAACTTGAAGAAACGCAGCAGCGGCGACAGGGTGATCTCGGGGAGTCCCGCGCGTTCCCCGCGCCGGTGCAGTTCCTGCGCCGCAAGTGCGGTGTAGCGGTTCTGTTTCTCGAGATAGCGGCCGAGGTCTTCGCCCGATTCATGCAGCAAGTCGCCCGCCAGGGTTCCAAGCGGGGTGCCCGGCGCGACCGCGTACAGCACCTTCTCATGGACTTCGTCGTCGCTCCAGCGCGCGTGGCGCCGGTCGAAAAGGCGCAGGCTCCAGTCCGGGTAGCCTTCGCCGTGCCGCAGCCAGCGGCCGAGAAAACGATTGCAGCGCGCCATGCGGTAGACCGGCGTCGCGGGCGCCTGCAGTGCGCGCACCAGGCTCGCCGCGAGTTCGGGCGAAACCCTCTCGTCGGCATCGAGGCACAGCACCCAGTCATGCGCCGCCTGCTCGACGGCGAATTGTTTTTGCCGGCCGAACCCGAGCCATTCCTTCGTCACCACGCGCGCGCCGTAGCGGGTCGCGACCTCCGCGGTGCCGTCGCTGCTGCCCGAATCCACCACGACGACTTCGTCGGCGAAGGCGACACTGGCAAGGCATTCGGGCAGCAGCGCGGCCGCGTTCTGCGTGATCAGGACGACCGACAGGGGCAAGGGGAAATCCGTATTAAAATGAAACGAAACAACGCGGTATTCTAGCCCACGCCCAGAGGGCGAATATTCACGTGCCGCGCATCCTCTTCGTCAAAACCTCCTCGCTCGGCGACGTCGTGCACAACTGCCCGGCGGTCACGGATGTCGCGCGCTGCGTGCCGGGCGCCATCATCGACTGGGTCGTTGAGGCGCCGTTCGCGGAAGTCGCCGCGCTGCACGCGTCGGTGCGGCATGTGATCCCGGTGGCGATTCGGCGCTGGCGCGGCGCGCCGCTTGCCGTCGACACCTGGTCGGAGTTCCGCGCGTTTCGCTCGGCCTTGCGCGGCGAACAATATGACGCCGTGATCGACAGCCAGGGACTGGTCAAGAGCGCATTGATTGCGGCGCTTGCGCGGGGCCGCAAGCATGGGTTCGACCGTGCCAGCGTGCGCGAACCGCTTGCCGCGTATTTTTACGATGCCACGCATGCGGTGCAGGGGAATATGCACGCGGTGGATCGAAATCGCCAGCTTGCCGCGTCCGCGCTTGGTTACCGCGTCGAAGGACCCTGCGACTATGGCTTGCGTGTACCGGACGAAGTGCGAATGCAGGCGAGCAAGCCCGCATCTTCCCGCTATGCCTTGCTTTTGACCATGACCAGCCGCGATGACAAGCTCTGGCCGGAAGAGCATTGGCGCGCGCTGGGCAATGCGCTGGAGGACCGCGGCCTGCACTGCCTGCTGCCCTGGGGTACGGAGGAGGAGCGGCGCCGTTGCGCGCGCATCGCGACAGCCATACCCGGCGCGGTCGTGCCGAGGCGCATGACGTTGACGGAACTGGCGAGCCTCGCGCGCCGGGCGCATTGCGTGGTGGGCGTGGATACGGGACTCGCCCACCTCGCGGCGGCAGTCAATGTTCCTGTGATTGGCCTGTACTGCGGCTCCGACCCCGCGCTCACCGGCTTGCATGGCGCAGGGCGGCTGCGCAATCTCGGCAACCGAGGCATGCCGCCCACCGTCGCAGAGATTCTGAAAAATATGGAACCCTCGCCCTGATGTGGCGCCTGGCTTACTCGTGCCTGATCGTGGCGGCCATGCCCCTCATCCTGGCCAGGTTGTGGTGGCGCGGGCGGCGCGAGCCGTTCTACCGCAGGCGCGTCGGCGAGCGCTTCGGCTATTACCGGGACACACCCTCTGGGCGGCCGTTGATCTGGCTGCACGCGGTATCGGTGGGCGAGGCGCGTGCCTGCGCGGAACTGGTGCGCGCACTCGGGATGGCTCATCCCGGGTTTGATTTGCTGCTTACCTGCATGACGGCCGCCGGGCGCGAAACGCTCAGGGCGCTGCATGGCGAGTCGGTTCAGGTTGCCTGGCTGCCGTACGACTATCCGGGAGCCGTGCGCCGGTTCCTGGAGCACTTCCGGCCATGCCTCGCGGTGCTGGTGGAGACCGAAATCTGGCCCAACCTGGTTGCTGCCTGCGGCGAGCGAGGCGTTCCCGTGCTGCTGGCCAACGCGCGCATGTCCGGGGAATCGTCGCTCTCCTACCAACGCTGGCCAGGCCTCACGCAACCGGCGATTGCCGCGCTCGCCATCGTCTGCGCGCAGAGCAACGAGGACGCGGCGCGGCTGCGCGCGCTCGGCGCGCGGCGCATCGAAGTCACGGGCAACGTGAAATTCGACAGCACGCCCGACGAAACGAAGCGCGCTGCCGGCAGGGCATGGCGCGAGCGGCTCGGACGCCCGGTGCTGCTGCTGGCCAGCACGCGAGAAGGCGAGGAAAAGTTGCTGCTGGATGCACTGCCTGCCTGGGATGAAAAGCTGCTGGTGCTCGTCGTTCCCCGGCATCCGCGGCGATTCGATGACGTTTCCGCCCTATCGCAGTCGCGCCGCAGCCTCAACCCGCTGCCGGCCGCGAACCATCGCGTTCATCTGGGCGACACGATGGGAGAAATGGATTTCTATTACGCGGCCGCGGACGTGGCCGTGATCGGCGGATCGTTCGCGCCGCTCGGCGGCCAGAACCTGATCGAGGCATGCGCGGCGGGCGTGCCGGTCGTGCTGGGTCCCAGCATGTTCAATTTTGCGGAGGCGACACGCCTTGCACTCGAGGCCGGGGCGGCCATCCAGGTTGGCGACGCGGCCGGCGCGATCCGCGAAGCCCTGCGGCTATTGTCGAATGAAGGTGAGCGGGAAAGGATCGGTTCGGCAGGTAGAAAACTCAGCGACGCGAATCGCGGCGCGACGCAAAAGCACCTGCTGCTGTGCGAGGAACTACTGCGAACCGCAACTACCGGCGCAGCTACTGGGCCAGCGCCCGATTGACCTCTTCGAGGTCCTCGTCGCGCAGGCTGCCGACGGCGGCCTTCAGCCGCAGGTGGCTGGTGATGGTGTTGTAGCGCGCCACCGCGAGATCGCGCCGCGTCGAGAACAGCTGCTGCTGCGCGTTCAAGACGTCGATATTGATGCGCACGCCGACTTCGTAGCCGAGCTTGTTCGAGTCGAGCGCGCTCTGCGATGAGACCAGGGCCTGCTCAAGGGCTCGCACCTGCGCCACGCCATTGATCACCGACAGGTAGGATTGCTGCGCCTGCAGTATGCTGGTGCGCCGCGCGTTTTCCAGATCCTGCTTGGCTTTTTCATGGTTCGCAGCGGCCTCGCGCTCCCGCGAGCTGATCGCGCCGCCCTGAAAGAGCGGCACCGCCAGCTGGAGCCCGATGACCCCCGAGTTGAGCTGGGAGCTGCTGGAACTGATGGTCGATCCGGTCTGCTCGGTCTGGCCGTAGCTCGCCACCAGGTCGACCGTCGGGAAATGCCCGTACTTGGCGACCCGCGTTTGCAGGTTGGCGATCTGCATGATGGCATCCTGGATGACCACCGGATAAGCCTGCTTCTCCGCGAGCGCGACCCACTCGCGCATGTTGTTGGGGCTGGGCGGCGACAGCGAGACCTGCGCGCGCAGCGGGCGCAACTCGGCGTATTCCTTGCCGACGATCTGCGCCAGCGTCTTTTTCTTGTTGTCCAGGTCGTTCTGCGCCGAAATTTCCTGGGCGGCCGAAAGGTCGAATCGCGCCTGGGCTTCGTGCGTATCGGTGATCGTGGCCGTGCCAACCTCGAAATTGCGCTTCGCTTGCGCCAGCTGCTCGCTGATGGCCGCTTTCTGGGCGCCAACGAGGGAGTAGGTGTCCTGCGCGGCGAGCACGTCGAAGTAGGCCTGGGCGACGCGCACGATCAGGTCCTGGCCCGCCTGGCCGAAGACCGCGTCCGATTGCCGGACCTGCTGCTCGGCCTGGTCGAACTGCAGCCAGTTCTGCGGCCGGAACAGAGGTTGCGACAGCGAAAGCAGGTAGTTGCGGTTGTAGAACGTCCGCGCGGTCTGCGGTACCGGGTTCGGACCGTAGGGATTGACGGACAGATGGTTGGTCGTGGTGCTTGCCGTCGCGTTCAGCGTCGGCAGCAGCAGCGCGCGCCCTTGCGGCAGTTTCTCCAGGCCCGCCTGCAGCGCGTAGCGGGCCGATGCGTACTGCGCGTCGTAGGCTTTCGCGTCGCGGTAGACCTGCTGCAGGTCCTGCGCCCAGGAAGGAAGAGGAAGGGCGGGCAGCGCGAGGAGGGTGAGGGCCAGCGTAATGACGCGCATCGATCGGGCCTTGTAATGGGTTCCGTGCACTGGCATGTCAGAAGGTAAAGCGCGAGGGCTGTTTGCAATTCGCGAGAGGCGCGAGCAGCGTCTCGAACAATTCGACAGTGCGAAGCGCGCCGTCAGCGGTGCTGGAAGATATGCCCGCGGCCATGATCGGCATGTCGCCGACCACTGCGAAGGCGCGCCCGCCGGCGGCAAGCGAAGCCAGCAGTGCCTGCGGCAATTGCGGCACCGAACCCGTGAGCACGATGATGTCGAAAGGGCCGCCGCCGGACAGTCCCGCTGGCACGCCGTTGGCGCCGTCGCCGACTTCGAGGGTCACGTTGTCGACGCCGTGGCGCGCGATGTTCGCCTTGCCGAAGGCGGCGAGCGCCGGCCGGATCTCGACCGAATAGACATGCGCCGAGCGGTGCGCGAGCAGGGCGGTGAAGTAGCCGCTTCCCGTGCCGATTTCGAGGACCCGGTCGCTGCGCTTGGGCGCAAGTTCCTGCAGCACCCGGGCCTCCAGCTTCGGGGCCCACATCCTTTCGCCTTCACCCAACGGAATTTCCATGTCGGTGAACGCGAGGTTGCGGCAGGACGGAGGCACGAAATCCTCGCGCGGCACGGTGTAGAGCAGGTCCAGGACGTCCTGGTCCAGCACCTCCCAGGTGCGGATCTGCTGCTCAACCATATTGGTGCGGGCCTGCTCGAGGTTCATGGAACGCGAGTTTTACTAGCTTGTGCCGGGGGAAGGTGCAATCTTACCAAAGCGTTTCGCCCAGGCGGCAAGATCGTCCAGATAGGTGTAGATCACGGGCACCACCACCAGGGTCAGCAGGCCGGAGGTGATGACGCCGCCGATCACCGCCTGCCCCATGGGGGAACGCTGTTCGCCGCCTTCTCCCAGGCCCAGCGCGAGCGGGATCATGCCGAAGATCATTGCCAGCGTGGTCATCAGGATCGGCCGCAACCGGATGCGGCCGGCGGCGAGTACCGCGTCGAGACGCGGTTTCCCTGCCTTGCGCTCCTGGTTCACGAAGTCCACCAGCAGGATCGCGTTCTTGGTCACCAGTCCCATCAGCATGATGAAGCCGATGATGGAAAAAATGTTGAGCGTCGAACGAAACAGGAGCAACGCCACTACCACGCCGATCAGCGATAGCGGCAGCGACATCATGATCGCCACCGGCTGGATGAAGCTGCCGAACTGCGAGGCGAGGATCAGGTAAATGAAGATCACCGCCAGCGCCAGCGCCTGGACGGCATAGGCGAACGATTCCTGGATGTCCTTCGAGGAGCCGCCCATGGTAAAGCGGTAGCCGGGCGGCAGCACGATGCGGTCGAGTTTGGCGCGCAGTTCGTTGGCGGTGTCGCCGGCCGGCCGGTTGTAGACGTTCGCCGTGATCAGCACCTCGCGCAGCTGCTCCTTGCGGTTGATCTGCTGCGGCCCGCTGCCGGGCGAGATGGCGGCGATCTCGCGCAGGTTGACCATGCGCGGCGAACCGTTGGCGTCGATCTGGGTGGAGGCGAGCGGCACGCGCTGCAGGTCCTCGGCGCGCGCGCGGTCGGCGCGCGACAGGCGCACCTGCACGTCGTAGTACTGGTCGTCCGGACCGCGCCAGTTGCCGACCGCCTGCCCGGCGAGCAGGGGCCGCAGCGTCGCGGCGACCTGGCCGACGCCGATGCCGAGGTCGCTCGCCAGTTCACGCTTGAGTTCAATCGAGAACTGCGGCTTGGCCGCCTCGTCGCTCGATTCTGAGTCCACCGCGCCGGGCACTTCGCGTACTGCCGCGAGCACCTTGTCGGCGAGCTCGACCAGCACCTTGCGCTCCTGGCCGAGGATCGAGACCTGGATCGGCTTGCCGCTGGAGACCGTCTTGAAAGCGCCGATCTGCTGCAGCTCGATGCCGGCGATGCGCGACAGGCGCTCGCGCATCGGCTTGGTGAGCTGATTCTGCGAGCGCTTGCGCTCTTTCCTGGGCAGCAGCTGGACGAAGATGTTGACCTTGTTCTTGCCCTGCACGAAGCCGGTGTTGACGGTCGCGTAGGTGACCTTCACTTCCGGGAACTCGCGCAGCGCAGCCTCGGCCTGCTGGGCCTTGGCCTGGGTCAGCGCGAGCGAGGCGCCCACCGGCGTCTTGAACTGCACCTGCAGCTCGGACAGGTCGGGCTCGGGGACGAATTCGGTGCCGACGAACTTGAGCATCCCGCAGCTGGAGAGGAACGTCGTGATGGCGAGGGCGACGACTGTCTTTCGATGCGCGAGGGCCCAGCCGAGCAATCGCTCGTAGCGCCCGGAGATCCGCTCCATGAATCCGTGGAACCAGGCCATGGTCCGGCCGATCGGGCCGGAACCGAAATGACCCTCGGCCTGGGGATCGTGCCAGATCGAGGACAGCATCGGATCGAGCGTGAACGACACGAACATCGAAATGAGCACCGCAGCGACCACGGTCAGGCCGAATTGGTGGAAGAACCGCCCGATGATGCCGCCCATGAAGCCGACCGGCAGGAACACGGCCACGATGGACAGCGTGGTGGCGAGCACCGCGAGGCCGATTTCCCTCGTGCCCTCGAGCGCCGCCGTGTGATGGTCGGCGCCGAGCGCCACGTGGCGTACGATGTTCTCGCGCACCACGATGGCGTCGTCGATCAGCAGGCCCACGGAAAGCGACAGCGCCATCAGGGTCAGCACATTGAGCGTGAAGCCGAAGGCGTAGATGAAGAGGAACGTTCCGATGAGCGCGATCGGCAGCGTCAGGCCCGTGATCACGGTACTGCGCCAGGAGGCGAGGAACAGGAACACGATGGCGATGGTGAGCAGGCCGCCCTCCAGCATCGTCTTCTTCACGTCGGCGATGGAATTTCGGATGCTGGTGGATGCATCGCGCACGATGGCGATTTTTACGTCGGCGGGCAGGAAACCCTGCAGCTCCCTGGTGACGCGGCGCACGCCGTCGACCACGGCGATGGTGTTTTCCCCTTGCGCCTTGATGATGTCGATCGCAAGTGCTCGCTGGCCGTCGACCAGCGCCACGTTCTCTTCCTCCTGCTGCCCGTCCTCGATCTCGGCGATCGCCCCCAGCGTGACCGCCTTGCCGCCGCGGCGCGCCACGATCAGATTGCGGAAATCCTGCGGGCCGGTGAGCCGCGCGCGCAATTGCACGATTTTTTCCTGGCTGGCGCTCAGGATCGAGCCGGCCGGGACTTCCTGGTTTTCGCTCTGCAGCGCCTTTACCACCTGGTCGGCGCCGACTTTCTGCGCTTCCATCGCCTCCAGGTTGAGATAGACCTTTATTTCCCGCTTGACGCCGCCCACCAGCGTTGCCTGCCCGACGCCGCCGACGTTCTCGAGCCGCTTCTTGATCACCTGGTCGGCGAGCGTGGTCAGTTCGCGCAGGCTTCGGCCCGTGGATTGCACCGCGACGGAAACGATCGGGAAATCGTCCGGGTTGAAGCGGCTGACGCGCGGTTCCTTGATTTCGTCGCGGAATCCCGAGCGGATCAGGGCGATCTTCTCGCGCACGTCCTGTGCCGCGAGCTTGGGGTCGATCGACAGGTCGAATTCGATGATGACGACCGAAAGGCCCTCATAGGAGCGCGACGAGAGCGTCTTGATGCCGCTGATGGTGTTGACCGACTCTTCGACCTTCCGCGTCACTTCCTCTTCGACGTTTTCGGGCGAGGCGCCCGGGTACTCGGTCTGCACCACGATCACCGGGAAGGTCACGTCCGGGAACTGCTCCACCGGCAGGCGCGAATACGAGAACGCGCCGAGCACCAGCAGCGCGGCCATCATCATGGTCGCGAACACCGGATTGGAAATGCTTACGCGGGTAAACCACATGACGAGGCGGCGCTATTTCTTTGCTGCTTCAGAAGACTGTGGACCAGAAAGTCTTGCGGCCACGCCCTCGCGCAACGATCCGAGGTTCACGCGCACGATGCGGTCGCCCCCGACAAGGCCATCCAGCACCTGTACGCGGCCCGCGGCATCGGGCGCGCCCACCTTAACGTTTTTCCGCTTGATCAATCCGTCTTCGATGGCGTAGACGAAAGTCTGGCCGATTTCCTCGCGCACCGCCGATGCCGGCACCGCGAGGGCATTGTCGACGCGCGACAGCGTCAGCGCGCCCTGCGCGAACATACCGCCGCGCAGCAGGCCTTCGCGGTTGTCGATCACCGCGTAGACGCTGATAGAGCGCGAGCCCGCGGTGGCTGACGGGTTGATGCGTTCGATGCGTCCGGCGAACTCGCGCTCGCCGAAGCCTTCGACGCGGAAATTCATCGTTTGCCCGACCCGGACCTGGCCGATTGCGGACGGCGGCACCGAGGCCTCGAGCTGCAGGCGCGACAGGTCGACGATGCTCACCACCTTGGCGTCCAGCGCGACGCGCTCGCCGGGTTGGGCGAGGCGCGCCGAGACGATGCCGGAGAATGGCGCGACCAGCACCGCGTCGCCCTGGGACTTGCGAGCCACCACCAGTTCGGCATCGGCCGCGTGCAGCTTGGCCACCGCCACATCGAAATTGCTCTGGATATTGTCGAAGGCGCTCTGCGAGATGAACGACTTGTCGAGCAGGGCTTTCTGCTGATTGCGGTTTTTCTCCGCCCATATTAATTGTGCTTTCGCGGCAGCGACATCCGCTTCGCGTGCGGCGACCCTGGCCTGCACCTCGGTGGGGTCGATCCTGGCCAGCAGCTGGCCCTGCTTCACGCTTTCGCCTTCGCGCACCGTGACCGCAACCAGTTCGCCCGCGACCTTGGCCTTGACGGTCGCCTCGTTCAGCGGCATCAGCGAGCCGGTAAGGGGTAGCACGCGGTCCAGATTGCGCGGCTCGACGATATAGAGATCCTCCTGCAGGAATTCGGCCACCGGAACCGCGCTCTTCGCGCTCGCCGCGACATCGACGGCGTTCTGCTGGCCGCGCAGGGCGACCGCGGATACTGCGAGCAGGACGAAGACAACCACCGCGATCATGAACATCGATCGGCGCGTGCTGCGCTGGAAAATATTCATGGCTTCATTCCTTGGCAAGGCCGTGTCGCAGCATGTCGAGGTGCGTCTCCAGGTATGCGAGCGGGTCCAGCTTGGATTTCGAAAACGGTTCGAGCGCATTGCGCCACATCAGCAAGCCGAGCATGGGCGCCGCTATCAGGCGCGCAACGACATCGACGTTTACGGCGCGGAATTCGCCGCGCGCGATGCCGCGCTCGACGATGGCAACGGTGGCGGCCTGCGCCGGCTCGACCACTTCGGCCAGATAGAAGCGCGCCAATTCCGGAAAATTGCCCGCTTCCGAGATAACCAGTTTGGGAATTCCGCCGATGCGCGAGACGCCGATCCGTTCCCACCAGCCGAACAGCATCATGCGCACCAGCTCGAGCGTGCTGCCTTCGAAGTGCCCGATCAGGCCACGCATTTCGGCGATCGGCGACACCAGGCCCTCGCGCACCACCGCCTTGAACAACTCTTCCTTATTGGCGAAATACAGATAGAGCGTGCCTTTGGAGATGCCGGCGTTTGCCGCGACATCTTCGAGGCGCGTGCCGGCATAGCCCCGCTCGACGAACAGCTCGAGTGCGGCGGCGGTGATTTCTTCCGGCCGGGCGTGCTTGCGACGCGCCCAGCGCGGCTCGGATTTGGCAGGAGCAGGCATGCGGAAAAATATTAACTGACCGGCCGGTAATATAATGCTGCGATGCCAAATCGTCAAGGGGCGCAGAATCTTGCCCCTACGCAGGGGTCCTGTCTCCGAGGGTCGGGGAACGGGTGAGAGAGTCCCTCATAACCTGATGCCGGTAATGCGGCCGAAGGAAGCGAAATGAACGCCAATCCCAAGTTTTTAGCCGCCACCGCGCACGTCGATGACGCGGCGATCAAGCCCCTGCCGAATTCGCGCAAAGTCTATGTCGGCGAATTGAAAGTGCCGATGCGGGAGGTCAGCCAGGCTGACACCCCGACCATGTTTGGTGGGGAAAAGAACCCGCCCGTCTTTGTTTACGACTGCTCGGGTCCTTATACCGATCCGGCCGCCAAAATCGACATCCGTTCAGGCCTGCCGGCCCTGCGCGAGCCCTGGATCCTGGCCAGGAACGATACCGAACTGCTCAAGGAACCGTCGTCCAGATTCGGCAAGGAAAGGCTGGCCGATCCCAAGCTGGCCGAGCTGCGCTTCAATCTCAAGAGAAATCCGAGAAAAGGCACGGGCAATGTCTCGCAGATGCACTACGCGCGCAAAGGCATCGTCACGCCCGAGATGGAGTTCATCTCTATCCGCGAGAACCTGCAGCGCGAGCAGTACATCGAGAGCCTGAGGGCGGGGGGCAAGACCGGCCAGAAGATGCTGGAGCTGATGCTGAAGCAGCACCGCGGCGAGAGCTTCGGCGCAGCGATACCGGATCTCATCACGCCGGAATTCGTGCGCTCGGAAGTGGCGCGCGGGCGCGCCATCATCCCGGCCAACATCAATCACCCGGAATCAGAGCCGATGATCATCGGCCGCAACTTCCTGGTGAAGATCAATGCCAATATCGGCAATTCGGCAGTCTCCTCGGGCATCGGCGAGGAAGTGGAGAAGATGACCTGGTCGATCCGCTGGGGCGGCGACACGGTGATGGACCTGTCCACCGGCAAGCACATCCACGAGACCCGCGAGTGGATCATCCGCAATTCGCCGGTGCCGATCGGCACGGTGCCGATCTACCAGGCGCTGGAAAAAGTCGACGGCAAGGCTGAAGACCTGACCTGGGAAATCTACCGAGACACACTGATCGAGCAGGCCGAGCAGGGCGTGGACTACTTCACCATCCACGCCGGCGTGCTGCTGCGCTACGTGCCGATGACGGCGACGCGCATGACCGGCATCGTCTCGCGCGGCGGCTCGATCATGGCCAAGTGGTGCCTGTCGCACCACAAGGAGAGCTTCCTCTACACGCACTTCGAGGATATCTGCGAAATCATGAAGGCGTACGACGTGAGCTTCTCGCTCGGCGACGGCCTGCGGCCGGGCTCGGGCTACGACGCAAATGACGAGGCGCAACTTTCCGAACTGAGGACGCTGGGCGAATTGACGACCGTTGCCTGGAAGCACGACGTGCAGGTGATGATCGAAGGGCCCGGCCACGTGCCGATGCAGCTCATCAAGGAAAACATGGACATCCAGCTGAAGGAGTGCCACGAGGCGCCCTTCTACACGCTGGGACCCTTGACCACCGACATCGCGCCGGGCTACGACCACATCACCAGCGCCATTGGCGCGGCGCAGATCGGCTGGTACGGCACTGCGATGCTCTGTTATGTCACGCCGAAGGAACACCTCGGCCTGCCGAACAAGAAAGACGTCAAGGACGGCATCATGGCGTACAAGATCGCCGCGCACGCGGCTGACCTCGCCAAGGGCCACCCGGGCGCGCAGATCCGCGACAACGCGGTTTCGAAAGCGCGCTTTGAATTCCGCTGGGATGACCAGTTCAATCTTGGTCTCGACCCGGACACCGCCAAGGACTTCCACGACGAGACGTTGCCCAAGGACTCGATGAAGGTGGCGCACTTCTGTTCGATGTGCGGGCCGCACTTCTGCTCGATGAAAATCACGCAGGACGTGCGCGACTACGTCGAGAAGGGGATGCAGGAAAAATCGGTCGAGTTTGTCCGCAAGGGCGGCGAGATATACAACAAGACCTGATTTCGTCGATCCTCAAGATCCTTCTTGCGGTCGCTGTAGGGCTGCCGCTGATCGTCTATCTCGCGCAAGACGCGCTGATTTTTCACCGGCAACCGCTGCCCGAGGCGCGCCGCGCCGACGTTGCCAAGCGCTTTCCGGCGGCACGGGAAGTTTTCCTCAAGGCAAAGGACGGCACCACGCTGCAGGCGTGGCATGTCAAAGCGGGATCGCCGATGGTCATCTATTTCGGCGGCAACGCCGAAGAAACGTCTTGGATGCTGGAGGAGCTGGACAACGCGCCCGGCGCGTCCTGGCTGATCGTCAGCTACCGTGGATACGGCCTTAGCGACGGCTCGCCGGGAGAGGCGGCACTGGTATCCGACGCGCTGCAGTGGTTCGACTACGCGATAGCGCTCCCGGGCGCAGATGCGACGCGCAGTGTCGCATTCGGCCGCAGCCTCGGCAGTGGTGTGGCCGTTGCGCTCGCCGCGCAGCGGCCAGTCGCGCGGGTGATCCTCGCGACCCCTTACGACAGCCTGGCCGAAGTAGCCAGGCGGTACTACTGGTACCTGCCTGTGGATCTGCTTCTCAAGCACCGTTTCGATTCAATCGCGCTGGCGCCGGCACTGAAGCAACCCCTGCTATGCCTGATCGCGGAGCGTGATGAAGTCATCCCTCCGGTGCATGGCGAGCGCCTGTACGACGCGTGGGGTGGACCAAAGAAAAAGGTTGTTCTGCAGGAGGCCGGACACAACACCACTGATGCGCATCCGATGTTCTGGGCATCGATCCGCGAGTTTCTCGCGCAGAAGGTACATTAGCCGGCATGGATACGAACTTGCTGTATGCACTGATCCTCGGGATCGTCGAAGGAGTCACCGAGTTTTTGCCGATCTCCAGCACCGGCCACCTAATCCTGGTCGGCGACCTGCTCGGCGCGAACGACGAGCGCTGGAGCGTGTTCAACATCGTGATCCAGACCGGCGCGATGCTCGCCATCGTGTGGGAGTACCGGGCGCGTTTTTTCAGGATCGATATCGCGCTTTATCGCAACCTGCTGGTCGCCTTTATTCCTGCGGCGGTTTTCGGCCTGCTCTTCTCGAAGATCATAAAGGGGTATCTGTTCCATGCCGTGCCGGTTGCCCTGGCCTTCATCGCTGGCGGCATCATCATCCTCCTGGTCGAGAGAAAACCGCGCGCACGTTCCCGCGTGGAATCAGTCTCGGAGATGACGTGGCTCGATGCCCTGAAAGTCGGGTTCGCGCAATGCCTCGCGCTGATCCCGGGAACATCGCGCTCGGGGGCGACGATCATCGGCGGGATGCTGTTCGGCTTGTCGCGCAAGGCGGCCACCGAGTTCTCGTTCTTCCTCGCGGTGCCCACGCTGGTGGCAGCGGGCGGCTACGACCTGCTGAAACACCGCGCGCTTTTCTCGGCCAACGATCTGCCGATGTTCGGCGTTGGTTCAGTTGCCGCTTTTGTTTCCGCCTTCGTCGTGGTGCGTTGGCTGATCCGCTATGTCGCGACGCACGACTTCAAGCCGTTCGCCTGGTACCGGATCGTCTTTGGCTTGATCGTGCTGCTCACAGCCCACTTCGGCTGGGTGGACTGGAAGAATTAAAAACAGGGGAGCTCAGGCTCCCCTGTTCCCACATCTAACTTTGCGCCCAGGGCAGGCCGGTTTTGCGCCAGCCGCCGGCCACGTTGCGATGGCCTGTCGCATCCTTGTCGCCTTCAAAGCCTTCGAGAATGTTGTAGGCATCAGTCCAGCCTGCCTCGGTAGCCGCAATCGCGGCGTGGTGCGAGCGCACGCCCGAGCGGCACAGAAACATCACGGGCTCGTCCTTGCGCGCGGCTTCCGCCAGCTGTTCCAGGAACGCCGGATTGCGCTGCCCTTCAGGATAGGTATTCCACTCGATGGCTTCGGCACCGGGCACCGATCCGACGAAGTGCAGTTCAGCATCCGTCCGAACATCGACCAGCTTCGCCCCCGCCAGCATCAGCGCATGCGCTTCCGCGGGGAGCAGCGCCCCCGCATAGGCGAGCTTCAGTTTCTGGCCGCGTTCCCGGGCTTTCGTCTTTATGTCGTCCATCGGGTCAATTATAGGTTCCGAAACGATTCGCACCAAAAAAGTGCAAATCGACTCGGTTGTGCACCATATAGGCGCAATTTCGTCGGGTAGAATCGCACCAACTTGGCCAGAGGAGGGGCTGGCCATGGTGAGGTCGTTTGGCATGGATTCTGCTCAGTTAGGCGAGTCCGGGCCGGTATGCCCAGCCCGTCCTTCTTTTACCCGCTTAGGAGAAATGCAATGGCGATGACGCCCGATGACGTATTGAAGATGATCAAGGACAAGGAGGTGAAGTTCGTCGACATCCGCTTCACCGACACGCGCGGCAAGGAACAGCACGTTTCGGTGCCTGCCAAGCAGTTCAACAAGGAAAAATTCACCGACGGGCACGCATTCGACGGCTCGTCGATCGCCGGCTGGAAGGGCATCCAGGCTTCCGACATGCTGCTGTATCCGGATGCCGTTACCGCGCGCATGGATCCGTTCACGGACGAAGCGGTGCTCAACATCAATTGCGACGTGGTCGAGCCCACGGACGGCAAGCCCTACAACCGCTGCCCGCGCGGCATCGCGAAGCGCGCGGAGGCCTACCTCAAGTCGTCCGGCCTCGGCGACGTGGCCTACTTCGGCCCGGAACCCGAGTTCTTCATTTTCGACGGCGTCACCTGGAACATCGACATGTCAGGCGCTTCGGTGAAGATCAAGTCCGAGGAAGCGCCCTGGTCCACGGGGATCGAATACGAGTCGGGCAACATGGCGCACCGCGCGCCGGTGAAGGGCGGTTATTTCCCCGTGCCGCCGGCCGATACGCTGCAGGACATCCGCAACGCGATGTGCATCGCGCTCGAACAGCAGGGCGTGGAAGTGGAAGTGCATCACCATGAAGTTGCCGCAGCGGGCCAGTGCGAGATCGGCACAAAGTTCGCGCCGCTGGTGCAGCGTGCCGACTGGCTGCAGATCCTCAAGTACACGGTCTGGAACGTCGCCGCCTCGTATGGCAAGACCGCGACCTTCATGCCCAAGCCGATCGTGGGCGACAACGGTTCAGGCATGCACGTGCACCAGTCGGTGTGGAAGGGCGGCAACAACCTGTTCGCGGGCAATCTCTATGCCGGCCTGTCGGATTTCGCGCTGTTCTACATCGGCGGCATCATCAAGCATGCCAAGGCGCTGAACGCAATCACAAACCCGGGCACCAATTCCTACAAGCGCCTGGTGCCGGGCTTCGAGGCGCCGATCAATCTTGCTTACTCTGCGAAAAATCGCTCCGCTTCCTGCCGCATTCCTTACGTGGCGAGCCCCAAGGCGCGTCGCGTCGAGGTACGCTTCCCAGATCCGACCGCGAATGCCTATCTGGCGTTCTCGGCGATGCTGATGGCGGGTCTGGACGGCGTGCAGAACAAGATCCACCCTGGCGACCCGATCGACAAAGACCTGTATCACCTGCCGCCCGAAGAGGCTGGCAAGGTGCCGCAGGTCTGTTCATCGCTGGACGAGGCGCTCGAGAACCTGAAGAAGGATCATGCCTTCCTTACCAAGGGCGGCGTGTTCGACGAGGATTTCCTCGAGTCCTACATCGCGCTGAAATCGGACGAAGTGACGCGTTTCCGCATGACCACCCATCCGGTGGAGTTCGACATGTACTACAGCTCCTAGCCGGGTCTGTAGTTCGCGCGTTAAGGGAAGGACGGGTCACCGTGCATGCTGCGTGGCCCGTCCTTTCTATTTTGGAGGACGGATTGAGAAACCTCTATTTGTGGCATAGACTTAGGTTCTTGATTTCAGGCGTCTTCTTGTCCATGTCACGGATCAGTGCAGCGCTAGTCCTGATGCTCGGCGTGGTCTTGGCCGGTCCTGCAATTGCCCAGGTGGAGACCATCTGGAGCTGCAAGGACACCAATGGCCGCACCCACGTGACCAACCTCAAGGAAGACACCGTCGGCAAGGACTGCCGCATCGTGCAGCAGCAGCGCGTCACGGTAGTGCCGGCCAAGTCCGCGGCAAAGTCTCCGTCAGGATTTCCCAAGGAGTCTGCCTCCGACCGCCAGTCCTCCAAGGCAAAGCAGAAGGACACGATCGAGAAGGAACTGGACCAGGAGCAGTCGATGCTGGCCGACGCCCGGAAAAAGCTCTCCGAACAGGAAGCGACGCGCGGCGGCGATGAGAAGAACTACGCCAGGGTGCTCGAGCGGCTGAAACCGTACCAGGACACGGTCGAGGTCCACGAGAAAAACGTCGAAGCTCTGAAGCGCGAGCTCAGCAACCTGTCGCGCTGAGGCCAATGGCCGAAGCACAACCCAATGGGCTTCAGGGCCTGGAGCTCCTCGCCACCGCCGTCGTGATTCTGGACGGCAGCTACGTGGTGCGCTACACGAATTCGGCGGCCGAGAATCTGCTCGGCGCGGGCGCCAGGTCGCTCGTTGGCCAGCCATTTCCGGCCCTTTTTACCGATAGCGCGACGCTCGAAAGCATGTTGGCAGAGGCTCTTGCCGTGCACTGGAGCTACCGCGCGCAGGCCGCCAGCTACGAGCGCGCGGGGCGCGAGCCATTGCCGCTCTCCTGCCTTGTGGCACCGATCGATATCCCGGATGCGCCCCTGCTGGTGGAATTGCGGCCGATCCAGGAGCAGTTGCGGCAGGAGCGGGAAGAGCGCCTGCTTGACCAGCAGGAGACCACGCGGGAACTGCTGCGCAATCTTGCGCACGAGATCAAAAACCCGCTCGGCGGGCTGCGCGGATCGGCGCAGTTGCTCGAGCGTGAGCTCGACCGGCCCGAATTGCGGGAATACACCCAGGTCATCATCAAGGAGGCTGACCGGCTGCAGGTGCTGCTTGACCGCCTGTTGACGCCGCGGCGTGCGGTGCAGCTGGCGGCGGTGAATATCCACGAAGTTCTGGAGCGCGTCCGAAGCCTGGTCCAGGCCGAATTTCCGGAAGGCATCTCCGTACTGCGCAACTACGACCCAAGCGTCCCGGACCTCGTCGGCGATATCGAGCAGCTTATCCAGGCCGTCCTGAACGTGGTCCGGAATGCCGCCCAGGCGCTCCTTTCCGGGGCGAACAGCGGCCGTGGCGGGACCATCGTCCTGCGCACCCGTTCGGCCCGCCTTGTGACAATTGCCCGGCAGCGCCACAAGCTGGCATTGGAATTGCAAGTGATAGACGACGGGCCTGGCGTGCCCGAGGAAATCCGCGACCGCGTCTTCAATCCGCTCGTTTCCGGACGGGAGGGCGGCAGCGGCATTGGCCTCGCGCTGGTGCAGACCTACGTACAAAATCATGGCGGTGTCGTCGAATTCGACAGCCGCCCGGGAAGAACGATATTCACATTATTGCTGCCGTTGACATGAAACCGGTCTGGATCGTCGACGATGATCGCTCCATCCGCTGGGTGTTTGAAAAAGCACTCAGCCGCGAGGGCATTGCGTACAACTCGTTCGCCTCGGCACGTGAGGCGCTGGATGCGCTGTCCGGCGGGCCGCCGCAAGTGCTCATTTCCGACATCCGCATGCCGGGGCAGTCGGGCATCGAACTGCTGCAACAAGTAAAGGAAAAGCACCCGGCGGTACCCGTGATCGTGATGACGGCGTACTCGGACCTCGAATCCGCGGTTGCCGCGTTTCAGGGCGGCGCCTACGAATACCTGCCCAAGCCGTTCGATGTCGACCAGGCTGTGGAACTTATCCGCCGGGCGCTCGATGAGAGCCAACGGGAGCTGGCGGCGCTTGAGCCGCTCGGCGAAGTGCCCGAGATCCTCGGCCAGGCGCCGGCGATGCAGGAAGTGTTCCGCGCCATTGGGAGGCTCTCGCAGTCGAGCGCGACGGTGCTGATCACAGGTGAATCCGGAACCGGCAAGGAACTGGTTGCGCGCGCCCTGCACCGGCACAGCACGCGTGTCTCGAAACCATTCGTCGCAATCAACACCGCGGCGATGCCCAAGGACCTGCTCGAGTCGGAACTCTTCGGCCATGAACGCGGTGCGTTCACCGGCGCACAGGCCCTGCGGCGCGGTCGCTTCGAGCAGGCCGAAGGCGGCACCCTGTTTCTCGACGAGATCGGCGACATGCCCGCGGAGTTGCAGACCCGCCTGCTGCGCGTGCTCTCGGACGGCACCTTCTACCGGGTCGGGGGCCACCAGCAGCTGAAGGCGAACGTGCGGGTGATCGCCGCGACGCACCAGGACCTGGAAAGTCGCGTGCGCGACGGCGTGTTTCGCGACGATCTCTACCACCGCCTGAACGTGATTCGCGTGCGCATCCCGTCGTTGCGCGAGCGGCGCGAGGACATTCCCCTGCTAGCCCGGCATTTCCTCGCGAAAAGCGCCAAGGATCTGAGCGTCGAGCCCAAGCGATTGTCGGATGACGTGCTGTCCCACCTCGCGCGAATGGATTTTCCGGGCAACGTGCGCCAGCTGGAGAATCTGTGCCACTGGCTCACGGTGATGGCGGCAGGGCAGGCAATCGGGATCGCCGACCTGCCGGCGGAATTCCGCGGCGAGCCGGCGATCACCGGCCAGGCGCCGGCCGCGGACTGGATCGCGGCGCTGGAGCAGGAAGTCGAGCGGCGCCTCGCGCGCGGCGAGACGGGCGTGCTGGATCAGCTATCGCGCCAGTTCGAGCGGTCCCTGATAGCCAAGGCGCTGGCCCGTACCGGCGGCCGCAGGATCGAGGCAGCCAACCTGCTGGGCATGGGCCGCAACACGATCACGCGAAAAATTCAGGAACTCGGCATCGGCGGCGTCGACGATTGAGCTATTTCTTGTTTGCCTGGTAGTTGGCTTCCAGCCGGGCGTCCACGATTGCCACGATTTCGTCCACCTTCGGTGAACGCATTCCCTTCTGCTCTCCGATCGCCTTCACCAGGCGGTCGGTGCGTTCTATGCTGAGCGCGCCGCCGGCGACGGCTCGCGCCGCCGAAGAAGGCGTGACCAGCGACTGCGCCGCCGCTGCATACTTTTCGAACGGCACCAGGTCTTTTTCGTCCGCGCCAAGAGAAACGCACAACTTCGCTACCCAGCTGTAGACCGAGCGCGAGGTCTCCAGGTCGGAGTGCACCGCATCCTTGATCGGGCGGATGCCGTCCTTCTGGATGCAGCGATAGTTGCCGGCGAGCAGCATGGACCATTTCGCCAACGGTACGAACACCGAGTCGTACACTTTCAATTTGACGGGCAATTCCATGCCGTCGAAGCGCGCGGCCTGGATGTCGGCTTCAAGCCGTCGCAGGATCGCGGTATGCGCATCCGAAGGAAAGCGCGCCGACTTGAAGTTCGTTGGCAGGCGTACCTGCAGCACATTCACTTTTTCCTCC
Organism: Betaproteobacteria bacterium; assembly: GCA_025358705.1. GTDB lineage: Bacteria > Pseudomonadota > Gammaproteobacteria > Burkholderiales > SG8-39 > RBG-16-66-20. The sequence continues at coordinate 9,145 of JANYII010000309.1, read as the reverse complement.
GGCGGCCGGAACGCCTGCGGGTCCGGGCTGCACAACGTCATCAATTTCGAATCAAATCCGTCCCATACCGTGGCATCGGTGTAGCAAACCCTGCAAGAGCTCGGATCAATTCCGGGAAGGCGCGCGAGATAGGGCAACGGCGGTATGTTCATGATCGACATGCAAGGCAGTTTTGCCTTTGCCACCGCCGCCAGCAGCTCGCGCACGCCCGGCGAGCGGTACTGCGGCTCCTGCATGCCGAGAACCACAAGGTCGTGGCCTTCGGGACTCGCGTCGGCCGGCGTGCAGGCGGTGAGCTTGCCGGGCAGCTTGCGCGAATGGATCTCGACCAGACCGTCGCGGCCTTTGACCGGCATGCGAACGATCGCGCCTTCGCGGTTGAACAACTCGGCTTCGGCCGGTGTGCAGACCATTCTTACGTTGTGCCCGCCAAGCAGCAGCTTGGTTGCGAGCAAAGAGCCGTAGGAAGCACCGAAGATGAGGATATTGTAAGGATTTTTCATAATGTGAAATTCAGCCCCGCACTGTGGGAGGGCAGCGTACTCCCGGTGCTTTTTGACCGCAACCGGCGCCGCAGCATCATCTCATGTTGCGGCGCGTCATCGCGATACGTAGAATTCTCCCTCTTCCGTCAACAGAGTTTTTCGCGCCGTGGACAGATCCAATCCGTTTCCTGCTGGCCTTCACGCGTCCGCTCCGATTTCCCAGGAATTTGCCCGGATCCTGACGCCCGAAGCGCTCGCGTTTGTCGCGAAGTTGCACCGGAATTTTGAAGCGCGCCGCCAGGAACTGCTCGCGCGCCGCGCCGCGCGGCAAAAGGAATTCGATGCCGGCAAGCTGCCCGACTTCCTGCCGGAGACGAAAAGCATCCGCGACGCCAACTGGACCATTTCGCCGCAGCCGAAGGACATGCTCGACCGCCGTGTCGAGATCACCGGCCCGACCGATCGCAAGATGGTGATCAACGCGCTCAACTGCGGCGCTTCCACTTTCATGGCGGACTTCGAGGACGCCAATTGCCCGACCTGGTTCAACATGATCGACGGGCAGATCAACATCCGCGACGCGGTGCGCCGCAACATCTCCCTGGATCAGAATGGCAAGCAATACAGCCTGAACGAAAAGACCGCGGTAGTGATTCCGCGGCCGCGCGGCTGGCATCTCGACGAAAAGCACGTCACCGTGGATGGCAAGCCCGTCTCCGCTGGCCTGTTCGATTTCGCTTTGCTGTTCTTCCACAACGCGAAGGAACTGCTCGCGCGCGGCTCAGGGCCTTATTTCTACCTGCCAAAGATGGAATCTCATCTGGAAGCGCGTCTCTGGAACGACGTCTTCCTTCTGGCGCAGGAGAGCCTCGGCATTCCAAAAGGCAGCATCAAGGCGACCTGTCTCATCGAGACCGTGGTCGCGGCCTTCGAGATGGACGAATTCCTGTGGGAACTGAAGGACCATTCCGCAGGCCTCAACATCGGCCGCTGGGACTACATTTTTTCCTGCATCAAGAAATTCCGCTCGAATGAAAATTTCTGCCTGGCGGATCGCTCGCAGGTGACGATGACTTCGCCCTTCATGCGCTCTTACGCTCTCACGCTGGTCAAGACCTGCCATCGTCGCGGCGCGCCCGCAATGGGCGGCATGGCGGCGCAAATCCCGATCAAGAACGACCCGGTAGCGAACGCGGCGGCGATGGAAAAAGTGCGCCAGGACAAACTGCGCGAAGTGACCGATGGCTGCGATGGCACCTGGGTCGCGCATCCGGCGCTGGTGCCGATCGCCAAGGAAATCTTCGACAAGCACATGCCGCAGCCGAACCAGTACGGCCGCCAGCGTCCCGACGTGAATTACGGCGCGGCGGATTTGCTGGACTTCAAGCCGGAGGCGCCGATCACCGAAGCAGGACTGCGCAACAATATTTCGGTGGGAATCCAGTACCTGGGCGCCTGGCTCGCGGGCAACGGCTGCGTACCGGTATTCAATCTCATGGAAGATGCGGCCACCGCCGAAATCTCGCGCTCGCAGATCTGGCAGTGGATACGCTCGGAGAAGGGCAAGCTGGACGACGGCCGCAAGGTGAGCGCCGACCTGTTCCGCAAACTGCTTGCCGAGGAATTGCCGAAAGTCAGGACCCACCTCGGTGAAGACGCCTGGAAGGCGGGCAAGTACGAAGCGGGCGCCCGGCTTTTTGAGCAGATCACCACAGGCGACTACGTCGAATTCCTTACGCTCCCGGCGTACGCCCAGATCGACTAGCACCGGGCGCTAGTTTTTCCCTACACTCCCCGGGGCGATCTGCCTGCATCCCGCGGCGCAGCACGGCGCGACAATGCGCGCTCTACGCTACCGGGATGAACATGAACGCTCAGTCAGAAGAGATGGCCCGCCAGGTGCACGCAGCACGCCTTGCACGGGTGAACATCCAGAGAATGCGGCTGCTCGCTGCGAAGCGCGCGGAAAAACTCGAACGTGAATTGAAGGCAGCGGCCGAAGATGGGCTCAAGGTGGAAATATCCAGAGGCATTGACGCACGTGCCCGCCTGGAAACGGTGGTGAGGCACAAGCGCGCGGCGCGCTACGCGGGCGTCGGCGCATTCGCACTGATGCTTTGCGCAGCGACCATCGGTCTGGCATGGAATCCAACGCAGACTGCAGCTCTCCCCGATCAAAGGACATCGCAAGCCCCTGTGCTGGCTGCGCAGACCGGAGATCAGCTCAAGCTGGCACTTTCATACAGCGTTTCCCTGCCCGCGACGCGCTAGCCGGGGAAGCGCGTCGCTAGGAGAATTCAGCAACCGCCGGCGCGTGGTCCGAAGGCCGCTCGAGCTTGCGCGGGGCCTTGTCGATCGTGCTCGCGGTACAGCGCCGCGCCAGTTCAGCCGAGGCGAGGACGTGGTCTATGCGGAGGCCCGCGTTGCGCCGGAAGCCGAGCATCCGGTAATCCCACCAGGAATAGGTTTTTTCCGCCTGCTCGAAGAGGCGGAAGGTATCGCTCAGGCCGACGCCGAGTAGCGCGCGCCACGCCGAGCGCTCCGGCTCCGAGACGAGGATCTGGCCTTCCCAGGCCTTCGGGTCGTGCACATCCCGGTCTTCCGGCGCGACGTTGAAGTCTCCCGCAACCACGACTTGGGCATAGCGCCGCACCTCGCCGGCGAGATAGTCCTTGAGCGCCGCGAACCAGCTTAATTTGTATGCATATTTGTCCGAACCCACTGCCTGCCCGTTCGGGCAGTAGACGCCGATTACGCGAACGCCGCCTGCCGTAGCCGCGATGACGCGCTTTTGCTCATCCTGGAAGCCGGGAATTCCCGTGCTCACCTCGAGCAGCGGCGAGCGCGAAAGTATCGCCACGCCGTTGTAGGTTTTCTGGCCGGAGAACGCGGACTGGTAGCCTGCTGCCTCCAGTTCGGCGCGCGGAAATTTCACGTCTTCGAGCTTCAGTTCCTGCAGGCAGACAATGTCGGGCTGCGCCTGCGCGAGCCAATCCGTAAGATGCGGCAGGCGAACCTTGAGCGAATTGACGTTCCACGTCGCAAGTTTCATCCTGCGACAGCAAGGCTATTTTTTTTCGCCGGGAACGCCGTACTGTCCGGGCTTCGGGGGCGGCCCGGTAAGGCCGCTCGCGTCGTATTGTCCGGGCTTGGGCGCCGGGCCGGTGAGGCCGCTCGCGTCATAGGGTCCGGCTTTGGCTGCCGGCGCGGCCTTCGTTGCCCCCGATTTCGCCGTCGCGGCTTCGGGCCCGGTATAGCCTTCGGGCAGTGCGGGCGCGGCCTGATTGCGCGCGGGATAAGCGCCGGCCGCCGGGTATCCCACGGAATCCAGCATTTTTTCGAACTGGCCCTGGTCGAATCCGCGCAGCGACGAGCGCCCGACCATCAGCACCGGGAGCTGGTTGGAGCCGGTGGCGTTTTTCAGTTCTTGCTGCGTCTTCTCGTTCCAGACCTGGAACTCGCTGAACGGCACGCTGCGCCGGTTCAGGACAGCGCGCGCCTGCTCGCAGAGATCCTTGCAGCTCGGCGTGGTGTAGAGCGTGACCGGGAAATCCTTCTGTAGCCGTGCGATCTCGAATGGCAGCGGCGCCGCCTCGGGCTGCACCGTGCTGCTCTCGATCCGCCTTACATTCTTGGCCGAGGCGGGCGGTGGCGTGTCGGTCAGCTGGACTCGCCCCTTGGCATCGGTCCAGCGGTACTGCTGCGCCTGCGCCAGACCGGAAGAGGTCGCGGCGGCGGCAAGCAGTACGAGCAGAAAAGCCCGCGAAATCATGCGGGAATCATACCACTGTGCCTGAGCAGGGCATCGACGCGCGGCTCGCGTCCGCGGAAGGCACGGAACGAATCCGCCGCCGGACGGCTGCCGCCAACGGCGAGGATTTCGTCGCGGAATTTGCGCCCCGCCTCCGGATCGAGCACGCCCATTTCCTCGAACAGGCTGTACGCGTCCGCCGAGAGCACTTCGGCCCATTTGTAGCTGTAGTAGCCCGCGGCATAGCCGCCGGCAAAGATGTGGGAAAAGCTGTTCGGGAAGCGGTTCCAGGCGGGCGGCACCAGCACCGCGACCTCGCGCCGCACCTCGGCGAGCAGACCAAGCACCGCGCTTCCGGCCTGCGCAGCACGGCCGGACTCCGGGTCGAACTCAGAGTGCAGCCGCATGTCGAACAGCGCGAATTCAATCTGGCGCAGCGTGCCCAGGCCAGACTGGAAATTCTTCGCCGCGAGCATCTTGTCGTAAAGCGCGCGCGGCAGCGCTCTTCCCGAGTCGACGTGGCGGGTCATGTGCTTAAGCACTTCCCATTCCCAGCAGAAGTTTTCCATGAACTGGCTCGGCAGCTCGACCGCGTCCCACTCGACGCCGTTGATGCCGGCGACGCCGAGGTCCTCGACGCGCGTCAGCAGGTGGTGCAGGCCATGGCCGAATTCGTGGAACAGGGTGATCACGTCATCGTGCGTAAAGAGCGCGGGCTTGCCGCCGACAGGGCCCGAGAAATTGCAGTTCAGGTATGCGACCGGAACCTGGATCCCGCTTTCCAGCCGGCGCCGCGAGATTGCACCGTCCATCCAGGCGCCGCCACGCTTGGTGTCGCGCGAGTACAAATCAACGTAGAAGCGGCCGATCAGTTCGCCGCCGGCATTGCGGATGTCGAAGAAGCGCACGTCGCCATGCCACAGCGGTGCCTTGGATTCGGCAATGTGGATGCCGTAGATCGTCTCGACCAGTTTGAACATGCCCGGCACGACCTGGTCTTCAGGAAAATACTGCTTCACTTCCTGGTCCGAGAACGCATAGCGCTTCGCGCGCAGCTTCTCCGAGGCGTACGCAATGTCCCAGGATTCGAGTTTTTCGAGGCCGAGCTCCTCCCTCGCGAAGCCGTGCAGTTCTTCCAGGTCGTGTTCGGCGAAAGGCCGGGCGCGGCCCGCCAGGTCGCGCAGGAATTCGATGACCTCCTTCGGCGTCCGCGCCATCTTCGGTTCGAGCGACACCTGGGCGAAATTTGGGTAGCCGAGCAGCGTCGCGTCCTCCTTGCGCAGCTTGAGGATGCGTTCGATAAGCGGCGTGTTGTCCCACTCGGCCTTGCCGAATTCGGACGCCCGCGTCGCGCTCGCGCGGTAGAGCGCCTCGCGCAGCGCCCGGTCTTCCGCGTATTGCATCACCGGGAAGTAGGAGGGCATCTGCAGATTGAATTTCCAACCCTTCCTGCCGTCTTTCCCGGCGGCTTCCCTCGCGGCCTGCAGATCGTCCGCGGGGATTCCGGCCAGCCGCTTCTCGTCCTCGATCACGATCGAATACGCGTTGGTCGCATCCAGCACGTTCTCGGAGAATTTCGCCGACAGCGAAGCAAGTTCTTCCTGGATCGCCGCGTAGCGCGGCTTCACCTGGGCGGGCAGTTCCGCCCCGCCCAGGCGGAAATCACGCAGCGCGTTCTCCACCAGCTTCCTGCGCGCGGGCGGGAATTGCACGAATCCGGGAGAAGCTTTCAGCGTGCGGTACTTCTCGAACAGCTGCTGGTTCTGGCCCAGTTCGGTCCAGAACTGGGTGATTTTCGGCAGGCAGGCGTTGTAGGCCTCGCGTAGCGGCGGGCTGTCGAGCACCGCGTGCAGGTGTTCGACCTGTCCCCACGCGCGCGACAGCCGCTCGGTCGCGTCTTCCAGCGGCCGCACGAATTGTTCCCACGTCGCCGGCGCTTCCTCGGCCCGGCGCATCGCCGCGCGCGCGTCGGCCAGGAGCTGATCCATCGCCGGCGCGACGTGCTCGGGTTTGATATCCGCGAAGCGCGGCAGGCCGGAAAAATCTAATAGAGGATTATTCAATCGACAGCTCCGCAGCACGCACAGTATTCACGATCAACATGGCGACGGTCATCGGGCCGACGCCGCCCGGGACCGGGGTGATGTTCCCTGCAATTTCTTTTACCGCTGCAAAATCCACGTCGCCGGCAAGCTTGCCGTCCGGCAACCGGTTGACCCCGACATCGACAACGCAGGCCCCCGGTTTGACCATGTCCGCAGTGATGAGTTTCGCCTGTCCCACCGCGGCGACCAGGATATCGGCCTGCCGCGTGGTCGCCCCAAGATCGCGTGTCTTCGAATGGCAGATGGTGACGGTAGCGTCTTTTTGCAAGAGTAGCAGCGCGAGCGGTTTGCCGACGATGGTCGAGCGGCCGACGATCACGGCGTGCTTGCCGGCCAGCGCCACGCCGGCGTGCTCCAACAACCGCATCACGCCGGCAGGTGTTCCGGGGACGAATCCCGGGCGCCCCTGCAGCAGCGCGCCGAGATTCGCGGCGTGAAAGCCGTCGACATCTTTCGCGGGTGACACTGCGGCCAGCACCCGGTCCGCCGCGAGCTGGCGCGGCAGCGGCAGCTGCACCAGGATTCCATGCACCTGCGGATCGGCGTTCAACTGCGCGAGCCGTTCCAGGAGCATGGCCTCGGAAACGTCTTGCGGAAATTCGTGGACTTCGAAACGGACGCCGGTTTCCTCGCAAGCGAGCACCTTGTTTCGCACGTAAACGCGCGAAGCCGGGTCGGCCCCGGCAAGTATCGCGGCTAGCCCGGGGCGCAGGCCGCGGGCCGCAAGCGCATCGACCCGGCTTTTCAGTGACGCGCGCGTCGCTGCGGCAAGCGATTTTCCGTCGATGATCGTGGCGGCCATGGCATACTATAAATCACCCCGTTTCAAGATCCGATTGCTCTCTACAAGAGATTACGCAGGAGGAAACTATGTCCGCCGTTCCGCAACAACCCGCGGCCAATGACCCCGACAGCCTCGAAACGCAGGAATGGCTGGACGCGCTTGAAGCGGTGCTCGAGCGCGAAGGCGGCGAGCGCGCGCATTACCTGATCGAAAAGCTTACCGAGAAGGCGCGCACTTCCGGCGTCACGCTCCCCTACAGTCCGCATACGCCATACGTCAACACCATCCCGGCGCACATGGAGGAGCGTTCGCCGGGAGACCCGGCGCTCGAAGAGCGCATCAGGTCGTTCTGCCGCTGGAACGCGATGGTGATGGTGGCGCGCGCGAACAAGAACGACGACGAGCTGGGTGGCCACATCGCCAGTTTCGCGTCGGTGGGCACGCTGTTCGGCGTCGGGCAAAACCATTTCTGGAACGCGCCGCACGAAGGACACGGGGGCGACCTGGTGTATTTCCAGGGACATTCGTCGCCGGGCATCTACGCGCGCGGCCTGCTGGAAGGCCGTTTCACCGAGGAACAGCTGCTCGATTTCCGCCGCGAAGTCGATGGCAAGGGCGTGTCTTCCTATCCGCATCCATGGCTGATGCCCGACTACTGGCAGTTCCCCACGGTATCCATGGGTTTGGGGCCGATCCAGGCGATCTACATGGCGCGCTACCTCAAATACCTGCAGGCGAGAGGGCACGCGCAAACGGAGAACCGCAAGGTTTGGGTGTTCTGCGGCGATGGCGAGATGGACGAGCCCGAGTCGCTGGGCGCGATCGGCATGGCGGCGCGCGAGAAGCTCGACAACCTGATCTTCATCGTCAACTGCAACCTGCAACGCCTGGACGGCCCGGTGCGCGGCAACGGCAAGATCATCCAGGAGCTCGAAGGCGAGTTCCGCGGTTCCGGCTGGAACGTGATCAAGCTCATCTGGGGCGGCTACTGGGACGCTCTGCTCGCGCGCGACAAGGACGGCCACCTGCGCAAGATCATGGAGGACACCGTCGACGGCGAGTACCAGAACTTCAAGGCCAACGACGGCGCCTTCGTGAGGAAGCACTTCTTCGGCAAGCACCCCAGGGTACTGGAGATGGTCTCGCGCATGACCGATGAAGACATCTGGCGCCTGAATCGCGGCGGCCACGATCCGCACAAGATTTACGCGGCGTACGCCGCCGCGGTGAAGCACAAGGGCCAACCCACCGTGATCCTCGCCAAGACCATCAAGGGCTACGGGCTGGGCAAGCAGGGGCAGGCAAAGAATCCGACGCACCAGCTGAAAAAGGTCGACGTGGCGACGATCCGCGAGATGCGCGACCGCTTTAACGTGCCCATTTCCGATGACCAGCTGGAAAAGCTGCCGTTCTACGTGCCGCCGGCGGATTCGCCGGAGATGAAGTACCTGCAGGAGCACCGCAAGGCATTGGGCGGTTTCTTCCCGCAGCGCCGGCAGAAATCGCAGGACACGCCCGCCGTGCCGCCGCTGTCAGCGTTCGACCAGGTGCTGAAGGGCTCGGGCGAGGGTCGCGAGATATCAACCACGATGGCGTTCGTGCGGATCCTCACCGCGCTGGTGCGCGACAAGGAACTGGGCAAGCGCATTGTGCCGATCGTCCCGGATGAGGCGCGCACCTTCGGCATGGAAGGCATGTTCCGGCAGCTCGGCATCTTCGCTCCCGAGGGCCAGAAGTACGAGCCGGTCGACAAGGACCAGGTGATGTACTACCGCGAGGACAAGGCGGGGCAGATCCTGGAGGAAGGCATCAACGAGGCGGGCGCGATGTGCTCGTGGATCTCCGCCGCGACTTCGTACAGCCACTCGAACCAGGTGACGGTGCCGTTCTACATCTTCTATTCGATGTTCGGCATGCAGCGCATCGGCGACCTGGCATGGGCAGCGGCTGACCAGCGCGCGCGCGGTTTCCTGCTTGGCGCGACAGCGGGACGCACCACGCTGAATGGCGAGGGCCTGCA
>JANYII010000231.1 GCA_025358705.1 Betaproteobacteria bacterium | reverse complement strand
TGCCCTCGAACAGCACCGTCGCGGCGGCGAGCCGGTCCATGTCGAGGCCCAGTTTCTCCACGTAGGGAATGCCCTTCCAGGCGGCCGGTGGCTTGTTCACCGCGATACTGACTTCGTCGGCGCCCGCCAGGCAAACAGCCTTGAGCGCGTCCAGCCCGCCAATCCCGCCCGAAGGAACGTAAAGCAGCGCGCGATGCTGCGCCGCAGTACGTTCCAGCTTGTCGCGCAACGCGTCGTCGCACAGCGCGCCGCCGGAAAGCGCGACGAACGAAATGCCGCGCGCAAGGAGCGGCTCCGCGTACTCGCGCACCGCATCATGCGAGGCCGCTTCGACCACTGCCTCGGGCCGCGCGGCCGCTAGCGCATCGAGCCCGACGACGAACGGCACGCCGATTTCCCCGGCAAGCGCCCGGCCCTTCGACTGGTTGCTGCGGCCGGCGATCGCGACCACCCGCACGTCGCCCAGGTCGCCTCGGCGGATGTGTTCCAGCATGAGGCGTGCAATAACGCCGCCGCCGATGATGCCGATACGCATGATTTCCCTTTCGCGTTGATTCTGCCATAGTAGAGTTGCTGCACTATCCTGAGGAGGAATCGATGAACCGCAATTCCCTGTTCGCAAGTCTGTCCCTGTCAGCTGTTGCGCTGGTGCTCGTTCCCGCAACGGCATATCCCCAGGAATCGGCTGTGGGCGTCCTGAAGCGCGCCTCGGCGGCGATGGGCGAGCCCAAGTCGATCCGCTACGCCACCGACGGCACCGGCTGGTCCTTCGGCCAGGCCTGGGCTCCCGGCAAGGCGTGGCCGAAGATCGACATCCAGAGCCAGGTCCGCACCATCAACTACACCAGCGGCTCGATGCGCGAGGAAATCGCGTTCAGCCGTGGCGAAACGCAGGGCGGAGGCGGCTACCCGCTCGCCGGCCAGCAGCGCAACGACCAGTACGTGAGCGGGCCATTCGCCTGGAACGCGACCCCGGGAGGCGCTGTCCCGGGACCCCGGCTGGTGATCGACCGGGTACACCAGCTCTGGATCACGCCGCACGGCGTCCTCGCTGCCGCGTCGCGCAACAACGCCACCGTCACCTGGCCGGCGAAGGGCGGAAAATCCCTCGCCGCCGTTTCGTTCCGGGAGCTGGGCAGGTTCATCGCCACGGCCTACATCAACGACGACTTCCTCGTGGAGCGCGTCGAATCGCGCATCCCCGACCCCGTGCTCGGCGAAGTCGCGGTCGTGACCACCTACTCCAATTACCGCGACTTCGGCGGCGTGAAGTTTCCCGGCCGCATCCAGCAGTCGCAAGGCGGGTTCCCGGTGCTCGACGTCGCGGTCAAGGAAGTCCAGGCCAACGCACCGGCCGAGATCGCGATACCCGACAACGTGCGCACCGCCGCGGAACGCGTCACCACGGAAAAAGTGGCCGATGGCGTGTGGTTCGTGGCTGGCGGATCGCACAACAGCGTGGCGATCGAGATGAAGGACCACCTGGTCCTGGTCGAGGCGCCGTTGAACGACGCGCGCTCCGCGCCGGTGATCGATGAAGTGAAAAAGCTCGCACCCGGCAAGCCGATCCGCTTCGTGATCGCCTCGCACCACCATTTCGATCACGCCGGCGGGCTGCGCACGGCCGTCGCCGAAGGCGCCACGGTGATCGCGGATGCGGGGAGCAAGGCGTACTTCGAGCGCGCGTTTGCCACGCACGGCACAATCCTTCCCGACCTGCTCACGAGATCGGGCAAAAAAGCGACGATCCGGCCGGTGAAAGGCATCATGACCCTGAGCGACGGCGCGCGCGAGATCAGGATCTTCCCGATCGTCGAAAGCAACCACGCCTCGGGTTTCATGATGGTGTACCTGCCGAAGGAGCGGCTGCTCATCGAGGCCGATGCGTACACGCCGATCCCGCCGGACGCGAAACCGCCGGCCACGCCGAACGCGAACAACGTGAACCTGGTCGTCAACCTCGAAGGGTTCAAGCTCGCGGTGGACAAGATCCTTCCGCTGCATGGGCGCGTGGTTCCGGGGATTGACCTCTTTACCACCGCGGGCAGGACGCCACCGAAGTAAGCTGCGGCCATGCTGATCGACTTCTTCCTCAAGCTGAAGAGCCACAAGCTCCCGGTCTCGATCAAGGAGTACCTGACGCTGCTGGAAGCGATGGACAAGGGCGTCATCAGCCCGAACATCAACGACTTCTACTTCCTGTCGCGCACCACGCTGGTGAAGGACGAGGCGAACTTCGACAAGTTCGACCGCGCCTTCGCTGAATTCTGGGACGGCGTGGACGCGATTCCCGGCATCGAGGCGCAGATCCCGCTCGAGTGGCTGCTGAAGCAGGTGGAACTCACGCTGACGGAAGAAGAGAAGAAGCAGATCGCGGCGATGGGCGGCTGGGAAAAGCTCATGGAGACCTTCAAGCAGCGGCTCGAGGAGCAGAAAGGCCGCCACCAGGGCGGCTCGAAGTGGATCGGCACCGGCGGCACCTCGCCTTTCGGCGCCTACGGCTACAACCCGGAA
>JANYII010000213.1 GCA_025358705.1 Betaproteobacteria bacterium | reverse complement strand
CCCGCGCTGGTGCAGCGGAACGGCGGCCGCACGATCTCGGTGGAGGTGAACCACCGCCCGCGCACGCGCGGCACGTCGAACTACGGCATGTTCGACCGGCTGTGGGTGGGGATCGTGGATCTGTTCGGGGTGATGTGGCTGCAGCAGCGGCTGCGAAAGCCCCAGGTCAGCGAGCGCCCGCGTCCCTGAGGACCGGGACTGGCCTTTCAGATTCCGGTGATCGCCAGGTCGAGCGCGGCGATGATCGCCGCGCGCTCGGCGGCCAGGCTGGTGACGCGCTCGCCCAGGGCTTTGCGAGGTACGCCCGCGATCTCCGGCGTCAGCATCAGCAGCTTGCGCCCCTCGACCTGGAACGCAGGGTTCAGGCGCTCGGCCGGCTTGCCGGAGAGCAGCTCGGGCTTGCAGAGCGGCACCACGATCCGGGTCGCCAGCGGTTCGAGCAGGTCCGATTGCACGTCGAGGAGGTACGGCAGCCGCGCGCGGCTCGCCGGGTTGGCGTTGCGGTAGACGTCGAATTGCGCCATCAGAAGGAGCGCAGGCCGTCGCTGAAGACGCCGTGCTTCTCCACGTGCTCGTTATAGGCCTCGAGCGCGGCGCGGTTGCGGCGCAGCCATGCCGCGCGTTCTTCCATCCGGATCGCCTGGATGAGGCCCGCCTCGAGCACCTGCGACAGGTTGAGCTTCATGCGACGCGCCCGCTCCAGCAGCTTCTCGTCGACGCTCAGGTTGGCGGCTTTCTTGCGCGGCCTGGCGGCGGTGGCGGTCATCGGGAATCCATGGGCATTGGGATGCGCATATGGTATGCGCATTGGAGGCCGGGCGTCCAGTCGGGCGCCGCGGCAAGGCGTGCGCGGCGGGCGAACAGGAATGGAATGGGATAATCGCGTCTTTTCCGCGCGAGATTCCTTGAGGCTCAAGACCTACCTGCCGGGGCTGGTGTTCCTCGCCACGCTGATCGTGGTCGGCTATGCCTTGGAAGAAGGCCTGCTGCAGGGCTTCCTGAGCGAGGCCTGGATCGACCGCGAGGTGCGCGGCAAGGGCGTGCCGGGCGAGCTGCTGTACGTCGCGGTCGGCGGCCTCGTGACGGCGCTCGCGGTGCCGCGCCACATCGTCAGTTTCCTCGGCGGCTACGCGTTCGGTGTCGGCCTCGGCACGGCGCTGGCGCTCGCCGCCACCGAGCTGGGCTGCGTCCTCGTCTTCTTCTACGGCCGCCTGGTCGGCCGGCCGCTGGTGGGCGAGCGAATCCGGGCACGCGTGCGGCGCATCGAGGATTTCCTCGCCGCCAACCCGTTCTCGATGACGCTGCTGATCCGCCTCCTGCCGGTCGGCAATAATTTCGCCACCTGCCTCGCGGCGGGCGTGTCGCGCGTGCCGGCGCGGCCGTTCCTGCTGGGCTCGCTGCTCGGATACCTGCCGCAGACCTTCGTGTTCGCGCTCGCTGGCAGCGGCATCGAGATGGGCGCGACCCTGCGCCTCGTGATCGCGGTCGTGTTCTTCGTGGTGTCGGGCGCGATCGGCATCTGGCTGTACCGCCGCTACCGCCACGGCAAGTCGCTCGGCGACGAAGTGGAAAAATCCATTTGAAGAAAGACCCTTCCCTCGCGTGGCTGCTCGCGGGCTGGCTGCTGCTCGCGGCGGCCTCGATCTGGCTGCGGCCGCTGTGGCCGGTGGACGAGACGCGCTACGCGAGCGTGGCCTGGGAAATGTGGCTGCGCGGCGATTTCCTCGTGCCGCACATCAATGGCGAGCCCTACAGCCACAAGCCGCCGCTGCTGTTCTGGCTGATCCAGCTCGGTTGGGCGGTGTTCGGCGTCAACGAATGGTGGCCGAGGATGGTGGCGCCGCTGTGCGCGTTGGCGACTGTGCCCTTGCTCTTCAGGATGGAAAAGCTTTTGTGGGGAGAAAACCAAAGCACCCATTCCGTGTGGGTGCTGTTCGGCACGCTGTTGTTCGCGGGCTTCACGACGCTGCTGATGTTCGACCTGCTGTTGATGCTGTGTGCATTGGCAGGGCTTATCGGCGTTGTTTATTTAAGTAAAAACGAAAAAAAGGGAATTCTCTGGCTGAGCGCCGGCATCGGGCTCGGGGTGCTCGCCAAGGGGCCGGTGATCCTGCTGCACGTGCTGCCCGCGGCAGTGGTTGCGCCGTGGTGGTGGGCGCCGCAACTGAAGGGCCGGATCGGCCGCTGGTACCTGGACCTGCTGCTCGGCGTGTTGCTCGGTGCCGCGCTCGCGCTCGCCTGGGCGCTGCCGGCGGCGTATTCCGGCGGCGAGGCCTACCGCAACGCGATTTTCTGGGGCCAGACGGCGGGGCGCGTGTCGGAGTCCTTCGCCCATCGCTCCCCGTGGTGGTACTACCTGCCGCTGCTGCCGATGTTGCTGTTCCCGTGGTTGGTGT
>JANYII010000200.1 GCA_025358705.1 Betaproteobacteria bacterium | reverse complement strand
CGAGCGGCCCGGCCTGATGCTCTCCTTGGTATCCGGCGGCAGTTGCACCGGTGTCGCCTACCGCCTGGCCAATAGCGCGGCGGCGACCGAACTGGACGTGCTCTGGCGCCGCGAGATGGCCACCATGGCCTATCGCCCGGTCTGGACCCTCGCGCGCACGCCCGAAGGGCCGGTGCCGGCCATCGCCTTCAGCGCGAACCCGGAGCACGAGCGCTACGTACCGGGGCTGGAGGAGGAGGCCATCGCGCGCTACCTCGCGACCGGCGCGGGCGTCATGGGCCGTTGCAGCGACTACCTGTTCGACACGGTGGCGCACCTGCGCCAGCTCGGCATCCGCGACCGCAGGCTGGAGGCGCTGGAAGCGAAGGTCCGGGCGCATCAATGAAGTGGAGATGGATTCCCGCCTTCGCGGGAATGACGGCGGCGGTGAGTGGGGGGGCCGTGGAAGTCGCGCTGGACGTGGGCCACTACGCAGCCGAGCCGGGCGTCATATCCGCGGGCGGCGTGCCGGAATTTGAATTCAATCTTGCGCTGGCGTCGGAAGTGAAGGCGGAGCTGGAAAAACTCCAATTGAACGTGCGCCTGATCGGCGAGCGGGGCGACTACGCGGTGCTGCATCACCGCACGCGCGACGCGCGCGGCGCGGACCTGTTCGTTTCCATCCACCACGATTCGGTGCAGGAGCGCCTGCTGCCGCAGGCGGAGCGCTTCGCCGGGTTTTCGCTCTTCATATCGAGGCAGAACCCGCGGCTCGCGCAAAGCCTGGCCTGCGCCAGCGCCATCGGTGCGAAACTGCGTGGCGCCGGCTTCACTCCCTCGCGCTACCATGCTGATCCGGCGCTGGGCGAATCGCGGCCCTTTGCCGACGAGGCGAACGGGGTGCACTACTATGACCACCTCGCCGTGGCGCGCAGCGCCGCGATGGCCTCGGTGCTGGTGGAGGCGGGCGTGATCGTCAATCGGGAAGAGGAGCAGCGCATGCGCGATCCCGGAGTACGCAGGCGGATCGCCGCCGCGGTGGCGGCAGGTGCGCGCGAGTGCCTGGTAAAGGAGCCGTAGTGAGAATCGCAGTTTCACTGGTGGTGTTGCTGCTGGCCTGGGTGGCTCCCGCGACCGCGGACCTGTACCGCTGGGTGGACCCGGAGACCGGCTCGGTGAAGTTCTCCAGCTATCCGCCGCCGTGGTTCAACGACCCGGCGAAACAGCGGCGCGCGCCGAAAGTCGAGGTCATCGCGCCGGGCAAAGCGGCTCCGGCCTTCGAGCCCACGCCAGGCGCGGAGCGCGAGCCCGCGGCGCCGCGGCCCGCCGATGCGCCGCAAGGCGGCCGCGGCGCGCTCCTGAAGCTCCTCGCGCAGCGAGTCAATGGCGTGGTTACCGCCGCGCCCGACGCCACGGAGCGCGCATTCGTCGAACTTTCCGAATCGCTGCAGGACCTCGACCAACTGGACAAGCAATCGAAGCCCGAGAACCCGAAGGAGGAGGCCGCGCGCCTGGAGGAGAGATGGCGGCTGGCCGTGCCGCTTGAAGCGCGCCGCATGGCCCTGACGCAGCAGATTTCCGTGCAGCGGCCGCCGGCGCAGGGCGCCACCCCCGAGGCGGTCGCGAACGCGTGGCGCGGCGTTCAGATGCAGGTTGCCGCGCTCGGCTGGACGAACGAAGCGTTCAAGGCCATCGACCCGCGCAAGGTGAATGCGCGGCATTTCGAAATGCGCGCGCTGACCGAGAAAATCGCCGAGAGGTGGGATTCCTACGTTGACGCCGGTACGGGACGCCTCCGTGGCCGTTGAGATCCGCCACGAGTCCGTCGATGCAGGCGGCGTGAAGCTGCACTGCGCCGTGGCGGGTGAAGCGGGCCGCCCGCTGATGCTCTTCCTGCACGGATTCCCGGAATTCTGGGCGGCATGGCGAAAACCCATGACCCATTTCGCCGCGCGCGGCTGGCTGTGCGTGGCGCCGGACCTGCGCGGCTACAATCTGTCGGACAAGCCCGAGGGCGTCGAACCCTACAGGGCGAAGCACCTGATCAGCGACGTGCTTGCCATTGCGGCGAACTACGCGAAGGGCAAGTTCGTGCTCGTCGCGCACGACTGGGGCGGCGCGGTGGCCTGGGGCGTGGCGATCGGCCATCCTGCGAGGCTCGAGCGCCTGGTGATGATCAATTCGCCGCATCCCTATCTCTTCTGGCGCGAGCTCTGCAAAAACCCGGCGCAGCAGAAGGCGAGCGAATACATGAATGTGTTTCGTCTGCCGAAGGCCGAGCGAGTGCTGTCCGAGAACGGCTACGCGCGGCTGCTTTCCGGGTTCACGCACCTGGGCGCAGCCTGGCGCGATGAGCTGGTCGCTGCATGGTCGCAACCCGGCGCGCTGACGGGTGGGCTGAATTTCTACCGCGCGTCGCCGATGTATCCGCCCACTGCCGGCGATCCCGGCGCGAAGAAGCTGCAGCTGAAACCCGAAGACTTCATGGTGCGCGTGCCGACGCTGGTGCTGTGGGGCGAGCGGGACACGGCACTGCTGCCCGGCCTGCTCGACGGCCTGGGCGAGTGCGTGCCCGACATGAAAGTAGTGCGCGCGCCGGACGCTTCGCACTGGATCGTGCATGAGAAGCCGGACCTGGTATGCGGCGAGATCGAAAAATTCGTGGGAGAGGCGCATGGCTAAGACCGCAATCAAGCTCCGGGACCTCGAGTCGCAGGTCGGCAAGGAGGTCGGCGTTTCGCCCTGGGCGGAGATCACCCAGGAGCGAATCGACCTCTTCGCCAAGGCGACCGAGGATTTCCAGTGGATCCACGTCGACCCGAAGCGTGCGAAGGACTCGCCCTTCGGCGGCACCATCGCGCACGGCTTCCTCACGCTTTCGATGCTGCCCAAGCTCTCCGAGTCCACTTTTGAATTTGCCGACCGCAAGATGGGCGTCAACTACGGCCTGAACAAGGTGCGCTTCACCTCGCCCGTTCCGGCCGGCGCGAAAATCCGCGCGCGCTTCGTGCTCGCGAAATTCGAGAAGATCGAAGGCAACGGCGTGCAGACCACCTGGAGCGTGATTTTCGAGCGCGAAGGCGGCGACAAGCCTGTTTGCGTCGCCGAATCCATTGGGAGGCATTACTTCTAGATGAAAACCACTCGCTGGAAAAACAGGCCGGAAAATTCCAACTGGGGCGAATTCGGCCCGGACGACCAGCGCGGCCGCATGAACTGGGTGACGCGCGAGAAGGTGCTGCAGGGCGTGGCCGAGGTGAAGGAGGGGCTGACCTTCGTGCTTTCGCTGCCGCTGGACTATCCGGGCGGCAACGGCCTCAATCCGCGGCGCCATCCGCCGCGCATCGCCGCCACGCATCGCAACGGCAGGCAGAACTTCGCCTACGAAGTGCGGCAGGACAACCCGATGCAGACCGACGTGGTGTGCGACGACCTGGTGCTGCTCACGCTGCAGTACTCCACGCAGTGGGATTCCTTCGCGCATGTCGGCAGCACCTTCGATGCCGACGGCGACGGCAAGCCCGAACCGGTTTTGTACAATGGATTCAAGGCGGGCGTTGATGTGATACCTGCAAAAGAAAATTCAAATGCCGAATCTTGGGCGCGCTTTGAAGGCAGCCGCGCCGAGGCGCTCGGCATCCAGAACCTCGCCGAGCACGGGGCGCAGGGGCGCGGCGTGATGATCGACCTGCATGCGCATTTCGGCAGGAAGCGGCGTGCGGTTAATTTCCAGGAGTTACAAAGGATTATTGAAGTAGATGAAATAGAAATTGAACGCGGCGACATCGTCTGCCTGCATACCGGTTTCGCCCAGATGCTGATGGAATTCAAGAAGAACCCGACGCCCGAGGCGCTGCACAACACCTGTACCGGTCTCGATGGCCGCGACGAGAAATTGCTGAAATGGATTTCGGACTCGGGTCTTTCGGTGCTCGCGGCGGACAACTATGCGGTGGAGCTTTTTTCCACCACGCCGTGGAAGACGACCTCGCACGCCATGCTGCCGCTGCACGAGCACTGCCTGTTCAAGAACGGCATCCACCTGGGCGAGCTGTGGTACTTCACGCCGCTCGCCAACTGGCTGCGCGAGCACAAGCGCAGCCGCTTCCTCCTCACCGCCCCGCCGCTCCGGCTGCCGGGCGCAGTGGGATCGCCGGCCACCCCGATCGCTACGGTTTAGGAAAAAAATGGACAAGAAAAAAGTCGCAATCGTTACTGGATCCGCATCGGGCATTGGTGCTGCTACAGCCGTCGAGCTTTCGCGCCGGGGGTTTTCAGTACTAATAAACTATTCCAAAAGCAAAGAGCAGGCGGAAAAGGTCGCCGCGCAGTGCAAGGACTCGATCGTCGTCCAGGCCGACGTGGGCGACGACGCGCAGTGCAAAAAGCTGGCGCAGGCGGCAATGGACAAGTGGGGCCGCGTCGATGCGCTGGTGAACAACGCCGGCACCACCAAGTTCGTCAAGCACGCGGACCTGGACGGACTTTCCGCCGACGATTTCCTGCGCATCTACCGCCTGAACGTGGTCGGGCCGTTCCAGATGGCGCGCGCCTGCGCGCCGGCGCTGAAGGCGAACAAGGGAACGATCGTGAATGTCTCGTCGGTCGCCTCGCTGCTCGGCACGGGCTCCTCGATGGCCTATGCGGCGTCCAAGTCGGCGCTGAATTCGCTCACCATGTCGCTCGCGCGCGTGCTCGGGCCGGAAGTGCGCGTCAACGCGGTCCTGCCCGGCTACGTCGACACGCCCTGGCAGACGAATGCGCACGGCGCCGAGAAGGCCAGGCAGGCGGCAGAGCGCTATTCGGCCATGGTGCCGCTGCGCGACTACGCGCGGCCCGAGGACGTGGCCGACGCCATCGTGTGGCTCATCGAAGGCGCGCGCCAGGTGACCGGCGAAACCCTCTTCATCGACGGCGGCATGCACATCTCGACGCCGCGCTGATTTTCCCGTGGAAGGCAGTTTCGATTATGTGATCGTCGGGGCCGGTTCGGCCGGCTGCGTGCTGGCGAACCGCCTCACCGCGGACGGACGCACCACGGTGCTGCTGCTCGAGGCCGGGCCGCGCGACACCGATCCCTGGATCCACATCCCGCTCGGCTACGGCAAGCTGTTCGCCCGCCGCGACGTCAACTGGGCGTACGACTCGGAGCCCGAGCCGAACCTGAACGGGCGGCGCATCTTCAGCCCGCGCGGCAAGGTGCTGGGCGGCTCCTCTTCGATAAACGGCCTGGTCTATATCCGTGGCCAGCCCGAGGACTTTGACGCCTGGGAGGTGCCGGGCTGGTCGCACGTGGAACTCCTGCCTTATTTCAAGAGGACCCAGGTCGGAATCTCCGACCTCGAGCGCCATGAACTGGCCGACGCCTTCATCGCCTCGGCGCAGTCGCTCGGCATTCCCGCCAACGCCGATTTCAACGGTGAACACCAGGAAGGCACCGGCTACTTCCGCGCCACCATGCGCAACGGCCGGCGCTCGAGCACCGCGGTCGCCTACCTGCGGCCGGCGGAGAAACGTCCGAATTTGCGGGTAGAAACGAATGCTCTCGCTGAAAAAATAATTTTTGAAGGGAAAAAGGCTGCTGCAGTTCAGTACCTGAAAGATCAAAAGCCCCTGGTCGCGAAGGCAAACCGCGAAATCATCCTGTCGGGAGGCGCCTTCAATTCGCCGCAGCTGCTGCAGCTTTCGGGCGTTGGTCCGCGTTCCCTGCTCGATGAGCACTGCATCCCGGTCGTGCTCGATGTCCCCGGTGTCGGCGATGCCCTGCAGGACCACCTTTATGTGCGCACTTTCTGGCGTTGCACGCAGGCGATCACCCTGAACGACGACATGCTGAGCGTTTGGCGGAAGCTCGGGATAGGCCTCGATTATTTCCTGCGGCGGCGCGGTCCGCTCACGATCAGCGCGGGTCTCGCCGCAGCCTTTACGCGCACGCGCCCGGACGTGGCGCGGCCGGACGCGCAGTTTTACTTCATCAATTTCTCGATGCAGAAGCG
>JANYII010000197.1 GCA_025358705.1 Betaproteobacteria bacterium | reverse complement strand
GCCACCAAGGCGCAGTTCGACGCCACCATCGGCATCCATCCGACGGCGGCCGAGGAATTCGTGACGATGCGGGAGAAGTCAGCCTAGAACATGACGAACGCGCTTCTTGGCACGTGGAAGCTGAATGTCGAAAAATCCGCGGCCGAACCCGGCCCCCTGGTACGAAGCGAATCAAGGGTCTACGAGGCCACCGCGGATGACGGTTTGAAATTCTTCGTACAGGGAATTGACGCATCCGGCACCGCGTATTCGTACGGCGCCACAGGCAGGATTGATGGCCGCGATTGCCCATTGACCGGGAGCGGGACACGAAATGGCGCGGACTCCACTTCGTGGATGCGCGTCGATTCGCACACCATCGATTCGAAGGTGAAGAAAGCGGGCGCAGTGGTGAACAACGTGCGGCTCGAGGTTTCGCATGATGGGAAAGTGTTGACGCTCCGCGAGCGCGGCACGAGTCCGGGCGGAGGAGCCACGCGCGGCGTAAGAATTTACGACAGGATCTAGCTTAACGCTCGAACGATCAGCGAAGCGCCGCTCGCAAGCAGCATCAGAGCGACGGCACGCATCAGCATCTCCCGGGAAATCCGCTTGAACAGGTGGCTTGCCGCCCAGAGGCCGGCGAGGCCGGCGGGAATGATCGCCACGGCGTAGATCCAGACCTTCGGGTCGAGCAGGATGCCGGTCGCAAAAAAGGCGATGGTGCGCAGCGAGATGCTCGTCAGCGTCGCGAACCCCATCGTGGCGCGGTACTGCTCCTTGAGCAGGCCCCGGTGCGAGAGGTACATCGCATAGGGTGGCCCGCCGGCGCCGAAAAGGGTGCTGGTGATGCCGCCAATGAAACCTGCCACGTAGGCCCAGCTGGTCGACACGATGCGGCGCGATTCAGAGCTGCTGGCGAGGCTATAGACCGAGAAAAGCAGCACGAAGACGCCCAGCGCCAGGGTCGCGGCGCCGCGCGGCAGATTGACGAGCAGCGTGACGCCGGCGACGGTGCCGACGAGGATGGTCGGCACCATGCGCGTCCATTCAGCCTTGACCGCATTCTTCGGATTCTCGAAGCCGAGGCGAAAGGCGTTGGCGAGGTCCATCAGCACGAACAGCGCCAGCGCGAAGGGCAGCGGCACGAAGTGCGTCGCGAACGGCACGGTGACCAGCGCCGCGCCAAAGCCGGTGATGCCGAAGACCACGGAACCGACGAAGGCGGCCAAAACGAGCGCAGCGAGTTCCATGGGTACCAGCGCGGCGATTTCTACGGGATCGATCGGCATCTCAGCTCCCCTCCAGCGGCAGGGTAAGGAGGAGTTCGTCGCTGGTCCAGTGGTTCATGGTGCGCAAGCGCTCGACGTAGCGCGGGAACGGCAGGCCATAGCTCTTCTCCAGCGCTGTCGCGCGCGCGCGCAGGACATTCCATTCCAGCGCCGCCGGCGCTCCTTTCAGGCCGATGACGACGATGTTCGGGTCGCGCAGCGACTGGAACGTGAGCACCGCGCCGCCGAAGGCGTGCTCGATGCGCTTCAGATTGCGGTCGAAATCCCGGTCGTCGTCCATGAAATTCACCACCAGCACGCCGGGTTCCTCCAGCGCGCACCAGGCGGCGTCGAAAAACGCCTGCGACACCATCGCCGCCGGCGTCGCCTCGTCCTCGTAGCCATCGACCACCAGCAGGTCGCAGCACTCCGGGGACAACGCCTCGACTCCGTCGCCGTGCTCCACCGTCAGCCGCGCGTCGTCCGCCGGCACGTGGAACAGCGCCCGCGCCGTCGCGATCACCCGGTCGTCGTACTCGACGACGTGGGTGCGCAGTCCCGCGAGATTGCGGTGGAAGAACTTGGCCAGCGATCCGCCGCCCAGGCCGATCATCAGCGAGCGCCGCGGCCGCGAATGGAACAGCAGGAAAGCCATCATGCAGCGCGTGTAATCGAGTTCCAGCGCGAACGGGTCATCGAGGCGCATCGCGCTCTGGATCGCCTCGCCGCCGACGTGCAAGTGGCGCACCCCCCGCTCCTCGCTCACGACCAGGTCGGGCCGCTTTGCTTTCTTCTTCGAAAAGAACTTCATCTAGCTTCGCGCGCGCAACGATGTCACGCCGGCTGCGGCAATCAGCGCGAGCGCCGCGGCGCCGAGGATCGGCGCGCTGTAGCTGCCGGTGGCGTCGAAAGCCGCGCCCGCGAGCGGTGGCCCGAACAGCGTGCCGATCCCGGCCGCAGTGTATACGCAGCCGATGATGCCGGAAATCGAGCGCGCGCCGAAAAGATCCATCGCCACGCTCGGGAAGGTCGCGACGAAGCCGCCGTAGCAGATGCCGAAGCCGACCGCCATGATGGAGAGCGCCACGGCGCCGGTCGAGGCCCACCACAGCACCAGCATCAGTGCCATGCCGAGATACATGAGTGCCAGCGTGTTCATCCTGCCCAGCCGGTCGGCGATGCCGCCGATGGCGAAGCGCCCGACGATGCTTCCCAGGCCGATGAGGCTGACCAGCATCACCGCGACGGATTCGGGATGGCCTGCATCCAGTGCGTACGGCCCAATGTGCACCAGGGGCACGAAGCAGCCGAAGCCGGACAGCGCGAGCGTCACGTACAGCACCCAGAATTTGCGCGTCGCGAGCGCCTCGCGCAGCGGCACGCCATCGACGGCCCGTGCCTGCCCCGCCGGCCGGTTGCGGATCGCGACCGCTGCCGCTCCTCCGAGCACCAGCGTGCAGGCCGCGAGCGCGAGATACGCATCGCGCCAGCCAAGCGCTTCGATCAACCAGGCGGTGAGCGGAGGCGCGAGCAGGTTGCCGACGCCGATGCCGGAGACGGCGATCCCGGAGGCGAGCACCCTGTTCTTCTCGAACCATGGTTGCACCGCGCCAACCGAAGGTACGTAAGTCAGGCCGATGCCGATGCCCAGGCCGATCGAATAAGTGAGGTAAAGCATTTCGACGGAACGCGCATAGCTCGCGCCCGCGAGACCCGCGACGAGGAATGCGACGCCGGTGAGCGCGACCAGTCGCGTGCCGTGGCGATCGGCCAGCATGCCGGCCGGCGCGCCCAGCAGGAAGTAGAGGAACGCGCACAGGGAGAACACCATCGAGACATGCGCCCGCGAAGCGCCGAAATCGGACTGGAAGGCGCGGAAAAAGGCGGCAAACGAGTACGCCGCGCCAAAGCCGACGAACATCAGGGTGAAAGCGCACAGCACCACCACCCACCCGTAGGAGCGTTCGTTCAACGGTTCTCCCCGCTCAGGTAAGCGCGCCGCGTGCGGTGATCGGCCACAGCGCCTCGACCACGCCTTTGCGCACGCAGACGTACCAGTCGTACAGATTCACGGTGGGATCGCAGTGCCCGGGAACGAGCAGCAGCTTGTCGCCGAGCGCGAGTGGCGCCGCGTCCTTGCCGATCTCGACCCAGCCGTGCTCATCCGATGCGCGGGTATAGGCAAGGCCCGGCCTCTGCCAGACGACCGGCAAACCGGAATCCACGCTCGAGGCCTTCAGCCCCGCATCCACGACCGCGAGCGCCGGATTCGGCCGGCTCATGACGGCAGCCAGCACGAACAGCGAATGCTCGAAGCGCGGC
>JANYII010000154.1 GCA_025358705.1 Betaproteobacteria bacterium | reverse complement strand
TAGCTCATGCCGCCCACGCGCACCATGTCGCCGCCCTGTTGCAGGTAGGGATCCGGGTTGAACAGGTTGTCGCAGACGTCTTCCAGGATCGTCTTGATGTCCGCGCCGCTGAGTTCGTTCAGGGTCACGTTGGGGTAGGTGATCGCGGTCTGGTCCATCAGGTGCTCGCGCAGGATCGGCTGGCCGGGCAGCAGGGTGGTGCCCCAGCGGAATCCCGGCGAGAACGCGATTTCTGAATCCTTGACCGCCATCAGCGCGTCCAGGATCAGCTGGTCGAAGCTGCCGTTGAAGTTTCCGCGGCGGTAAAGCAGGCCCTCGGTGAGCGCGAGCGGTTCTTCCAGTTTCGCCTTGTACGGCGCGCGCACGCGCTCGATGAGCGCCTGCATGCCCGGATCAGGCGGCAGCAGGTTGGAGAACACCGGCAGCAGCCGGTAGCGGAAATCCGCAACGCCTCCGTCGTTCACTTGCAGGTCCAGGACGGCGAGGAACTTGCCGTTGCTTCCGGCGTTCGTGACCACGGTCTTGCCGCCGCCGTTGGCGACGACCACGGGAACCGGCACGCCGTCGTGCGTGTGGCCCCCGAGGATGAAGTCGATGCCGCGCACCCGGCCGGCGAGCTTCACGTCCACGTCCATGCCGTTGTGCGACAGCAGCACCACCGCGCGGGCGCCCTTGGCGCGAACCTCGTCCACGACCTTCTGCAATTCGGCTTCCTGTATGCCGAAGGTCCATTCCGCCACGAAATAGCGCGGGTTGGCGATCGGCGTATAGGGGAAGGCCTGGCCGATGATCGCGACCGGCACGCCGTTCATCTCACGCATCACGTAAGGCTCGAACACAGGATCGCCAAAATCGGCCGTCTTCACGTTCTGCGCCAGGAATTCGATGCGGCCTGCGAAATCCTTCTTCACCACTTCCAGGAGGCGCTCCGCGCCGTAGGTGAAGTCCCAATGTCCAGTCATGATCTCGACGCCGAGCTGCTTCTGCGCCTCGATCATGTCCTGGCCGCGCGTCCACAGCGAGGTCGCCGAGCCCTGCCAGGTGTCGCCACCGTCGAGCAGCAGCGCGCCGGGCCGTGCGGCGCGGATGCGATTGATGAGCGTGGCGAGGTGCGCGAAGCCGCCCAGCTTGCCGTAGCGGCGCGCCGAGGCCTCGAAATCGAGGAAAGTGAAGGCGTGCGCCTGCGCGCTGCCTGCCGCCATGCCCGCGTGCCGCAGCAGGTGTTCGCCGACCAGGTGAGGGCTGCGCCCCGTGGCTTCACCAACGCCGATATTGGCGCTGGGTTCGCGAAAGTATGTCGGCAGCAGCTGCGCGTGGCAGTCGGTGAAGTGCAGCAGGCTCACATTGCCGAAAGGCGGCAGGTCGTACAGCGCTTGCGCCGCCTGCGCGCGCGACGCGCGCAACGGCGCGCCCAATGCCGCCGCCGCGGCCAGGGCGCCGAGGAACTCCCGCCGCTTCACTGATTTACGGGCGAGTTCGGATCGAGCAGGAGCGCGGTCACGTCCTTCATCTGCTGCTCCGTGAGGATCGCGTTGTGGCCGAAGCGCGGCATGTTCGAGCAGGCGGTGAAGGCCTGCGAGTTGTAGACCTTGCCGTAGGTATAGCGCTGGATCGGCTCGCTCGTGCCGCGCAGCTTGCCGTAGTTGTAAAGGCTCGGCCCGATCGTGCCATAGGAGATCTCGGCTTTGGAGAGTTGGTGGCAGGCATAGCAGTTGGCCCCCGAGGGCAGCTTCGGGTCGTCGGAGAATTGCTTGCCGATGCCGCTCTGCGCGATACGCTCGCCGCTCTTCCAGTCGCCGAGCAGCATGCCATCGGCCGGATAGCGGATCGAATCCAGGTTTGCCTTCTCGATCCGCGTGGCAACCTCCTTGGAGAGCTCCAGCGCCGGCGGCTTGCTGCACAGTTTCTGTGTCTCGTCCTGGTCCAGCCGGTCAAGCTTGGCCTGGCCGCGTTCACTGAACGAGGTTTTCATGAGTTCGAGCGCTTTTTGCGAGGCTTCCTGGTCGCTCATGCTGGCGCAGCCGGCCGCGATGGCGGCGATGCCGACGAATATCGCGGTGGCGGATGTCCTGGTTTTCATCGAAGTCCTTTCAGCGCTTGATGGCCGGCGCATTGAAAGCGGCGCCGTTGGCATTGCGCGCGAGGAAAGTGGTGAGCGCGATAGACGCATCGGAGGCGAACTTCAGGTCCGGAAAGCGCTGCTGCCGGTAGCAGTCGTTCAACCGCCACTGGAAGGTGCGCAGTTCGCCCTGCGAGACACGGTAGGCCGGCCAGGTCGTGTAGGCGAGTTGCGCGCCCGCCTTTTCGGTCAGGTTAGGCAGGTCCTGCAGCCGGATCCTCTTGCTGCTTTCGCCGTGGCAGGTGGCGCAGGCGAAGTCGTGCGGCCCGCCGCGGAAGTAGAACATCTTCTCGCCAAGCTGATATGCCTCGCGCTCTTTCGGATGGGCCAGAGCGACATTCATCGTCGTGCCTCGTGCTTCGGAGGTGATCCATGCCGCGAGCGATTCGAAATCCGAGCGATTGGTGCCGGCGCCGAAAACGCGCTTGGTCGCGTCCTCGAAGCGGAATCCCTGCAGCGTGACCATGCAGTGCGCGAGCCGCGTTTCCAGGTCCATGACGCGGTCCGCATCGGCGAAGTAGCGCGGCATCTCGGCGTACGCGCCTTTCACCACCCCTGCGCCCTTGCCGAGGTCGCAGGCTTCCAGCGAGGCATTCTTCGGGCCGCGCTTCTGCTTCCACAGGTCTTCGCCGCGCGCTTCCCACAGTTCCGCCGGGTTGCCCGCGGCGAGCGCCTCCCGGTACTTGGCGATTTCCGCCTCCGGGCTGCTCTGGGCCGAAGCCCCGAGCGCCACGCCTGCCGCCAGCATCGTGGCGGCCATCCTCCTCGGGATCATCGCGCCAGCCTCCTAGTTGATGGTCGTTTCGTCGGTACGGGTTTCACCCTTGTTGTCTTCCCAGGTGACGGCGATTTTTTCGCCCTTTTTCCCGCCCTTGAAATTGAACTCGAGAAACGGATTTTTCGCGACCGCCGTCCCCCATTGGGCCGAGAGCACGGTCTTGCCCTGGTGCGTGGCGGTGACCTTGCTGATGAAGTGCGCCGGCACGATCTTGCCGGAGGCGTCCTTGCGCTGGCCGGTCTCCATTTCGTGGCTCATCAGGATTTTTACGTTGACCACGCCGTCGCGCTCGGCGGCGCGGATTCTCATCGGATCTGCCATGTCCTGTCTCCTGTATGGCTCAGCCGCCGCAGCCGCCGAGCGTGATCTTGATTTCCTTCTTCGCCATGTAGAACTTGCCGTCGGCCCTGACCAGCGCGTAGACATCGGAACTCTCGCTGATCTTCACCCGGGTCGAGACGTTGGGTTCCGTGCCCGCCGGAATATTGAAGCTCGCGGCGAGCGGGTTCGGATTCTTCTCGACGAGCAGCGTGATGGATTCGGTGCCCGGCAGCTTGCTCTCGATGCCGATCGGCACCACGGCGCCGTTCTCCGCGATCTCGGGCGCCTTGATCAGGAT
>JANYII010000097.1 GCA_025358705.1 Betaproteobacteria bacterium | reverse complement strand
AGTGCGGGCGGAAACTAGGTCGCGCGCGCCAGCGTCGCGAGCAGGCGCGGCCAGTCGAAGCGCGTGCCGGGATCGGTCTTGCGGCCGGGCGCGATATCGCTGTGCCCGGCGATGTCGCGGATCGGCAACAGGTCTTGCAGGATTCGCGCCAATTGCGCGAGCCGAGCGTACTGCGCGTCCGCGAACGGGCTGTCATCGGCGCCTTCGAGTTCGACGCCAACCGAGTAGTCGTTGCAGCGCTCGCGCCCGCGCCAGCTCGACGCGCCGGCGTGCCAGGCGCGCTTGCGCAACGGCACGAATTGCACCAGCTCGCCGTCGCGATAGATGAGGAAATGGGAAGACACGCGCAGGCCGGCGAGATCGGCGAACGACGGATCCTCGCCCGGGTCAAGCCGATTGGTGAACAGCCGCTCGATGGCGCTGCCACCGCTGACTTTTCCATACCGGCCGCGCGGCAGGCTGATGGAGTGCACCACCAGAAGAGTGGCGTCGCTTCCCGCTGGCCGGCTGTCGCAATTCGGCGACGGTACGCGCCGCGCCCCTTCAATCCAGTCGAATGGAACGGCCAGCTTCACCGGCCGTCCTTCACTCCTGCTCCGGTTCGTTTATGCCGAGCCGCTGCATGCGATAGCGCAGCGTGCGGAAGGTGACGCCGAGAATCTTCGCCGCTGCGGTACGGTTGAAGCGGGTCTTCGCCAGCGCATCCAGGATCGCCTCGCGCTCGATCCGGTCCAGGTAGTCGGGCAGCGGCAGGTTGAGCATGCCCGCGCGCGCCGCGGCTTGCGCGCCCGCGGGCGCCTCTTCGCCCGCGCCCAGCCGCAGGCGCAGGTCTTCGGGCGCGATCTCGCTCGATCCGGACAGCGCGGTGGCGCGTTCCAGGATGTTCTCCAGCTCGCGGATGTTGCCGGGGAAATCGTAGCCCTGCAGTTCCTGCAGCGCGGCGGCCGAAAGCCGCGCGGCCGCGGCACCGGACTGCGCCGCGAGGCGCGCGAGGATTGCCTCGGCGATCGCCTCGACATCCTCGCGCCGCTCGCGCAGCGGCGGCATTTTCAGTTCGATCACGTTCAGCCGGTAGTAAAGGTCCTGGCGGAAGCGGCCCGCCTCGACGCCGGCGGCCAGGTCCTGGTGCGTGGCGCTGATCAGGCGCACGTCGACCGGGTCCTCCTGCGTCGCGCCGACCTTGCGCACGCGCTTCTCCTGGATCGTGCGCAGCAGCTTCACCTGCATGTGGAGGGGAAGTTCGGCGACCTCGTCGAGAAACAGCGTGCCGCCGTCGGCAGCCTGGAAAAATCCGCCGCGGTCTTCCTGCGCGCCCGTGAACGCGCCCTTGCGGTAGCCGAAGAATTCGCTCTCCATCAGGTTTTCAGGGATCGCGCCGCAGTTGACGGGCACGAAGGGGCGGTCGCGGCGCGCGCCAAGCAGGTGGATCTGGCGCGCGGCGAGCTCCTTGCCGCTGCCCGATTCCCCGGCGACGTGCGCCGGCGCCTGGGTGCGCGCCAGCTTGACGATCATCTGCCGCACCTCCTGCATCGCGGCGCTTTCTCCCAGCAGGCGCTGGCCCGCCGGCGCCGCGGCGTCTTCCCCCGGCAGAGACAGCGCCGATTTCACCAGCGTGCGCAATTGCTCCAGCCCGACCGGCTTGGAGACATAGTCGAAGGCGCCGGCCTTGAGCGCGGCGACCGCATTCTCGGCGCTTCCGTACGCGGTGATCACCGCCACCGGCAGGTCGCCCTCCAGCCCGGCGATGTGGTGCACCAGCTCGAGGCCCTCGCCGTCCGGCAGGCGCATGTCGGTCAGGCACAACCGGTACCTGGCGGTGCGCAACCGCTCCTTGGCCTCCGCGACCGAGCCGGCCGAATCGACGCCCAGCCCCATCCTGGCAAGCGTGAGTTCGAGGAGCTCGCGGATATCCGGCTCGTCGTCCACCACCAGGACGCGTTGCTCGCGCCCGCCGGCGCTCTGCGCGCGACCGCTGCTGCGCCGAACGTTGCGCTGCTGCTTCATGCGGCCTGCGCCTCGCGGCAGAGCACGCGGAAATGCGCTCCCGGCATGTCGTCGACGTATTCCAGCGCGGCACGATTGGCGGCGCACAATTCGCGGGCGAGATAGAGGCCCAGGCCGGTTCCCTTGCTCTCGGTGGTGAAGAACGGCTCGAACAACTGTCCCTGGATCGCTCGCGCGACGCCGGGACCGTTGTCGATCACGTTCAATTCTACTTGGTCGCCGTAGGTATTCAGCACGACGCGCACGCCGCCGTCCTGCGGCGGCGCGTGGCGCACGGCATTGCGCAGCAGGTTCCAGAGCACCTGGCGCAGGTGCTCGCGATCGAACTCGATTGTCACGTCGCGCGCGAGTTCAACGCCGAAGCGCGATGCCGGCACCGCCTCGTTGGCCGCGAAATCCTCGATGAACGTCGCCAGCCACGAATGCAGCGCGACGCGGTCGGCGGCGACGCGGTCGCGCCGGTTCAGCTGCAGCACATCCGACACCAGGCGCTCCAGGCGCAGCGTGTTGTCGTGGATGATGCGCGTCAGCCTGCCGCGGTCGCGGTCGCCCTTTTCCTCCTCCAGCAGTTCCGCGGCATGGCTGATCGCGGAAAGCGGGTTGCGGATCTCGTGCGCGATGTTGGCCGTCAGCCGGCCGAGCGCGGCGAGCTTGAGGCGCTGCGCCTCCTCGCGCGAGCGCGTCGTGTCCTCGACGAACAGCACGGCCAGTTCTTCGCCCGTCTCCATCAGCCGCAGCCGCAGGCCGCGCCCGCGCAGGTCCAGCTCGGCGCGCGCCGCCGTGCTGTCGCCCGCGCGCCAGGCCCGCCAGCGGTCGCCGAATCCGGGCAGCAGGCGCGCGAGTTCGATGCCCAGCAGCGATCCGGCCCCGAGCAGGCGCTGGGCCTGCGGGTTGTACTGCGCCACCCGGCCGTCGCGGTCGAGCACCAGCACGCCGTCCTGCATGTCGGCGATCACCAGCTGGTTGATGCGCAACTGCGTCTCCAGCGCGCGGCCGCGCTGCCGCGCCAGGCTTTCGTTGGAGGCGACGCGCTGCGCCAGCCAGCCGGTGACGCCGGTGCTGGCGAAGCAGCCGATCGCCAGCAGCCCCGGCTGCAGGAAGTTCTGGACCGGCGCGTCGAAGTGCAGCACCCAGTAACCCTGCTCCAGCAGCAGCGCGATCGCGGCGAGCGCCGCATAGAGCAGCGCCAGGGTGCGCGGCGCGACCAGCGCCGCCCCGGTGAGCGCGATGAGCAGCATCACGCCCAGGCCACTGTGGATCCCGCCGCTCGCGTACATGAGCAGCGTGATGGCGAGGATGTCGAGGCCCAGGTGCAGCGAAAGCTGCAGGTTGAAGAGATCCCTCAGGTTGCGCAGCAGGCTGTGGAACACCACGCCGACCACCAGGTACACCACGCACACCAGCCGGAACACGTTCAGGCGGTGCGAGCCCAGGTTCAGCGAATCGTCGAAGAACAGCGTGATACCGAGGAACAGCGCCGCCACCGCCATGCGGTAGATGTTGAAATAGCGCAGCGAGGTCCAGAACGAGTCGGGCGTGCGGTCGTCGCGCCCGAACAGCCCTGCATAGCGGGGCGCCTGCTGCATCAGCCGTCCTTCGGCCCGAGCCGCCAATGTTCTTCGCTGCAGTAGAAGTTCCCGCCAGCGCCGGGCAGGACGCCGCGCGCGTCGTAGGCCTCGGCCTTCGGCAGGTTGACGCCACAGTGGGCACAGGCGACGAGTTCGCCTTTCTGCTCGCCGCCCTCGGCGGGCGGCTTGGCGCCGGTGCGTGGACCTGCCAAGGCGCGCCGCAGCAGCCAGATGATGGCGACGACGGCAATGACGATGATGATCAGGCGAGTCATGGACGGATTATGAAGCGTCCGCCAGAAAACCACCGAAGAAGAAAAAGCTTGGTCGGGGTGAGAGGATTTGAACCCCCGCCACCTGCGTCCTGAATTTTGCCCGTAAACACGTCACGATAACCAATCAACAACTTACGCAACCCGATTCCGCGCAAACGTGACTGGAATGGACAGAAAGGGACAGGTTTTGGCTCAGTTCGACTACGAAATGGTTACGGGGCCGTAAACAGGGCCACGCCATGCGTTCTTGCGGCCTGCCGGTGCCCATGGGTCCAGCGTGGCCAACGGCATGCCCAGGGATCGAGCTAAGTGGAAGTACAGGGCATCGTAGCCCTGCAGGTGGTACCGGCTCGCCAGATCCACGACGCGCCTTGGAGTGAAAAGCTCAAGGTGTACGCGAATATCCAGGCTATCGAGATCCTCAAACGCCTGTTGCAGCTTCCCGCGACTTAGCACCTTGCGCCGATGCTCCCGCAGCAGCACGTGCCCCATTTCAACGCCCCACTGCACGGGCACGTGCAGAATGGCCCCGTCTGCTGCGGCCGCACTAACCGCCGCGGCGTAGGCCGCTCGTTCGGGCGTTTCCTTGAGAAACCAGGCTAGCGAAACGCTGGCATCCAGCACCAGCTCGACCGCCATCAGCGCGCGAGTCTTTCGCCGCGAGCCTCAGCGAGCGCCTGGCTGGCAGTCCGCGTGCCGCGCATCCTTTGGAGGCGGCGGATATTAGCCGCGATGCGCCTGCCCGCCGCGCGGCGCTTCGCGGCGACGATCTTGCGGGCGACGATTACCGGCTCGGTCAACTTCATTTCAACCCTCGTATTCGAAGCAATTGCTGCGGAGCGGTTCTATTGTATCTCTGCTGAGCACATTTTGCGGCCGGCGGAAACTCAACCGGTCGTGCCATGCCGGCGCTTCACCTTAGCCCAGGGGATCGGTTTCCCACCACGGCGAGAGCGATCTCGACCGCACGCCCG
>JANYII010000064.1 GCA_025358705.1 Betaproteobacteria bacterium | reverse complement strand
CGATGGAGCAGGGGCTGCGCTTCGCCATCCGCGAGGGTGGCAAGACCGTGGGCGCCGGCGTCGTCGCCAAAGTGATCGAATAAGGGGCATAGCTCAACTGGCAGAGCGTCGGTCTCCAAAACCGAAGGTTGGGGGTTCGATTCCCTCTGCCCCTGCCATAGACACTAACGGACGATGACGGACACGACTCAAAACTCGGTAGCGGACAAGATCAAGCTGGTGGTCGCGGTCGCGCTCGTGGTTGCCGGGATTGCCGGCTACTACCTGCTGGCGGCGAACTCCATCGTGCTGCGCATCCTGGCGGTGGTGGCGGGAATCGTGGCGGGCGTGGCGGTGGCATTGACAAGCGCGCTGGGCCAGGAGTTCCTCGTGTTTGCGCGCGAGGCCCTGATCGAAGTGCGGAAAGTGGTCTGGCCGACGCGCAGGGAAACGATGCAGACGACCGCGGCGGTATTCGCGTTCGTGGTGGTGATGGCGGTGTTCCTGTGGGTCAGCGACAAGACTCTGGAATGGGTGCTGTATGACCTCATCCTAGGATGGAAGAAAACATGACCGCACAAGCGGCAATGCGCTGGTACGTGGTGCACGCCTACTCGGGTTTCGAGAAGTCGGTGTCGCGCGCGCTCGAAGACCGCATCAACCGCGCCGGCATGAAGGACAAGTTCGGCAAGATCCTGGTGCCGGTCGAGGAAGTCGTCGAGATGAAGAGCGGCCAGAAGCACATGTCCGAGCGCAAGTTCTTCCCGGGCTACGTTCTGGTCGAGATGGAAATGAACGACGACACCTGGCACCTGGTCAAGAACACCAACAAGGTGACGGGCTTTGTCGGCGGTTCCGCGATGCGCCCGACGCCGATTTCCGAGAAGGAAGTCAACGCGATCATGCAGCAGATGCGCGAGGGCGTGGAAAAGCCCAAGCCCAAGGTGCTGTTCGAGAACGGCGAGATGGTGCGTGTGAAGGACGGTCCGTTCACCGATTTCCAGGGCACGGTGGAAGACGTGAACTATGAGAAAAGCAGGCTGCGCGTGGCCGTCACGATTTTCGGGCGCTCGACGCCTGTGGAGCTGGAATTCGGTCAGGTAGAAAAAGCGTAAGCAGTAAAACACGCCTCGGGGAGAGACTTTACGTCTCGCTTGAACCCACTTTAGGAGAAGAGCATGGCAAAGAAGATTGTT
The DNA here is from genome assembly GCA_025358705.1 of Betaproteobacteria bacterium. GTDB lineage: Bacteria > Pseudomonadota > Gammaproteobacteria > Burkholderiales > SG8-39 > RBG-16-66-20. The sequence goes on along the minus strand of JANYII010000064.1, from coordinate 6,527 downwards.
GGTTTCATCAAGTTGCAGGTCCCTGCGGGGAAGGCGAATCCTGCCCCGCCCATCGGGCCGGCGCTCGGCCAGCGCGGCCTCAATATCATGGAGTTCTGCAAGGCGTTCAACGCCCAGACCCAGAAGGTGGAGCCCGGCCTGCCGCTGCCCGTCGTCATCACGGCGTACACGGACAAGAGCTTCAGCTTCATCATCAAGACGCCGCCGGTCACGGTGCTGATCAAGAAAGCCGCCGGCATCGAGTCTGGCAGCCCGCGCCCGCATACCGACAAGGTCGGCAAGATCACGAAGAAGCAGGTCGAGGAGATCGCCAAGGTGAAGATGCCCGACCTGAATGCCGCGAGCCTGGACGCCGCGATGCGCACGGTGGCCGGCAGCGCACGCTCCATGGGCATCATCGTGGAGGGCATGTAAATGACAACCACCATTTCCAAGCGCAGGAAGGCGTTCGCGAACAAGGTGGATCGCGTCAAGGCCTACCCGGCCCTGGATGCGATGAAACTGGTCAAGGAGACGGCGACCGCGAAGTTCGATGAATCCGTCGATGTCGCCGTAAACCTGGGCATCGACGCGAAGAAGTCGGACCAGACGGTGCGCGGTTCCGTGGTTCTGCCGGCGGGCACCGGGAAGAAAGTGCGCGTCGCCGTGTTCGCCCAGGGCGACAAGGCGCTGGCGGCGAAGGCGGCCGGCGCGGAGCTCGTCGGCATGGAAGACCTGGCCGAGACCATCAAGGGCGGCAGCATGGAATTCGATGTCGTCATTGCGGCGCCCGATGCCATGCGCATCGTCGGCCAGCTGGGCCAGATCCTCGGACCCCGCGGCCTGATGCCCAATCCGAAGGTCGGGACGGTGACGCCGGACGTCGCGGCGGCGGTGAAGAACGCCAAGGGCGGCCAGGTACAGTTTCGGGCCGACAAGACGGGCATCGTGCAATGCACGATCGGCCGTGCGTCGTTCTCTCCAGAGCAGCTGCGTGACAACCTCGCGGCGCTGGTCGAGGCGCTGAACCGTTCCAGGCCCGCGAACACGAAGGGCATTTTTCTGAAAAAAGTATCGGTGTCGAGCACGATGGGAATGGGCGTGAAGGTCGATCCCGCTTCGCTCTCGGCGCAGGCGTAGGTTTTTAGGAACTTTGGGCCGCTGTCCGGAAGGACGGCAGCCGTCAAAGACCGTAGGGGCACATGAAGGATTTACACCCGTGCTTAATAGGCAGCGGCACCCTACGCAGATGGCGTACCCGAAGCAGGAATGCAATGTGGTTCCTGATTCAAGGTCGCCGCTTTATCAACGTAAGGAGGTAGACCTTGGGTCTTAATCTTGAGCAGAAGCAAGCGGTCGTAAGCGAGATCGCGGCGCAGCTCGGCAAGGCGCAGTCGGTGATCGTCGCGGAATATCGCGGCCTCAACGTCGGCGCGGTCACCGATCTGCGTGCGAAAGCGCGCAAGTCCGGCCTCTACCTGCGGGTGCTGAAGAATTCTCTCGCGCGTCGCGCCGTCAAGGGCACGCCGTTCGAGAAGCTGTCCGAACAGATGACCGGACCGCTGATTTACGGCATTTCGCAGGATCCGGTCGCCGGCGCACGGGTGTTCTCGGCGTTCGCCAAGGACAACGAGAAACTCGTGATCCGCGCCGGAGCGATGCCCAACCTGCTGATGTCCTTGCAGGACGTCAAGGCGCTCGCCGCTCTGCCCAGCCGCGAAGAGCTGCTGGCAAAGCTGGTGGGCACGATGCAGGCGCCGATCGTGAAGCTGGTGCGCACCATGAACGAAGTGCCGGGCAAGTTTGTCCGCACGCTCGCCGCGGTTCGCGACAAGCAGGCTGCATCACAGCCAGCTTAACCACAAGACATATCAGGAACCTTTTCGAATCAGGAGATGACAATGGAACGTGTACAAATTCTGGAAGCTGTATCGAAGTTGACCGTCCTCGAGCTCTCGCAGCTCATCAAGGACATGGAAGAGAAATTCGGCGTGTCGGCTGCAGCCGCTGTCGCAGTGGCGGGGCCGGCGGCAGCAGGCGCGGGCGCCGCCAAGGCCGAAGAGCAGACCGAATTCACGGTCATGCTGACGGTCATCGGCGACAACAAGGTGAACGTGATCAAGGCGGTGCGTGAAGTGACCAGCCTGGGCCTGAAAGAGGCGAAGGACCTGGTCGACGGCGCGCCCAAGGCGGTCAAGGAGGGTATTTCCAAGGCCGACGCCGACGCGATCGCGAAGAAGCTGACCGACGCAGGCGCGAAGGTCGAAATCAAGTAGTGAACGTTGGGTCCGGGGCGGGGTCCGTAGGGTCCGGGAGATTGCATCTCCCGGTCAAGACCTACCCCTTCCCGGCGTATTGCATTTTGGAATTTATTCTTTGCTGTCGGGTATTTAGGAGCTTTCATGACCTATTCGCTGACCGAGCGTAAGCGCATCCGCAAGAGTTTCGCCAAGCGTGCAAACGTGCAGCCCGTGCCGTTCCTGCTCGCGACGCAACTCGAGTCCTACACCGCCTTCCTGCAGGCGCATGTCGCGCCCGAGTCGCGCAGGAACGAAGGGCTGCAGGCCGCGTTTACTTCGATCTTCCCGATTTCGTCCCATTCGGGCAACGCGCGGCTGGAATTCGTCAGCTTCCAGCTCGGCGAGCCGCCGTTCGACGTCAAGGAGTGCCAGCAGCGCGGCCTGACCTACGCGAGCCCGCTGCGCGCCAAGGTGCGCCTGGTGATCCTCGACAAGGAAGCGCCCAAGCCGATACCGAAGGAAGTGAAGGAGCAGGAAGTGTACATGGGCGAAATCCCGCTCATGACGACCACCGGCTCGTTCATCATCAACGGCACCGAGCGCGTGATCGTGTCGCAGCTGCATCGCTCCCCGGGCGTGTTCTTCGAGCACGACCGCGGCAAGACGCACAGCTCCGGCAAGCTCCTCTTCTCGGCGCGCATCATCCCCTATCGCGGCTCCTGGCTCGATTTCGAATTCGACGCCAAGGACATCGTGTTCTTCCGGGTGGACCGCCGGCGCAAGATGCCGGTGACGATCCTGCTCAAGGCGCTGGGCTACACGCCGGAGCGGATCCTCAAGGAATTCTTCGCGTTCGACACCTTCACCATCGAGCCGAACCACGTTCTGTTCGAGATCGTGCCGGAGCGCCTGCGCGGCGAAGTCGCGCGCTTCGACATCGCCGACAAGTCCGGCAAGACCATCGTCGCCAAGGACAAGCGCATCACCGTCAAGCACATCCGCGACATGGAATCGGCGGGCATCAAGCGGATCGCCGCGCCGGATGAATTCATTCTTGGCCGCACGCTCGCGCACAATGTGGTGACCGCGGACACTGGCGAAATCGTCGCCAACGCGAACGACGAGATCACCGAGGAACTGCTCGCCAAGCTGCGCGAGACGAAGACCGGCAAGATCCAGGCGCTGTTCACCAACGACCTGGACCAGGGCCCCTACGTTTCGCAGACCCTGCGCACCGACGAGACCACCGACCGCACGCAGGCCCGCGTCGCGATCTACCGCATGATGCGCCCCGGCGAGCCGCCCACCGAAGACGCGGTCGAGACGCTGTTCAATGGCCTGTTCTTCGGCGAAGAGCGCTACGACCTGTCGGCCGTCGGCCGCATGAAATTCAACCGGCGCATCGGCGTCGCGACCGAAGGCAGCTGGCAGGTACGTTTCAAGAACCACTCGCTGCCCAAGGAAATCGAGATGGAAGTCCGCGCGTACTTCAAGAACGCGCCGGAGCTCTCTGTCGGCAAGGTCAGCCTGGAAGGCGCGGTGACGGAAGCCGATGCGCTGGCCATGGTCGAGAAAATGTACTCGGAGCTCAAGTCCAAGGGCGTCGACAAGCAGAAGTTCGACTACAAGCTCGAGCAGCGCTTCACGCTCAGCCCGAAGGACATTGTCGAAGTGATCCGCATCCTGGTGGAACTGCGCAATGGCCGTGGCGACATCGACGACATCGACCACCTCGGCAACCGCCGGGTGCGTTCGGTGGGCGAACTGGCGGAGAACCAGTTCCGCGCGGGCCTGGTGCGAGTCGAGCGCGCGGTGAAGGAACGCCTGTCGCAGGCGGAATCCGAAAACCTGATGCCGCACGACCTGATCAATGCCAAACCGATTTCGGCGGCGATCAAGGAGTTCTTCGGCTCCAGCCAGCTGTCGCAGTTCATGGACCAGACCAACCCGCTGTCGGAAATCACGCACAAGCGCCGCGTCTCGGCCCTGGGACCGGGCGGCCTGACGCGCGAGCGGGCCGGCTTCGAAGTGCGCGACGTGCATCCGACCCATTACGGCCGGGTGTGCCCGATCGAGACGCCCGAGGGTCCGAACATCGGCCTGATCAATTCGCTGGCGCTGTACGCGCGCACCAACAAGTATGGCTTCCTCGAGACGCCTTACCGCAAGGTGAAGGACAGCAAGGTCACCGACCAGATCGAGTTCCTCTCCGCCATCGAAGAGGGTACCTACGTGATCGCGCAGGCCAACGCGGCGATCGACAAGGCCGGCAAGCTGACCGACACGCTGGTGTCCTGCCGGATCAAGAACGAGTTTGAGCTGAAGGCCCCCGCGGACGTGCAGTACATGGACGTGGCGCCCTCGCAGATCGTTTCTGTGGCGGCTTCCCTGATCCCGTTCCTTGAGCACGATGACGCGAACCGCGCCCTGATGGGCTCGAACATGCAGCGCCAGGCGGTTCCCTGCCTGCGCCCGGAAAAGCCGCTGGTCGGCACCGGCGTCGAGCGCACTTCGGCGGTGGACTCCGGAACCTGCGTCGTCGCCCTGCGCGGCGGCATCGTGGATTACGTCGATGCGAACCGCATCGTCGTGCGCGTGAATGACGATGAGACGGTGCCGGGCGACGTGGGCGTGGACATCTACAAGATGACCAAGTACACGCGCTCGAACCAGAACACCAACATCAACCAGCGCGCGGTGGTAAAGCCGCAGGAACGTATCGCCAAGGGCGACGTGATCGCCGACGGCGCCTCCACCGACCTGGGCGAGCTCGCACTCGGCCAGAACATGCTGGTCGCGTTCATGCCCTGGAACGGCTACAACTTCGAGGACTCGATCCTGATCTCGGAGCGCGTCGTCTCGGACGAGCGCTTCACCTCGATCCACATCGAGGAACTGACCGTGGTCGCCCGCGACACCAAGCTGGGGCCTGAGGAAATCACGCGCGACATTTCCAACCTGTCCGAGGCGCAGCTGTCGCGCCTGGACGAGTCCGGCATCGTCTACATCGGCGCCGAAGTCGAGGCGGGCGACGTGCTGGTGGGCAAAGTGACCCCGAAAGGGGAGACGCAGCTGACGCCGGAAGAAAAGCTGCTGCGCGCGATCTTTGGCGAGAAGGCCTCCGACGTCAAGGACACCAGCCTGCGCGTGCCCTCGGGCATCTCCGGTTGCGTCATCGACGTGCAGGTGTTCACGCGCGAAGGCATCGAGCGCGACAAGCGCAGCGCGTCGATCATCGAAGAGGAACTCAAGCGCTACAAGACCGACCTCGCCGACCAGATGCGCATCGTCGAGGCCGATACCTTCGAGCGTCTCGAGCGCCTGCTCACGGGCAAGACCGCCAACGGCGGACCAAAGCGCCTCGCGAAGGGCACCAAGCTCACCAAGGGTTACCTCGAGACGATCGAGCGCTACGACTGGTTCGACATCCGGCTCGCCAACGAGGAGGCCGCCGCCCAGCTTGAAGGGCTGAAGGATTCCATCGCGCAGAAGCGCAAGGAATTCGACTCCATGTTCGAGGCCAAGAGGAAGAAGCTCACGCAGGGCGACGAGTTGCCGCCGGGCGTGCTGAAGATGGTCAAGGTCTACGTCGCGGTGAAGCGCCGCCTGCAGCCCGGCGACAAGATGGCCGGCCGGCACGGCAACAAGGGCGTGATCTCCAGGATCGTGCCGGTGGAAGACATGCCGCACTCGGCCGACGGCACTCCCGTCGACCTCGTGCTCAACCCGCTCGGCGTGCCCTCGCGGATGAACGTGGGCCAGATTCTGGAAGTGCACCTCGGCTGGGCCGCCAAGGGCCTGGGCATCAAGATTGGCGAGCTTCTGAAGGCGCAGGCGAAGTTGGCTGAACTGAGGAAATTCATCGAGCGGATCTACAGCGCCAGCGGCAAGGAAGAGAACATCTCCAAGCTGACCGACGAGGAGATCATGCAGCTCGCGTTCAACCTGAAGGAAGGCGTGCCGTTTGCGACGCCGGTGTTCGACGGCGCCTCGGAGGCCGAGATCACCGCGATGCTGGAGCTCGCCGGGCTTCCGGTGTCGGGCCAGCTGACGCTGCACGACGGGCGCACCGGCGAGGCCTTCGACCGGCAGGTGACGGTGGGCTACATGCACGTGCTCAAGCTGCACCACCTGGTCGACGACAAGATGCATGCGCGCTCGACCGGGCCGTACTCGCTGGTCACGCAGCAGCCCCTGGGCGGCAAGGCGCAGTTCGGCGGCCAGCGCTTCGGCGAGATGGAAGTCTGGGCGCTGGAGGCCTATGGCGCGGCGTACACGCTGCAGGAGATGCTGACGGTGAAGTCCGAC
>JANYII010000041.1 GCA_025358705.1 Betaproteobacteria bacterium | reverse complement strand
AGCGCATGTGATTCCCGGGCACGACCCGCTGGTGCTCAAGCGCTACCCGGCGGCCGCGCCGGGCCTCGAGGGCTCCGTGGTGCGCCTCGATGTCGATCCAGTCGCATGAGATCTGAAGGGAAGGCCGCGATCGCTACTGTGCCGTAATGCCCACGGCCTTGATCAAGCTGCCCCAGCGCTGGCTTTCTTCGCGCAGGAACGCGGCCATCTGCGCCGGCGTGGTGTCGAAGGATTCATCGCCCGCATCGATCAATCGGTTTTGCACCTCGGGCAATTTGATGAATTCGGATACGGCCTGCGCCAGCTTCTGCGCCACCGGCGCGGGCGTGCCGGGCGGTGCGACCAGCGCGGTCCACGACGTGACGCTGTAGCCGGGGATCACCTCGGAGATCGAGGGCACGTTGGGCAGTTGCGGATTGCGCCTGGTGCTGCCGACTGCGATGGCGCGCAGCTTGCCCGCCTGGGCGTTGCGCAGGGCGGAACTGAAGGCGAAGAAGGTCAGATCCACCTGTCCGCCCAGGGTGGCCGTCATGGATTCCGCGCTGCCTTTATAGGGCACGTGAACCATCTTCACGCCGGCCATGGCGCTGAAAAGTTCCGCCGCCAGGTGCGAAGGGTCGTCACTCTGATATTCTCGCGCACTCTGCAATTCAACTCCCCGATATGAGCGCACCAGAAACGCAGTTTGACCCCGCCTCCGCGCGCTTCGGTTCCTCGCGCTCGCAAAAGCGCCTGGAGGATGACCGGCTGCTCGTCGGCAAGGGCCTCTACAGCGATGACCGCGACCTGCCGGGCCAAGCCTGGATGGTGGTGCTGCGCTCGCCGCACGCGCATGCGCGCATCACGAGCATCGATGCAGCGGAGGCGCACAAGGCGCCCGGCGTCGTCGCGGTCTACACCGCCGCCGACATGAAGGCGGACGGCCTCGGCCACATCCCGAATCCGCCGCTCTTCAAGCGGCCCGACGGCGAGCCGATGGGCGCGCCGCTGCGCACGCTGCTCGCCGATGGTGTCGCCTTTTATGCGGGCCATCCAGTCGCCGCGGTGTTCGCGGAGACGCGCGCGCAGGCGATGGACGCGGCTGAACTGGTGGCGATCGAATACGAGGAACTGCCCTGCGTGGTGCATCCGGTGAAGGCGATCGAGCCCGGCGCGCCGCAGATCTGGAAGGATGCGCCGGGCAACATTTCGGCGCAGGTCCGCGTCGGCGACGCCGCCGTGGTGGCGCAGGCGATGGCGAAGGCGGCGCACGTCACGAAACTGGAACTGCACAACCAGCGCGTCGCGGCGATGCCGCTTGAGCCGCGCTGCGCGTTGGCGCAATACGCCGGCGACCGCTGGACGCTTTATACGCAGACGCAGCAGCCGACCGGAACGCGCGACTCGCTCGCGGCGGTGTTCAAGGTGAAGCCCGAGCAGTTCCGCGTCGTGGTCGGCGACCTTGGCGGCGGTTTCGGCATGAAGACCGGCCTCTATCCCGAGGATGCGATCGCCTGCTATGCGGCGCGCAAGCTCGCGCGGCCGGTGAAGTGGCGCGGCGAGCGCAGCGAGGATTTCCTCGCCGCGCACATGGGCCGCGACCAGCATTTCAAGGCGCAGCTCGCGCTGGACGCGCAAGGCAAGGTGCTGGCGCTGAAGATGGAAATGCTCGGCAACTTCGGTTCGGTGCCGGTGGGCTCGACCGCCATGATCCCGCTCTGGGTCGGGCCGAAGGTGCTGACCTCCGTCTATCACGTGCCGGCGGTGGATTACCTCATCCGCGGCGTGCTCACCAACACCATGGCGACCGGCGCCTACCGCGGCGCGGGGCGCCCGGAAGCGAACTTCCTCATGGAGCGCCTGCTCGACAAGGCCGCGCGCGAGATGAAGCTCGAACCGGCCGAGATCCGGCGGCGCAACTTCATCGCGCCCTCGGCGTTTCCGTACAAGACGCACATGGGCGATACCTACGACGCCGGCGAGTTTGCTCGGATATTGGACGGGGTGCTTGCCCTTTCCGACTGGAATGGTTTTCCAAAAAGAAAACAAATCTCGCAGCAGAACGGAAAACTCCGCGGGCGCGGCCTGGCTTCCTACCTCGAATGGACTGGCGCGCTACCGACCGAGACGGTGGACATCGAAGTTTCCGCCGATGGCACGGTGACCGTGTTTTCGGGAACCATGGCGATGGGGCAGGGCCTGGAAACGAGCTACACGCAGCTGGTCGGCGAAGTGCTGGGCGTTGCGTTCGAGAAAATCAGGATTGTGCAGGGCGATACCGACCGGGCGAACGGCGTGGGCAGCGTCGGTTCGCGTTCCGCGTTTGTCGGCGGCTCCGCCGTGGTGGCGGCGGGCCACAAGGTGGTGGCGCGCGGCAAGGAGCTGGCCGCCGAGGTCCTCGAAGCGGCGGCGCCCGACATTGAGTACCGCAATGGCCGCTTCGCCATCGGCGGCACCGACCGTTCGATCGGCCTGGCGGAACTCGCCGGCAGGCAGCCGCAGAAAATCATCCGCGTCTCGGCGACGCAGACGCCCTCCGCCCCCTCGTGGCCGAACGGCGCGCAGGTGATCGAGGTGGAAATCGATCCGGATACCGGCATGGTCGAACTCGCCAAGATCACCAGCGTCGATGACATCGGACGCATCATCAATCGCACCATTGTCGAAGGCCAAGTGCAGGGCGGTATTGCCCAGGGCGCGGGCCAGGCGTTGTGGGAGCAGGTGGCATATGACGCCGACAGCGGCCAGCTGCTCACCGGATCGCTGATGGACTATTGCGTGCCGCGCGCCGACCAGTTTCCGCCGATGGCGAACGATTTCGACGAGAGCGTGCCGTGCAAGACCAACCTGCTCGGCGTGAAGGGCGTGGGTGAGCTTGGCACCATCGGCGCAACGCCGGCGGCGGTGCATGCCGTGCTGGATGCGCTCGCCGATCGCGGCGTGCAGCACATCGAAATGCCGATGACGGCGGAGCGAGTCTGGCGAGCGCTTGGGACGCAGAGGTAGGAGACAGGCAACTCCGCCTGCTCGCGCTGGCGGTGCTGGCCTCGCTCGTGCTGCACGCGCTCGTGCTGTTCGCGCTGCCGATCCTCAAGGAAGCGAAGCGGCAGATTCCCGCCCGGCTGACGGCCCGCCTCGCGGCGCCTGAGCGGCCCGAACCCATTGCGCAGAAACTCGAGCCGTCGCCGCCGCAGCCGCGAACTGCGCCGAACCTTCCCGCCATCCGTCCTGCTCCGGCGGCAATTGCGTCGCCGCAGCCGTTGCCTGCTCCGCCGTCCGTCGCCGTTCCTGTTCTCAGCGCCGAGCCCGCGAAGCAAGGAGGCGAACCAGCGGCTACGGTGCCCGCTGCGCCAGCGGCGGCTCCGGCACCCGTCGCGAGGCTGGAGTCGCAGCCGGGGGCGAGTGGCCAGGATGCCGGTACTGTCGCGCAGTTCCGGCTCGAGCTCATGGATCTCGCGCGGCGCTACAAGAGATATCCGCGCGTCGCGCAGGACAACAGATGGGAAGGCAGGGTAGAGCTGCGCATCGCGATCGGAGAGGATGGCGCGATTGCCGCCATTACCGTGAAAAAGGGCAGCGGCCGCGTGGTGCTGGACGACGAAGCGCAGGCCATGTTGCGCACCGCGAAATCAAAGGCAGCCATCCCGCCGGCGCTGCGCGGCAGGGCCTTCGTCATCGAAATCCCGGTGGATTTCGCCCTGAAAGACGAGTAATAACAGCTACTTGGTCATAGCGGCGGCTCGATGCGCCGCGCGCCATTGAAGCGTTGCGACCAATACGCGCTCTTCAGGGACTCCACGCGCACCTGCGCGCCGGTCTTCGGCGCATGCACGAACTTGCCGTCGCCGAGATAGATGCCGACGTGCGAGTACGGGCGCTTCAGCGTGTCGTAGAACACGAGGTCTCCCGCCTGCAGTTCCGCTAGACTCACCGGCGTCCCGGCCTTGCTCTGCGCGCCTGTATTTCGGGGCAGGCGGATGTTCCAGGCTTCGAGATATATGTGCGCGACCAGGCCGCTGCAGTCGAAACCGGTGACCGGTGAATTGCCGCCGTAGCGGTAGTCGAGTCCCAGCGCTAGCAGCGCCTGCAGCAAGGCTTCGGAGCGCTGCGGACTTGCTGTGGCGAGGGAAGCCGCGGCGGGCGCCACCGGGGCCTGAACGGGGGCCGGAGTGGTAGGGCCAAATGACCCGCAGCCCGAAATAGA
>JANYII010000038.1 GCA_025358705.1 Betaproteobacteria bacterium | reverse complement strand
GTCGCCGTCTTTGACCACCTCGTTTTCCACCAGCACCTTCTCCGCCTCGGCCAGCAGCTCCTCGCGATCGCGGCCGACGTACTTCACCATCAGCGGATAGACGTCGCGGTACAGCGCACAGCGGTAGCGTGTCGCGGTCTGCGCTGTAAGCGCATAGATCGGCACCCCGCAGTTGAGCCTGCTCATCCATAGCGCGGTCGAGCCCGATTCGGTGAGCGTGGCGATCACCTTCACCTTCAGGTGGAAGGCGGTGAACAGGCCGGCCATGGCGATCGACTGATCGACCCGCGTGAACACGCGATTGAGGAAGTCCTGGTCGAGGCTCACCGGCTGCGTCTGCTCGGCCTGCACGCAGATGCGGTGCATCGCCTCGATCGCCTCCACTGGGTACTTGCCGCTCGCCGATTCGGCCGAGAGCATCACCGCGTCGGTGCCGTCTAGCACCGCGTTGGCGACGTCCGACACTTCCGCGCGGGTGGGCACCGGGCTCTCGATCATCGACTCCATCATCTGCGTCGCGGTGATCGTGAGTTTGTTGTGCTCGCGCGCGAGCCGGATCATGCGCTTTTGCAGCGCCGGCACCGCGGCATCGCCCACTTCGACCGCGAGGTCGCCGCGCGCCACCATGATGCCATCGCAGGCGTTCATGATGTCCACCAGCGCCGCCGGGGTCACTGCCTCCGCGCGCTCGATCTTGGCGATGAGGAAAGCCTTGCCGCCGGAAGCGCGCAGCAGTTCCCGCGCCATGTACATGTCGGCGCCGGTCTTCGGGAACGACACGGCGAGATAGTCGGCGTTGATCTTCGCCGCGGTGCGTATATCGTCGATGTCCTTGGGCGTGAGCGCCGGCGCGGTAAGCCCGCCGCCCTGCCGGTTGATGCCCTTGTTGTTGGAGAGGACGCCGCCGTGGCGCACCTTGGTGTGCACCTCTTCGCCGCGTACCTCGGTGACGTCGAGCACGATTTTGCCGTCATCCAGCAGCAGCACCGAACCGGCGCTGACATCGCGCGGCAACTCTTTGTAGTCCAGGCCGACACGGTCACCGCTGCCCAGTTCGCAAGTGGCATCGAGAATGAACTTCTGCGCCTTCGCCAGCATGACCTTGCCATCCTTGAACTTGCCGACGCGGATCTTGGGTCCCTGCAGGTCGCACATGATCGCCACGGTGCGCCCCGCCTTGCGGCCGATCTCCTTGACCAGCGAAGCGCGCGCGAGGTGATCTTCCGCGGTACCGTGCGAGAAATTCAGCCGCACCACGTCCACGCCGGCGCGCACCATGCGCTCGAGCACGGCGGGGTCCGACGAGGCAGGTCCGAGAGTGGCGACGATCTTGGTGCTGCGAAGCATGCCTCTAGCCTAAGCCCTTTCCTCGAGCGCCGCCACTGCGGGCAGCGTCTTGCCCTCGAGGAATTCGAGGAACGCGCCGCCGGCGGTGGATATGTAGTCGATGCCGTCGGTGACGCCGAACTTGTGGATCGCGGCGATGGTGTCGCCGCCCCCGGCGATTGAGAACGCCTTCGACGCCGCAATGGCCCGCGCGATTGTCTCGGTGCCCTTGGCGAACTGCCCGATCTCAAATACGCCGACCGGGCCGTTCCAGACAATGGTTCCCGCCTGCTTGAGCAGGCCGGCGAGCACGGCCGCGCTCTTCGGCCCAATGTCGAGAATCATGTCGTCCGCGGCGACGCCGCGCACATCGGTCACGGACTCGCGCGCGCGGGCCGACATCTCTCCCGCGACCACGACGTCTTCAGGCAGCGGCACGTCGGTCGCCGCCATGATTTTCCTTGCTTCCTCAACCAGGCCCGCTTCGGCCAGCGATTTCCCGATCGGATAGCCCTTCGCCTGCAGGAAGGTGTTCAGGATGCCGCCCCCGACAATAAGGCGATCCACCTGCTTCGCAAGCGCCAGAAGGATCGGCAACTTGGTGGAAACCTTCGATCCGGCGACGATCGCGAGCAGCGGACGCTTCGGGTTGGAGAGCGCCTTGCCCAGCGCATCCAGTTCGGCGGCCATCAGCGGACCCGCGCAGGCAATCTTCGCAAAACGCGCCACGCCGTGCGTCGTCGCTTCCGCGCGGTGCGCGGTGCCGAAAGCATCGTTGACGTAGACATCGCAGAGTGCGGCGATTTTCCTGGAGAGCGCTTCGTCGTCCGCCTTTTCGCCGGCGTTGAAGCGGCAATTCTCGAGCAATACTAGTTCTCCCGGCTTCACCGCAACGCCGTCCACCCAGTTTGCAAGCAGCCTGACATCGACTCCCAGAATCTCGCTCAGCCGCCTGCCGATCGGCGCGAGCGAATCCTTCGGATCGAAGACTCCCTCCTTGGGGCGCCCCAGGTGCGAGGTCACCATCACCGCGGCGCCCTTGTCGAGCGCGAGGCGGATCCCCGGCACGGACGCCCGGATGCGCGTGTCGTCGGTGATGTTGCCGTTTGCGTCCTGCGGGACGTTCAGGTCGGCGCGGATGAAGACCCGCTTGCCCCGCAGATCGAGGTCCGCGAGCCTCTTGAATTTCATTACTTCGCCTGGTGAAGCGCGACCGTAACGTCCAGCATCCGGTTGGAGAAGCCCCACTCGTTGTCGTACCAGCTCGCCACCTTCACCAGGGTGCCACCGGTGACCTTGGTGAGCAGGGAGTCGACGATGGAGCTGGCCGGGTTGTGGTTGAAGTCCGAAGACACCAGCGGCTCGGTGGTGTATTCGAGGATGCCCTTGAGGTCGCCTTCGGCAGCCTGCTTGAGCGCCTTGTTCACGTCGTCCACTGTCGTAGGATTTTTGGAAATAAAACTCAAATCAACAATCGACACATTGATCGTCGGCACGCGTATCGCGTAGCCGTCCAGCTTGCCGTTCAGGTGCGGCAGCACGAGGCCCACCGCCGCCGCCGCGCCGGTCTTGGTCGGGATCATGTTCATGCTGGCCGAGCGCGCGCGCCGCAGGTCCGAGTGATAGACGTCGGTCAGCACCTGGTCGTTGGTGTACGAATGCACCGTGGTCATCAGGCCTGAGACCACGCCGATACGATCGTCCAGCGCCTTCACCAGCGGCGCGAGGCAGTTGGTGGTGCACGAGGCGTTCGAGATCACCGTATCGGAACCCTTCAGCTCCTTGTGGTTGACGCCGAACACCACGGTGCGGTCCACGTCTTTTTCGCCGGGCGCGGAGATGATCACCTTTTTCGCGCCGGCCGCGAGGTGCGCGCCGGCCTTCGCCTTGCTCGTGAACAGGCCGGTGCACTCCAGCACGACATCCACACCGAGGGCCTTCCACGGCAATTTCGACGGGTCGCGCTCAGCCACCACCTGGATGTCGCCGCCGTTGACCTTCATGGCATTGCCGCTGACTTCCACTGTTCCCTTGAAGCGGCCGTGCGCGGTGTCGTACTTGAGCAGGTGCGCGTTCGTCTTCGCGTCGCCCAGGTCGTTGATGGCGACGAATTGCAGGTCGTGCGTCTTCGCGCTCGAGTGCGCATTTTCATAGTACGCGCGCAGGATGTTCCTGCCGATGCGGCCGAAGCCGTTGATGGCCACCTTGATCGTCATGTCACAACGCTCCTTACCGCTTTGACAACGTTCTCCGGCGTGAAGCCGAAGTGCTTGAACAGTTCCGGGGCCGGCGCCGATTCGCCGAAGCGGTCGATGCCGACCACCGCGCCTTCCAGCCCCACGTACTTCCTCCAGAAATCGGTCACGCCCGCTTCGATCGCGACGCGGGGCAGGCCTTTGGGCAGCACGCTGGCCCGATAGTTCTCGTCCTGGCGGTCGAACACGCTGGTCGAGGGCATGGAAACCACCCGCACCGGGAAATCGAGCAGCTTCTGCGCCGCGAGCGCCAACTGTACTTCGGACCCGGTGGCGATCAGAATCGCCTTCGCGCCCGGCGCATCGGACAGGACATAGCCGCCTTTCTGTACGTCGACAACGGCCTGGTCGCTTCTCTTTTCGAACGGCAGATTCTGCCGCGACAGCAGCAGCGCCGTCGGCCCCTTGCCTCGCTGGATCGCGGCCACCCATGCCGCCGCCGTCTCCATCGAATCGCAGGGGCGCCAGACGTCGAGGTTCGGGATCAGGCGCAGCGAGGAAGCATGCTCGACCGGTTGGTGAGTTGGTCCGTCTTCGCCCAAGCCGATCGAATCGTGCGTGAAGACGTAGATCGTGCGGATCCTCATGAGCGCCGCCATGCGCAGCGAATTGCGCATGTAATCCGAGAACACGAGGAAGGTGCCGCCGTAGGGAATGAAGCCCCCGTGCAGCGCGAGGCCGTTCATGATCGCGCCCATGCCGAATTCGCGCACGCCGTAGAACAGGTAGTTGCCGCCGCCTGAGTGTTGACCGACGCTCGCATCGGTTTTTCCAATCGGCTTGGAACCCTTGACGATGGTCAGGTTGGAGCCCGCCAGGTCGGCCGAGCCGCCGACCAGTTCCGGCAGCGCGGGAACCAGGACTTCGAGCGTGTTCTGCGAGGCCTTGCGGGTGGCGATTGTCTCCGCTTTTGAATTGGTTTCTGCCAGGAGAACTTTTACCTTGTCCTGAAAATCCAGAGGCAAAGCAGCCGAAGTCCGGCGCAGGAATTCCTTCGCCAGCTCGGGATTTTCTTTTTCGTACGCCGAGAAAATCCGCTTCCAGCGCCGTTCGGCGCGTTTGCCGCTGTCCCTCGCATCCCAGCCCTGCCTGACATCGTCGGGGATCTCGAACGGCGCGTGCTTCCAGCCGATTGCCTCGCGCGTCGCGGCAATTTCCTTCTCGCCCAAGGGTGCGCCATGCGCGCCACCGGTATTCGCCTTGGTGGGCGCGCCCTTGCCGATGATGGTCTTGGCGCAGATGAGCGTTGGACGTTCGCGTTCGCGCTTGGCTTTTCTCAGGGCGCGGTCGATTGCGTCGACGTCATGGCCGTCGACATTGGGGATCACCTGCCAGCCATAGGACTCGAAGCGGCGGCGCACGTCGTCGGTGTACCACTGCTTGATGCTGCCCTTCTCCGAATCGATCGAAATGCCGTTGTCGTCGTAAACCGCGATCAACTTGCCGAGACCCAGCGTGCCCGCAAGGGCGCAGGATTCGTGCGAGACGCCTTCCATCATGCAGCCATCGCCGAGGAAAGCGTAGGTGCGGTGATCAACGATCTCGTGTCCAGGACGATTGAACTCTGCGGCTAGCAGCTTCTCGGCGATCGCCATGCCGACCGCATTCGAAATGCCCTGGCCGAGCGGCCCCGTCGTGGTCTCGATCCCCGGCGCGCATCCGTACTCCGGATGGCCGGGTGTCTTGGAATGCAACTGGCGGAAGCGTTTCAACTCCGCCATCGGCAGGTCATAGCCGGTGAGATGCAGCAAGGCGTACAGCAGCATCGAGCCGTGCCCATTGGAGAGCACGAAGCGATCGCGGTTCGGCCACGCCGGATTGGCGGGGTTGTGCGACAGGTTGCGGTGCCAGAGCGCCACCGCGATCTCGGCCATGCCCATCGGCATGCCGGGATGGCCGGAATTCGCCGCCTGCACCGCGTCCATGGCGAGTGCGCGCAGCGCATTGGCCATATCGTGTTCGGGCGCAGGAGGATTCATTGCCGCAGCTGTAAGAAAAGTGAAATAAAAGGCGGGGGAACGACGAATTATATCGGAGCACTTTCTATAATCCGCCCATGACTGAAATGCCGTTTACCAGCCCGCAGGGCTTCGAAGCCGCCGTCGCCGCGCCAAAACAGGCTGGCGAGTCCCATTGGTTCGTCTTCAAGGGCGACCGCCTTCTGGTCGCGCTTGGGCCCCCCAGTCCGAGGCCATCGGACGATCCCAGGGTGCCCGCGAGGCCCAGTTGGGCCACCTTGCCGTTGCAAAAAAACAACAACATCTTGTGGTTTGAGCCCGCCCGGACACTATATCTAGGGCGTCTCGCCGGCACCGACTGCTGGGCCGCGGAAGCACCGGCCGACGCCCCCGCGCCGCCGCCCGGGCTCGCCTGGGAAGGCCTGCGGGCGCTTTTCTCGGTGCTCGAGGACGCGCATTTCGCGCTCGCCGGCCGCGCCATCCAGCTCCTCGACTGGGACCGCAGCCACCGCTACTGCGGCCGCTGCGGCACGCCTACAGAGGCGAAAACAGAGGAGCGGGCACGAGCCTGCCCGGCGTGCAGGCTCGCCGTCTATCCGCGCATCTCCCCCGCGATCATGGCGCTGGTGCGCCGCGAAGGCGAAATCCTGCTCGGGCGCAGCCCGCACTTTCCGCCCGGCATGTACAGCGCGCTGGCCGGCTTTCTCGAGCCGGGCGAGACCCTCGAGCAGTGCCTGGCGCGCGAAGTCGAGGAGGAAGTCGGCGTGCAAGTGTCGCGAATCCGCTACTACGCGAGCCAGCCCTGGCCGTTTCCGAATTCACTCATGATCGCGTTCATCTGCGACTGGGTTTCCGGAGAAATCCGTCCGCAAGCCGGAGAAATCGAGGATGCCTAGTGGTTCAAAGTTTTGCAATTGCCGAAACTTGCGAGCTG
>JANYII010000003.1 GCA_025358705.1 Betaproteobacteria bacterium | reverse complement strand
CGTCCAGGACATTACCGAGCGCAAGCGCGCCGAGCAGGATATCCGGGACCTGAACGCTTCGCTGGAGCTGCGCGTCGCCGAACGCACGCAGCAGCTGGTGGCGAGCAACAAGGAGCTGGAAAGTTTCAGCTACTCGGTGTCACACGACCTGCGCGCGCCCTTGCGTGCGGTCGACGGGTTCTCGCGCATCGTCCAGGAGGACTACGGCGGCAAGCTGGACGCCGAAGGCCGGCGGCTGCTCGATGTCATCCGCGACAACAGCCGCAAGATGGGGCAGTTGATAGACGACCTGCTGGAGTACTCGCGCCTTGGCCGCAGGCCGCTGGCAAGCACCGAGATCGACATGAAGCAGCTGGTCGAGGAAGTTCTCGGGGACATGCAGTTGTCGAGCGAGAGGCCGCCCAGGCTGCTGCTGGGGTCGCTGCCGCCGGCGCGCGGGGATGCGACGCTTTTGAAGCAGGCCTGGGTCAATCTGCTTGCGAACGCAATCAAGTTCAGCGCCAAGCACTCGCAGCCCGTGATCGAGGTGAGCGGGAATGAAGATGACACGGAGAGTGTTTACTGCATCAGGGACAACGGTGCCGGCTTCGACATGAAGTACTACGACAAGCTGTTTGGCGTGTTCCAGCGGTTGCACCGCGAGGAAGAGTTTGAAGGAACCGGGGTGGGGCTCGCCATCGTCCAGCGCGTGGTCACCCGGCACGGCGGGCGCGTCTGGGCCGAAGGCAGGGTGGACGAAGGGGCCGCATTCTTTTTCGCGCTGCCGATAGGGAGGTCGTGATGGACGGGTTCGAGAACGTCGAAATCCTGCTCGTGGAAGACAGTCCGGCGGACGCCGAGCTTTCGATGCGCGCGCTGCGCAAGGGGAAACTCGCGAACCACATCACCTGGGTCAAGGACGGCGTGGAGGCGCTGGAGTTTATTTTTTTCACTGGAAAGTACGCTGGGCGGCCGGAGCAGAATCCGAAATTGATCCTGCTCGATCTCAAGCTGCCGAAGGTGGACGGCATGGAGGTGTTGAGACGGATCAAAGCGGATGAGCGCACGCGGGTCATCCCGGTCGTCATGGTCACCTCGTCGGCGGAAGGCAGCGACGTCGTCGAAAGCTACAAGCTCGGTGTCAACAGCTACCTCGTCAAGCCGGTGGACTTCGAGCAATTCAGCGAGACGGTGGGTAAGGCGGGTCTCTACTGGATGCTCATGAACAGGACGCCGGATTGAGTGGGCCCGCATCCATGACCGTGCCCGGCCGCATCCGCATCCTGATCGCCGAGGACAACCGCAGCGACGCGGAGCTCAATCTGCGCGAACTCAAGCGCGCTGGCCTGGCGGTCGACTACCGCATCGTCGACGCGGAGCCGGATTTCACGCGCGAACTGGATGAGTTCGTGCCGGACATCATCGTCTCCGATTTCACCATGCCGAAATTCGATGGCATGGCGGCCCTCGCGCTGGCGCACGAGAAGGCTCCGGACATCCCGTTCATCTTCGTCTCCGGCACGATCGGCGAGGAATATGCGATCCGCGCGCTCAGGAACGGCGCCATTGACTACGTGCTGAAGGGCAATCTGCTGCGCCTTCCGGCAGCGGTGGAGCGCGCCCTGCACGACGCGAGGGACAGGCGCGCCCGCCGCAAGGCGGAGGCAAAGCTGGCCGAGGCGCGCGACCGGCTGCAAAGCATCTACGAATCGCTGCCGGACATGCTCTGGTCGGTGGAATTGCCGAGCCAGCGCATCATCTACGTGAGTCCGGCCGCGAGGTCGATTTACGGCCATGAGCCGTCTGCATTTCTGGAGAATTCCAGCCTCTGGATCGATGTCGTCCATCCGCAGGACCGTGCCGCGGTCGCAGCGGCGTGGGAGCGTCTGTCCGAAGGAGAATCCTTCGACATCGAGTACCGCGTTGTCCGGCCCGATGGCTCGGTCGGCTGGGTCCATGATCGCGGCCGCCTGATCCGCGACGCGCAGAAGGTGCCGGTTCGCGCCGACGGCCTGGCGCGCGATATCTCTGACGTGGTCCGCCAGCGCGAACGGCTGAAGCGACTTGGGCGGATCCGTGACATGTTGGGTGCGACCAACTCGGCAATCGTGCGGGTCCGGGAGCGCCAGCACCTGCTGGAGGAACTTTGCCGGATCGCGGTTTCGGCCGGCGGCTTCACGCTCGCCCGGGTGACCGCAAAGGACAGCGACGGCAGGGTCCACCTCGTGGCAACTACCGAGGCCAGTTCCGAGCTGTATCTGAAAATGCTGGACGAGATCAACCGCGACCCGAAGGGCGCGAAGAGCCTGGTGGCGCAGGTGCTGCGCACGGGCAAACCCATCGTCGCCAATGATGTCGCCGGCGATGTGCGGATACCGAACCGGGAGGATTTGACGCGAGACGGCAGCTATGCGCTTGCCTTGCTGCCGATCGTCGTTGACGACCGGGTCGAGGGCGTGCTTGGCTTGCGGGCGCGCGAGCCAGGCATGTTCGACCAGGACGAAATGACGCTCCTGGCCGAGATGGTGGCCAACATCGCGTTCGCGCTCGAGTTGATGGACAAGCAGGAAAAGCTCAACTACCTCGCGCTCTACGATCCCCTCACGGAACTGCCCAATCGCATGCTGTTCCAGGATCGATTGACGCAGGCGCTGGAAGCGTCGCGCCGCAATTCGACGATGCTCTCCCTGACCGTGTTCGACATCGAACGCTTCAAGGCGATCAACGACACCTTCGGCCAGCGCGCTGGCGACGAGGTGCTGCGCACCATCGCGCGCCGCCTGCGCGAGGCTGTCGGCGACATCAACCGCGTCGCACGGCTGAGCGGCAACATGTTCGCCGTGATGCGTCCGATCCAGGATGCCGCCGACGCGGCCAGGGTCCTGGACGAGGCGGCGGACGACGTGGTTGGCAGGCTGATCGAGGTCGATGGACGCGAGATCAAGGTCACGGCAAAGGCGGGCATCGCACTGTTTCCGGACGACGGTACCGACGCCGATGTGCTGTTCCGCAATGCCGAGGCGTCGCTCAAGCGCGCCAAGGAGACCGGGGACCGGTTCCTGTTTTACGCCCCGAACATCAATGCGCGCGTCGCCGAGCAGGTCGACCTGGAGAATCGGTTGCGGCGCGCGGTCGATCGCCGGGAGCTTTTCTTCCATTTCCAGCCCAAGGTGGACATGGAATCCAAGCAGATCGTCGGGCTTGAGGCGCTGATGCGCTGGCGCGGGCCGGACAACCAGCTGATATCGCCGATGCGCTTCGTGCCCGTGCTGGAAGAGACGGGGCTGATCCTGGAAGCCGGCCGCCAGGCGATTGAAGTTGCCGCCGCCCTGCACCGCGAATGGAAAAAAAGACAGCTGAAAGCGCCGCGCATCGCGGTCAACGTGTCGGCCCTGCAGCTGCGCCAGCGCAGCTTTGTCGATGACGTGATCGCGGCCTTCGGCGGAGCGGACAGCGGCGTCGACCTGGAAGTCACCGAGAGCCTGCTGATGGAAGACATCGAGGAAAGCATCCGCAAGCTGGGCGCCCTGCGCGAGGCTGGCGCAAACATCGCCCTGGACGACTTCGGCACCGGGCACTCCTCGCTCGCGTACCTGAGCCGCCTGCCGATCGACACCGTAAAGATCGATCGCAGCTTCGTGCGCAGCATGACTGAGAACGCGGATGCGACGAGCATCGTCTCCACCATCATCTCGCTCGCGAAGGCGCTGCGGCACAAGGTGGTTGCCGAGGGCGTCGAGACCGAAGAGCAGGCGCGCTTGCTGCGCCTCCTGCGTTGCGACCAGATGCAGGGTTACCTGTTCAGCCCGCCAGTGGACAAGGACAAGGCCGAAGCCTTGCTGCGCGCCGCGGGCTAGACCCAGATCAAGCCGGCTGCCACCCGGCTAGGGGTAAAATGGCATGCAAACAAATGCTTGCGTGCCTGCCCCTGTGACTCTATTCACCCTCGGCCTTAGCCATCAGACCGCGCCGCTGCCGATGCGCGAGAAGATGGTATTTCACGTCGAACGCATGAGCGAGGCATTGGGCGAGGCCAAGCGCCTGCTCGCGCCCGAGGCGGCGATCCTCTCGACCTGCAACCGGACCGAGCTCTACCTTTCGGGCGACCTGGAGGGCGGTGGTCTGGGGGACGTCAAGCGGGCGGCGGCGACGGAGTGGCTGGCCAGTTACCACCATGTTGATCCGCACGAACTCGCGCCCTGCCTCTACACGCTGCCGCGCGAACAGGCGGTGCGGCACGCCTTCCGCGTCGCCTCGGGTCTGGATTCCATGGTGCTGGGCGAGCCGGAAATCCTTGGCCAGATGAAGGAGGCGGCGCGCTCGGCGGAAGCCGCAGGCACGCTGGGCACGGTATTGGGGAAGCTGTTCCAGCGTTCCTTCGCGGTCGCCAAGGAAGTGCGCAGCACCACGCAGGTCGGCGCCCACAGCGTTTCCATGGCGGCGGCGGCGGTAAAGCTCGCCGGCCGGATCTTCCCGTCCATCAAGGACCAGAAAGTGCTGTTCATCGGCGCGGGCGAGATGATCGAGCTTTGCGCGACGCACTTCGCGGCGCAGGGGCCAACGTGCATAACGGTGGCCAACCGGACGCTGGAGCGGGCCGAGGCGCTTGCGCACCGCTTCAATGCGCGCGTCATCGAGCTGCGCGAGCTCGCCGCCCACCTGCACGAGCACGATATCGTGGTTTCCTGCACCGCGAGCTCGCTGCCGATCCTGGGCAAGGGCATGGTCGAGCGTGCGCTCAAGGCACGGCGCCGCCTGCCGATGTTCATGGTGGACCTGGCGGTGCCGCGCGACATCGAACCCGAGGTTGCGGAGCTGGACGACGTGTTTCTCTACACGGTGGATGACCTGAAGGACATCGTTCAGGGCAACCTGGATTCGCGCCGCTCGGCGGTGGAGCAGGCCGAGGTGATCATTGACGCCCAGGTCGGCCAGTTCATGCACTGGATGCAGGTGCGCGAATCGGTGCCGCTGATCCGGGCGCTGCGCGACCAGGCCGAAGACGCGCGCCGCTACGAGGTGGAGCGCGCGCTCAGGCTCCTCGCCAAGGGCGACGATCCGAAGCAGGTACTCGAAGCCCTGTCGCAGGGACTCACCAACAAGCTGATGCACGCGCCGACGCAGGCGCTGAACGAAGCGACCGGCGAGGAACGGCGCACGCTCGCCGACACGCTGGCGCGCCTGTTCCGAATTCGTTCTTGAAACTGCGGCCTTGAAGACCTCGCTGCGCGCGAAGCTCGACAGCCTGTCGAAGCGGCTGGAGGAGCTGAACCGGCTGCTCTCGGCCGAGGACGCCGCGCGCGACATGGGCGAATTCAAGAAGCTGTCGCGCGAGCATGTCGAAGCGACCGCCAGGGTCGAGCTGTACGGCCGGTATCTGCAGGCCGAGCGCGACGCGGCCGAGGCGCGCGACATGGCCGGCGATCCCTCGATGAAGGGATTGGCCGACGAGGAGCTGAAGTCCTCGCTGGCGTCGATGGAAAAGCTCGAAGCCGAACTGCAGAAGGCGCTGCTGCCGCGCGACCCGAACGACGACAAGAACCTGTTCCTGGAGATCCGCGCCGGCACCGGCGGCGACGAGTCGGCGCTGTTCGCCGGCGACCTGTTCCGCATGTACACCCGATACGCAGAGCGCCAGCGCTGGCAGGTCGAGCTGCTTTCCGAGAGCCAGTCGGAACTGGGTGGCTACAAGGAGGTCATCGCGCGCATCGCCGGACAGGGCGCGTATGCGAAGCTCAAGTTCGAATCGGGCGGCCATCGCGTGCAGCGCGTGCCGGCGACCGAGACGCAGGGCCGCATCCATACCTCGGCCTGCACCGTCGCCGTGCTGCCCGAGGCCGACGCAGTCAGCGAGGTGGTGCTCAACCCGGCCGAGCTGCGCGTCGACACCTACCGGGCCTCGGGCGCCGGGGGCCAGCACGTCAACAAGACCGATTCGGCGATCCGCATCACGCACCTGCCGACGGGAATCGTGGTCGAGTGCCAGGACTCGCGCTCGCAGCACAAGAACCGCGCCAGCGCGATGTCGGTGCTCGCCGCGCGCATCAAGGACAAGCAGGAAAAGGAAGCCGCGGCGAAAACCGCCTCGACGCGCAAATCGCTGATCGGCTCGGGCGACCGCTCCGAGCGCATCCGTACCTACAACTTCCCGCAAGGCCGGGTCACCGACCATCGCATCAACCTGACCCTCTACAAGATCGAGCGCATCATGGACGGCGAGCTGGACGACGTGGTCGATGCATTGGCGGCCGAGCACCAGATGGAGCTTCTGGAGCAGCTCGGCGAAAAAGCCGCGTGACGGTTTCGGAGGCTATTGCCGCTTCGAAGATAGATCCACGAGAAGCGCGCCTGCTGCTCGCCGAGGTTTGCGGGTTTTCCCAAGCCAGCCTGGCTGCTTCCCCGGAGCAGGACATTCCCTTCGAGGTGGAGAACGCGTTCTTCGAATTCACGCAGCGAAGAAAAAAGGGCGAGCCGGTCGCCTACATCCTCGGGCGCAAGGAGTTCTACGGCCTGGATCTTTCGGTCAACCCCTCCGTGCTCATTCCCAGGCCTGAAACCGAGTTGCTGGTCGACCTGGCGCTGGAGCGAAATCCGGCTTCCGTCCTCGATCTCGGGACCGGCAGCGGCGCGATCGCGCTGGCGATCAAGCACGAACGGCCGAATTGCAGGGTCGTGGCGGTGGAGGCCGACCTGTCGGCGCTCCTTACTGCGAAGCGCAACGCCGCCAGGCTGAATCTCGAGATCGATTTTCGTCACGGGCGCTGGCTCGAGCCGGTGGCGGACGAGCGCTTTCAACTGATCGTTTCCAATCCGCCGTACGTCGCGAGCGGCGACCCGCATCTGGCCGCCCTGCGTTTCGAGCCCCAAGGGGCGCTGGTTGCCGGACCTGGAGGACTCGATTCCATCCGAGAGATCGTGCAGGCAGCAGGGGTATTCCTGTTCCCTGGTGCGTGGCTGCTCCTGGAGCATGGGATCGGACAGGAAGAGGCGGTACGAGGGTTGATGGCAGGAGCCGGGCTTGAATCCATCACGACCTGGCCCGACCTGGCAGGCATTGCCCGGGTCTCGGGTGGAACGCTAAAATCATGACCATGGACACTCAAGACAAGATCAAGCAGCAGGTTACCGGCAACCCCGTGGTGCTCTACATGAAGGGCACGCCGCAGTTTCCTCAGTGCGGCTTCTCCGCGCTCGCGGTGCAGGCGCTGAACGCCTGCGGCGTGACCACCTTCTTCAGCGTCAACGTGCTGGAGAATCCCGACATTCGCCAGGGCATCAAGGAATACGCCAGCTGGCCGACGATTCCGCAGCTATACGTCAACGGCGAGTTCGTCGGCGGCTCGGACATCGTGAAAGAGATGTACCAGTCGGGTGAGCTGCAGAAGCTGCTCGAAGGCCAGGCTCAGAAGGCCTAGAAGCCGGCCTCAGAAGCAGCGGCAAGCCTAGGCCGCGGCGCGCGCGCCGTCCGGAATGGTCCGGGGCGCCTTGTTCAGGCTTTCAATCGCGATGCCGGCGGCTGCCTTGTAGGCGGCCATGAATTCGGCGCGTTCCCTTGGCGGGATCACGTCGTCGATGTTGTCGAATGTACCGCCGCAACGTTCATCGACAAGGTTGAGCAGCCCGAAGGGCCCGGCCCCGCGGTTGCGCAGGACGAGCTGCGAAACAGGACCGCATAGTTTTTCGTCATAGACGGCGAGCGCCTCCTGCGTGACTCCGTGCTCGATCATGGCGGCCCCCAGGACACGCGCATCGACGATGGCCTGGCTCGCGCCGTTGGAGCCGGTTGGATACATGGCGTGGGCGGCGTCTCCGAGCAGCGCCACCGGACCGTCCCTCCAGGTGGGCACCGGATCGCGGTCGATCATCGGATTTTTGAAGGCGCCGTCTGCTTGCCTGATCAGGGCAGGCACGTCGAGCCAGTCCCAGATCCAGTTCTCGAAATGGTGGACGAAGTCTCTGGTCTCGACCTGCCGGAACCAGCCGCTTTGCTTCCATCCCTCGTTGTTATCCATCGTGACCTCCGCGATCCAATTGATCATCGAGAGGCCCGTCTTCAGATCGGGATGGGAGATGGGATAAAAGACCATCCGGTGGCGATGCGTGCCAAGGCCGACGAAGGAGGCGCCGGTGCGTATCGGCTTCGCCCAGGTGGTACCGCGCCACATGACCGCGCCGCCCCAGTGGATCGGCGGCTGGGTCGGGTGCATCTGCGCCCTGACCGCCGAGTGGATGCCATCGGCGCCGATGAGCAGCTTGCCGGCGGCCTCGGAGATCGAGCCGTCGGCACGTTCGATGCGCGCGCTGACGCTGCCGTCTGGATTTTTTCGGTAGCCGGTCACGCGGTTCCCGAGCCTGACCGCCTCCGGACCGATCCGCTGCACGAGCTTTTCATGCAGCAGCATGTGGAACAGGCCACGGTGAACCGCGTATTGCGGCCATTTGTACCCGGCCAGGCTCCCGCGAGGCTCGGCGTAGATATCGTTGCCATTCAGCCCGACCAGCGCCCATTCCCTTGCGGGCAGGCCCAGGCGGTCGAGATCTTCGTGGGAGATGCCCAGATCAAAGAGTTCCCGCACCGCATTGGGCTGCAGGTTGATGCCGACGCCGAGCGGGCGCATGTCCCGTGCGGATTCGAAGACGACGCAGCGCACGCCGATCTGGTGCAGCGTCAGGGCGGTCGCCAGGCCGCCGATGCCGCCGCCGGCGATGATCACGGGATTGCCCGTCACGCAGCTACACGCCCGAGAGCCGGATGTTCGCCATGGAAAGCCGCTCGACCAGGATTTCCATGAAGGCGCGGTCGAATTTGTGGCGGCAGGCATCCGAAGCCTGCTCCAGCTTGTCGGTCGGTACCGTCACGATCTTGCAATCGCTCATTGCGGTGACATCCGCCCCGCGCACATGCGCGCCCCGCTGCAGGTAGGCCATCTCTCCTACGCATTCGCCGGTGCGCAGCACGTTCAGCAGCTTGTTGCGCTTGGTGACCTTGAGCTGGCCGTCGGCGATCAGGCTGAAATAGTCGCCGCGCTCGCCTTCCTTCATGAGCACTTCGCCGTTGCGTATGTGGTGCCAGGCCGAGATGCGCGCCACTTCCCAGATCTCGGCATCGGAAAAATTCTCGAAAAACGGCAGCGTGCGCAGGGTCTCGAACTTGTCCGAGTCGGCGAACTGCTGCTCGCCGGTTTTCTGCCCCTGCGCGGCTGAAGACTCGCCGCGGAACACCGCGGCGAGATCGGCGGAGAACTCCTCCCATTCCGCATAGCGCCGGTCCAGGTCGCGCGCCATGGCGTGGCGCACGATGTCGTCGATCGCCTGGGGAATTTCCGGCCGGTAGGCCGAAGGCGGCTGCGGCTCGACGCCGGTGATCTGGTAAATCAGGCTGAAGTTGTTCGAGGCCTGGAACGGCAGCCTGCCGGCGAGCAGGTGGTACATGACCACGCCCATGGAATAGATGTCGGTGCGGTGATCGAGCGGGTGCTCCTTGACCTGCTGCGGCGACATGTAGGCGGGCGAGCCGATAGCCGAGACCTGCGTCGAGTCGCCGCTGGCGATGAGCGCGGCGCCGAAGTCGGAGATCTTGATATCGGTCTCGCCGGCGTAAAGGATGTTGGCGGGTTTGATGTCGCGGTGCGTGATGCTCATCTTGTGCGCGAATTCCAGCGCGCGCGTGCACTTGAAGACGATTTCCACCACCTTGTCGATGGGCAGCAGCTGCCCGGGCACGCAGAATTTCTCCAGCGTGCCGCCATCGACATACTCCATCACGATGTAATGCTGGTCCTCGTCCGCCACCGCGTCGTAGATCTGGCAGATGTGCGGGTGCTGCAGCTTGCCTGCGAGCGAGGCCTCGGTGACGAAGAGTTTCTTGTAGAGCTTGCCTCGCTCCGGATCGTTGAAGAGCGATGTGGAGACGAGCTTCACCGCGACATTGCGCTTGGCGAAGGTGTCGTGGCACAGGTAGACCTCGGACGTCGCGCCCGAGCCGAGGTGGCGCTCGACCGGATACTTCCCGATCTGCTGCGGCTGCTGGGACTCGTCCAGAGCGCCGCCTTCAGCGCGCGCGCTTGCGCGCCCTTTTGACGGCGGCCCTTACCTGCGCCGGCGCGGTGCCGCCGATATGATTGCGACTCGCGACCGAACCTTCGAGCGTGAGCGACTTGAAGACGTCGGCGCCGACCGCGAACGAAAAGCGCTTCAGCGTCTTGAGCGGCAGCTCGGCAAGATCGCAACCGGCGGCCTCGGCCGCGCGCACCGCGCGCGCCACCGCTTCGTGCGCGTCGCGGAACGGCACGCCCTTGCGCACCAGGTAGTCCGCCAGGTCGGTGGCGGTCGCGTGGCCTTCCAGCGCCGCGGCGCGCATCGCCTTCGCCTGCGGCTGGAGACCGGCGGCGAGCCCGGTGAATGCGTCCAGCGAGTCCTTGAGCGTGTCGACGGTGTCGAACAGCGGTTCCTTGTCTTCCTGGTTGTCCTTGTTGTACGCGAGGGGCTGGCCTTTCATCAGCACGAGCAGCGCCACCAGGTGGCCGAATACGCGGCCGCTCTTGCCGCGCACCAGCTCGGGCACGTCCGGGTTCTTCTTCTGCGGCATGATCGAGCTGCCGGTGCAGAAGCGGTCCGGGATCTTCACGAAGCCGTAGCGCGCGCTTATCCAGAGGACCAGCTCCTCGGCGAAGCGCGACAGGTGCATCATCGTCACGGACGCGCAGGCGAGGAACTCGATGGCGAAATCGCGATCCGATACCGCGTCCAGGGAATTCTCCGCGATGCCGTCGAAGCCAAGCTCGCGTGCGACCTGCGCGCGGTCAATCGGGAAGGTCGTGCCGGCGAGCGCCGCGGCGCCCAGCGGCAGCACGTTGACGCGCTTGCGGCAGTCGGCGAGCCGCGCGCGGTCGCGTTCGAACATCGCCACGTAGGCGAGCAGGTGGTGGCCGAAGGTCACCGGTTGCGCGACCTGCAGATGCGTGAACCCGGGCATCACCAGCGAAGCGTGGCGCGCCGCCTGCGACAGCAGGGCATCCTCAAGTGCCGAAAGTTTCTTCGCGATGGCGTCGATTTCGTCGCGCAGCCAGAGCCGCACGTCGGTCGCCACCTGGTCGTTGCGCGAGCGCGCGGTGTGCAGGCGCTTGCCGGCGCTGCCGGCGATCTCCGTCAGGCGCCGCTCGATGCCGGTATGGACGTCTTCGTCCTCGATCGACCAGGCGAATTTCCCGGCGCGGATCTCGGCGCGCACCTTCGCGAGGCCGGCCTCGATCGCGGCGAGGTCCCGGCGCCCGATCACGCCGCAGGCGGCGAGCATGCGGGCGTGGGCGAGCGAGCCCAGGATGTCGTGCATCGCGAGCCGCTGGTCGAACGAAACCGAGGCCGTGAAGCGCTGCACGAGCACGTCCACCGGTTCGGCAAAACGGCCGGACCAGGTTTTCGCCTTCTTTTTCCGCTTCGACGCTGGCGCAGCCATAAGGGGAATAAAATGCAGGAATAAAATGCGGGAAATAGAATGCGCTTGAAGTCCACCCGCTAACAATGTCCAGTATAAGGCAAAACCCCTATCCGGAAGCGCTTCCGGATTTCCGCAACCTCGGCGTCACGGCGCGCGCGCTGATCGTCGTGAACCTGCTCGTGCTGGTTGCGATCCTGCTCACCGAGTCCGACTGGCGCAATGTGCTGAACACCTATGTCACGGCGGCGGCGGTGTTCGAGCCGTCGCTGCTCGCCAGCCTGGCGCTGTTCTATGTCGGTGCGCCGTGGCTGCTGCGCTTGCCGTACTGGGTCGGCTGCGTGCTGGTTATCGCGGTAGCGCTCGCTGTTGTCGCGGCGACGCATGCGCTGCTGGGCGCGTTCGCCGCGGGTGATCTCGAGCGAACGCTGGTGCTGACAGCGCTGGTGGCCGCGGTCGTGCTGGCCTACCTGCGATTGCACCTTAAAGCCTATTCACCCGCGCTCGCGGAAGCGCGGCTGCAGGCGCTGCAGGCACGCATCCGGCCGCATTTTCTTTTCAACAGCCTGAATGCGGTGCTGTCCCTGATCCGGCACGATCCGCGACGCGCCGAGCGCACGCTGGAAGACCTCGCGGACTTGTTTCGCGAACTCATGTCGGACGGCCGCAACCTGGTGCGCCTCGCGGATGAAGTCAACCTGATCGAGCGCTATGCCGCGATCGAGCAATTGCGGTTGGGAGACCGGTTGCGCTTGTCCTGGGAACTGGACGATGCGCCGATGGATGCAATGATGCCCGCGCTGGTGCTGCAGCCGCTCCTCGAGAACGCGGTCTACCACGGGGTCGAGCCGGGTACCGGCGCAGGCGACGTGCTGGTGCGCATCGAACGGCGCGGGGACCGGGTGCTGATGCGCATCGAGAATCCCTGGCTGCAGCCGGGATCGGGAACCCGCGCGGGGAACCACATGGCGCTCGACAACATCCGTGAGCGCCTGATGCTGTTCTTCGACGAAGAGGCGCGGCTGGATGCGCGCGTCGAGGGCGCGCGCTACCGGGTCGACATCGAGATTCCGTATAGGGGTCGCGCATGAGCAGCGGGGAATTGCGGATCTACATCGCCGATGACGAGGCGCCGGCGCGCGCCCGCCTGAGGGAGCTGCTTGCCGACATCGCGAACGAGGTTGCGACGACGGTGGTGGGGGAATCGGACAGCGGCCTTGACGTCATCGATCGCCTTCCGGGGAGCGGCGCCCAGGTGCTGCTGCTCGACATCCAGATGCCGGGCATGGGCGGCATCGAACTCGCGCGGCATCTTTGCGCGCTGGAGAATGCGCCGGCGGTGATTTTCGTCACCGCCCATAACCGGCACGCGGTCGAAGCGTTCGAGTTGAACGCGCTCGACTACCTGATGAAGCCGGTGCGCGCGGAACGGCTGGCGGCGGCGCTTAGGAAAACGCTAGCTGCTGGCCCGGTGCCGCGCGAACGGCTGGAACGTGCCGCCGGCGGACCGCGCGAATTCTTCTCGGTCGCCGAGCGCAACCGCATCGTGCTGGTGCCGGTGGGCGAAGTGCTGTTCCTCAAGGCGGAGTTGAAGTATGTGACCTTGCGCACCGGTACGGGCGAGCACCTCATCGAGGAGCCGCTGATATCGATCGAGCGCGAGTTCGGCGAACGTTTCGTGCGCGTGCACCGGAATTGCCTCGTGGCGCGGGGTGCGATCCGCGGCTTCGAGCGCGTTGCTGGCAACGCCGAGGAAGAGCCGCACTGGAGCGTGATGCTGGAGGGCGCCGACGAGCGCCTGCCGGTAAGCCGGCGGCTGTGGCCGACGGTCAAGGCAGTGCTGCCGGAAGGCAGGGAATGATCCGAGCTCTCGAGCGCGTGCGCATCGCGACGCGCCGTAGCCGGCTTGCCCTCTGGCAGGCGGAGCACGTCAAGGAGCGCCTGGAGGCGCTGTACGGCGCGCCTGGTTCGCTGCGTCCCGGGCTGCGCGTCGAACTCATTCCCTTGTCGACGCGCGGCGACGAACTGCTTGACGTGTCGCTGGCGAAGGCGGGCGGCAAGGGTTTGTTCGTCAAGGAACTGGAAACGGCGCTGATGGAGGACCGCGCCGATATCGCGGTGCACTCGATGAAGGACGTGCCGGCGGCGCTGCCGGCGGGGTTGGTGCTCGCGGCGATCCTCGCGCGTGAGGATCCGCGCGACGCGTTTGTCTCGGTCGCGCATGAAAACCTCGCCGCGCTGCCCGCGGGTGCGGTGGTCGGAACTTCCAGCCTGCGTCGGCAGGCGCAGATCGCGGCGCGCCATCCAGCACTGGAGATCCGGCCCTTGCGCGGCAACGTTGATACGCGCATCGCGAAGCTTGACCGGGGCGACTACGCGGCAATCGTGCTCGCGGTCGCGGGCCTTAAACGCCTCGGACTGGTATCGCGCATCCGCGCCACGCTTTCGATCGAGGAAAGCCTGCCCGCGGCGGGACAGGCGGCGCTGGGCATCGAATGCCTCGGCGCCCGCGACGATCTGCTGGACCTGCTCGGTTCCCTCGACGATGCGAGCGCGAGCGCCTGCGTGCGTGCCGAGCGCCAGGTGAATCTGGCGCTGGGCGGCAGTTGCACGATTCCTCTCGGAGCCTACGCGGAAATTGCCGGCGGCAAATTGCGGCTGCGCGCGCTCGTGGCGTCGCCCGATGGCAGGCGCACCGTGCGCGCGGAGGGCGAAGGCGGGATGGAGGCGGCGGAAGCGCTTGGGCTGCGTGTCGCCGCGCTGCTTCAGGAGCGCGGCGCCGGAGAGATCCTGGCCGCATTGGCGCCGTGAATCCTACTCCACCGCTTGCCGGCAGGCGGGTCGTGGTAACCCGGCCGAAAGGCCAGGCCGATGCCCTCTCGGCGCTGATCCGGCAAGCCGGCGGCGAGCCGCTCGAAATACCGGCGCTGGAGATCCTCGACCTGGCCGAACTTGCGCCCTTCCATGCCGTGATCAACCGGCTGGACTCGTTTGATACGGCCATATTTGTCAGCAGGAACGCGGTACGTAAGGTGTTCGCGCTGATCGGCGCGCGGCCATGGCCCGCAGGTTTGCAGGTGGCGACCGTTGGTGCCGGCACGCGCGAGGAACTGGCGGCGCGCGGTTTTCCCCGGGTGATCGCGCCTGCGGGGCAATCCGACAGCGAGGCGCTGCTGGCGCTGCCGGAATTCGCCGACGCGGCCGGCAAGCGGATCGTGATTTTCCGCGGCGAAGGCGGGCGCCGATTGCTCGGCGATACGCTTGCCGCGCGAGGGGCGTTGGTCGAACACGCGGCCTGCTACCGCCGCGCGCTGCCCGCGGCTGGCGCCGCGCTGCTGGCCGCGGCCTGGGAAGACGGAAAGGTGGATGCGGTCACGGTGTCCTCGGGCGAGGGCCTCGCCAATCTGCTGGCGATGCTCGGCGCCGGAGCCGCGGGACGGCTTGCCGGGACCGCGCTTTTCGTTCCGCACCCGCGCGTTGCCGGCGAAGCGGCGCGGCAGGGGCTTGAGCGGGTGATTGTCGCCGGGCCCGGCGACGCGGAGACGGCCGCGGCGCTGGTTGCATACTTCGGTGGCGCAAGCTACAACTGAGCGCATGGAACAAGCTCCTGCACCCGCCGCCGCTCCGCCCCGCCGCCTGCGCGTGTTCGCCGTCGCGCTGGTGGTGCTCGCCGCGATCGTTGCAGGGCTCTGGTTCGATACGCGCGGCCGTATCGGCGCGACCCAGGAGGAACTGGCCAGGCGCCTGCGGGACATCGAGGCCGAATCCCGCGAAGCGCGCACGCTTGGCCGGCAGACGCAAGAGGCGCAGCGCGAGGTGCTTGCCAAGCTGGGAGCGCTCGAGACGAAGGTCGCAGAATCGCAGAATCAGCAAGTCGCGCTGGAGGCGCTCTATCAGGAACTGGCGCGCAACCGCGACGAGTGGCAGCTCGCCGAGATCGAACAGGTGCTGGCGATCGCGCAGCAGCAACTGCAGCTTTCGGGCAACGTGCGCGCCGCGCTGCTCGCGCTGCAGCTCGCGGAAAGCCGCCTGTCGCGCGTCGACCGACCGCAGTTTCTTCCGGTGCGCCGTGCGCTCACGCGCGACATCGACCGCCTCAAGTCATTGCCGGTGCTCGACGTGCCGGGCTTGTCCCTCGCCATCGACAGGCTGATCGCTTCGGTGGACGCGATGCCGCTCGCATTCGACGAGCGTGTCGAACGACCCGCTGCCGCCAAGGCGGCGAAGACCGCGCCGGCCGAGGACAATTTCTTCGCGCGCCTGGGCAGCGAAGTGTGGAAGGAGCTGCGCCAGCTGGTCGTGGTGCGCAAGGTCGAAGCGCCCGAGCCGCCATTGCTGCCGCCGCAGCAGGCCTGGTTCCTGCGGGAGAACCTGAAACTGCGGCTGCTGAACGCGCGCCTGGCCCTGCTCACGAGGGACGAGGCCGGCTACCGCGAGGACTTGCGCGTGGCGCAGGCCTGGATCCAGCGCTATTTCGATGCCCGCGCCAAGGGCTCCCAGGCGGCGCTGGCGCAGATGAAGCAACTCTCTTCGGCTTCGATCAGCTTCGAGCCGCCGTCGATCGTCGACAGCCTCGAGGCGGTGCGCGGTTTCAAATCGCGCCGCGAGCGCGGCAAGACCTGAGCATCGACTGATGCGCGGGCTGCTAAGGAGCGCATGATGCGCGCGCTGTTAAGGAGCGCATGATGCGCGCGCTGTTCTGGCTGATTGCGGTATTCGCCGCGGCCGTGGCGCTTGCGCTCGCGGGCCGCTTCGGCGAAGGCTATGTACTGGTCTCCTACCCGCCGTGGCGGATCGAGATTTCCCTGGTCCTCTTCATGCTGGCGCTGGCGGCGGCGTTCGCCGCCGCATATCTGGCGATCCGCCTGGCAAGCCATGCTCTGGCGCTGCCGGCGCACGTGCGCGCGTTCCGCGAGCGGCGCAAGCGGGAGCAGGCCCAGTCCGCGCTGGCAAGCGCTCTGCTGTGCTACTTCGAGGGGCGCTATGCCCGCGCCGAGAAGGAAGCGGCGCTTGCCTGGGAAACGGGCGCCGCGCCCGGCATCGCTGCCCTGATCGCTGCGCGCGCCGCGCACCAGATGCGCGAATACGAGCGGCGGGGGCAGTGGCTGGAGCGCGCCGAAGCCGCGGGTGAAACGCTGCACGCGGCGCGGCTGCTGACGCAAGCCGAACTCGCGCTGGATGAACGTGATTTCATCGGCGCGCGCAATGCGCTGCGCAGCATGCACGGCACGGGGCCGCGCCACATCGCGGCCGCGCTCATGCTATTGCGCGCCGAACGCGGGGCGCAGAACTGGGAAGAAGTGCTGCGGCTCGCTTCCCTGCTCGCCAAGCGCAATGCGCTGCCGCCCGCGATCGCGGAGGAGTACCGGGTCCAGGCGCATATCGAGCTGCTGGCGCGCGACTCGGGCGACCGCGCCTCGCTCGAGGCGCGGCTGCGGCGCATTCCTTCCGCCGACCTGGCGCATCCGCGCGTGGCGGCCGCGGCGGCGCGGCGCGCGGCGGCGCTGGGCGAAGCGGCGCTGGGCCGCGACCTCGTCGAGCGCAGCCTCGGCGCCGAATGGAATGCCGCGCTGGTCGTGCTGTACAGCGACATCGAAAAACTCGAAACCGCGAAGCGGCAGGTTGAAGCGCGCGCGCGCATCGAACGCGCCGAGCGCTGGCTGCGCGAGCATGCCGAGGACCCGCTGCTCCTGGCTACCCTCGGGCGCCTGTGCATGGCTGCGGAGCTCTGGGGAAAGGCGCAGAACTACCTCGAGGCCAGCCTGTCGTTCGGGCCGTCGCGCGCCGCGCACCTGGAACTCGCACGGCTGGCGGAGCGTGAAGGACGCGCCGCCGAGGCGCAGAAACATTTTCGCAGCGCCGGAGAGTTGCCATGACATCTTTTGCCTTCAGATTCCTGGTGTTTTTTCTGATTTCTTTTTCCGCATTTGCGCAAACCTATCCTTCGAAACCCATCAGGATCATCGTTCCGTTTCCAGTGGGCGGCATCGCCGACATCTACTCGCGGCTGATCGGCAACCGCTGGACCGAGTTGTGGGGCCAGCCGGTCGTGATCGAGAATCGCACCGGCGCGGGCGGCAACATCGGCGCCGACATGGTCGCCAAGGCGGCGCCCGACGGCTACACGATCGGCATCGGCAGCATTGGTACACACGCGGTCAACGTGGCCCTGTTCTCCAGGATGCCCTACGACCCGCTGAAGGATTTCGCGCCGATCGCGCTGCTGGTGGATGCGGACGGCCTGCTCGTGGTGCACCCGTCGGTGGCGGCGAACAGCGTGGCCGAGCTGATCGCAATTGCGCGCGCCAAGCCGGGCAGCCTGACCTACGCTTCGGCTGGCGCGGGCACCGCAAGCCACCTCGCCGGGGAGTTGTTCAAATCGATCGCGAAGGTGGACATGCTGCACGTGCCCTACAAGGGGAACGTGCCGGCGATCACGGACCTGCTGGCCGGCCAGACTTCCCTCATCTTCGCCACCATGCCGACAGTGTTGCCGCACGCCAGGGCCGGGAAGCTGCGCGCGCTCGCCAGCATGGGAGAGGCGCGCGCTGCCGCCACGCCCGAGTTGCCGGCGATTCGCGAATCCTTGCCGGGCTTCGTCGTCAACAACTGGGTCGGCTTCTTCGCCCCCGCCGGCACGCCCGCCGACATCGTCCAGCGCCTCAATGCCGAGACGCGGAGCTTCATGAGCACCAAGGAGATGACCGCCCGCATGACTGCCGAAGGCGCGCGCTTCATCCCGATGGCACCCGAGCAGTTCGGCGACTTCGTCAAAGCCGAGATCGCCAAATGGGCGCCGGTGGTCAAAGCCTCCGGCGCCAGAGCAGATTGAGCGTCAAACCCAGTCGCGCGGCTTGAGGAAATCGCTGTAAAGCTTCGCTTCGGCTGAGCCGGGCGCGGGTTTCCAGTCGTAGCGCCA
>JANYII010000292.1 GCA_025358705.1 Betaproteobacteria bacterium | reverse complement strand
CGAAATTCTGGATCTTGGCGATGAACGGCCCCATGTTCTGGGCAATCAGGCGCACCTTGACACCGACCTTCGCCCACATCCCTACCAGCGCCTGGCAGATTTCCTCGTCGTTGACGTAGCGGTTGTTGGGGCAGTCGAGAGTGAACTCGAAGCCGCCGGGGTAGCCCGCTTCCGCAAGCAGCTTTTTCGCGCCTTCGATGTCCACGGGCACAACCTTGTCGAGCTCGGTGGTGTAGCCGTGCACGCCGGGCGGGATCATGAGCGCGGCGGGCACCGACAGGCCGCGCATGGTGACGCGCCGGATCGCCTCGCGGTCTACCGCCAGGTTCAGTGCCTTGCGCACCCGGATGTCCTTGAACGGGTTCTTGCCCTTGATGTTCGAGTACTTGAGCTCTTCGCTGAACTGGTCCAGGCCGATGAAGATGGTGCGTACCTCGGCGCCATCCAGGATCTTGAGCTTTGGATCGGTGCGCATCCGCGCCACGTCCTGCGTCGGCAGGTCGGTCAGGATGTCCACGTCGCCGGACAGCAGCGCGGCGACGCGCGTCGCGTCCGCCCGGATCGGCGTGTAGATGACCTCGGTGACGTTGCCGTCGAGCTTGTCCCACCAGCCCGTGTTGGCCTGCATGACGACGCGCTTGTCCGGTTCCCACAGCTTGAGGATGTAGGGACCGGTGCCGTTGGCGTTGCGCGAGGCGTACGACTCCTCCTTCGCCTTGTAGTCCTGGACGTTCTCGGATTTGTTCTTCACGCACCAGATCTTGCTCATGATGCGGAAATCGACCAGGTTCTTCAGCAGCACGGGATTCGGCCCGGACAGGATGAGGTCCACGGTGAAGTCGTCGATCTTCTTCACTTCCTTGACGCCGGAAACGTAAATCTGCATCGTGCCCTGCGGCTGCATGATCCGGCCGTAGGAAAACACCACGTCGTCGGCCGTGAAGGGGCTGCCGTCCTGGAATTTCACGCCCTTGCGCAGGTTGAAGCGGACCTGTGTCGGCGTTACGAACTGCCAGCTGGTCGCGAGCGCCGGCTCGACGCCGAAAGTCCTGTCGTAGCGCACCAGGCCCTCGTAGACATGCTGCAGGATGCCGTTGGTGGTGGCATGGTTCTGCGAATGCGTGTCCATCGTCAGGATGTCGTTTTGCGCCGCCCATTTCAGCGTGGCGGCATGGGCCGGCATGGCCGCGAAGACAGCGGCGAGCGCGGCCAACAGGAATCGCGTGAATTGCATGAACGTGACTTGCATAGGGGTCCTCCTCAGGAGAATCTATAATACACGGGCTCCGGGAGACTGACCATGAAGCTCACGCAAGCCCAGCTCGACACCTTCGATCGCGACGGCTACCTGTTTTTCCCCAGCCTGTTCCAGCCGGAAGAAATCAAGGTTCTGCTGGATGAAGTGCCGGCGCTGTACGCCCAGCGGCGCCCTGAAAACGTGCGCGAGAAGACCGGCGACGCGGTGCGCATCAATTTTGCCGCCCATCTCTACAGCGCCCCGTTCGCGCGGCTGGCGCGCCATCCGCGCATGGTCGAGCCGGTGCGGCAACTGTTCGGCGAAGAACTCTACATGCACCAGTTCAAGATCAATGGCAAGCAGGCCTTCGACGGCGACGTCTGGCAGTGGCACCAGGACTACGGCACCTGGAAGAACGACGACCAGATGCCCGAGCCCCGCGCCATGAACGTGGCGATCTTCCTCGACGAGGTAAACGAATTCAACGGCCCCCTGATGTTCATCCCGGGCAGCCACAAGCTCGGTGTGCTGGACGCCGCCCACGATACGAGCACGACGAGTTATCCTCTTTGGGTAATTTCGAGCGAAACAATAAAGAAATTAGTCGAACGTGGCGGCATCGTTGCGCCAAAGGGCCCGGCCGGCTCCATGATCCTGTTCCACAGCTGCCTGGTGCATGCCTCTACATCAAACCTGTCGCCGTGGAATCGGGTGAGCGTGTACCTGTCGCTGTGCGCTGTATCGAACCACATCCGCCGCTTCAAGCGCCCGGACTACATCGCGCACCGCGACTTCGCGCCGATCCAGTGCCTGCCGGACGATTGCCTGTTGAAGGAATACGAGGTTGCATTGCCCTGGAAGGATCGGTTCGATGAACCTCTACGCCAAGCTTCTTGAGCGGGAAAACCAAGGCAAGCCCGTTCGGGTAGGCCTGATTGGCGCGGGCAAGTTCGCGGCGATGTACCTCGCGCAAGTCCCGCGCACGCCGGGGATCCGGCTGGTGGCGATCGCGGACCTGGCGCCGGCGAATGCCAGGACGAATCTCGGAAGGGTGGGCTGGAGCGTCGGCGAGATCGCCGGGACGCTGGTCATCGAGGATTGGCAGAAAATCGTGTCCAACCCCGAAATCGATATCGTGATCGAGGCGACGGGCAACCCGATCGCGGCGGTCGAGCACATCCTCGGCGCGTTCAGGCACGGCAAGCACGTGGTCAACGTGACGGTGGAGGCCGACGCGTTCTGCGGCCCGATCCTGGCGCAGAAGGCGAAGGAGGCGGGCGTGGTCTACAGCCTTGCCTACGGCGACCAGCCGGCGCTGATCTGCGATCTGGTTGACTGGGCGCGTGCCGCGGGCTTTCCTGTGGTGGCGGCAGGGCGCGGGCACAAGTGGCTGCCGCACTTCGCGCAGTCCACGCCCGAGACCGTGTGGGGCTACTACGGCCTCACGCCCGAGCAGGCGAAGATCGGCGGCCTCAACCCGAAGATGTTCAATTCCTTCCTCGACGGTTCGAAACCGGCGATCGAAACCAGCGCCGTCTGCAACGCGACCGGCCTTACGCCGGCGCCCGAGGGTTTGCTCTATCCAGCCGGATCCGTTGACGAAATTCCTTCCCTCATGCGCCCGCGCAGCGAAGGCGGGCAGTTGCACCACAAGGGGCAGGTCGAAGTCATTTCATCGCTGCAGCGCGACGGCACGCCGATCGATTACGACATCCGTTTCGGGGTCTGGGTGGTGTTCGAGGGGGAATCCGAGTACATCCGGCGCTGCTTCAGCGAATACGGCGTGAAGACCGACCCCTCCGGACGCTACGCCTGCATGTACAAGCGCTGGCACCTGATCGGGCTGGAGGTCGGTATCTCCGTGGCATCGGTCGGACTGCGGGGCGAATCGACCGGATGCGCGACCGGCTGGCGCGCCGACGCGGTGGCGACGGCGAAGAAAGACCTCAAGCCGGGAGAACTCCTTGACGGCGAAGGTGGTTATACCGTCGTGGGCCGCCTGATGTCCGCGGAGGCTTCGCTCGCGCAAGCTTGCCTGCCCCTCGGCCTCGCGCACGGCTGGAAAGTGCTGCGCGCGGTCGCTGCCGGCCAGCCGCTCAGATGGAGCGACGTGGCCTTCGACACCGAGGTGCCGGCGGTCAGGCTCCGCCGCGAGATGGAGAAGGCAGCTTCTTCAGGTAGTGAAGCAGCTCGGTATGGTCTGCCCCGGCGGGCAGCCGGCTGAGCGCGTCCTTCCAGATCTTCAGCGTCACCTTCAGGTAAGGCGTCTCGACCCCGACCTTGCGCGCGATGTCGCGAGCGATGCCGACGTCCTTCGTCATGAGCGAAGCAAGAAAGCCGGAAGCGAAAGCACCGGTGAAGACCTGCTGCGGGATCTTGCGCTCGGTGGTGCTGTTCTTGCCGGTCGAGGCGTTGATCACGTCGATCATCACCTTTGGATCCAAGCCGTACTTCTCGCCCACCAGCAGCGCTTCGAAGCCGGCGATGGTGCCAGCGGCGCCGAGGTAGTTGTTCAGCGCCTTGGTGGCGTGCCCTGAACCCAGCTTTCCTGTGTGGAAGATCTCGTTGCCCATGGTGGCGAGCACCGGGCGGGCGCGTTCGAGGATCGCGGCGTCGCCGCCGACCATCAACGCGAGCGTGCCGTCCGCAGCTCGCGCCTTCGCACCGGAGACAGGCGCATCCAGCATATGGATGCCGCGCTCCTTCAGTTCGGCGCCGATTTCCAGAGTGGTGGCCGGGTCGGAGGAACTCATATCGATAACGATGGAGTCGGGCGCGAGTTTCGGCATCGCGCGGCGGATTGCCTTCCTCACCGCCTTGCCGTCGGTGACCATGGTGATCAGCACTTGCGCGCCCTTGGCGGCGGCGCCCGGCGAGCGCTGGTTGCCGCTGCCGTTCAGGTCGTAGCTGCGGACCCTGAATCCGCCTTTCTCCAGGTTGGCCGACATCAGCCGGCCCATCAGGCCCAGGCCGATGAAGCCGACGGTGCGCATGGGCTCGTTCAAATCCCGCGCTCCTTGTGGATCCTCTTGCCCATGGTGCTCTTTAGATGATGTCTGCGTAACGAATGCCCGCGCGGCGCAGCACGCCGTCAAAAACGAGGCCGCCCGGCCGGGGGCCGGAGCGAAACGGCAGGGTGCGCGCGGGTGTTTCGTCCAGCACCTTCCGCGTGATCGGAAGGTTGTCGCCGGCCATGGCATCGGTCGCGGCCTGGATTTCGCACGCGCGCTGCAGCGTCCAGTAAGTCGTGAACGCCTCCGGAATTCCGGGACAGGCGACCAGCAGGCCGTGGTTGCGCAGGATCAGGACGGACTTCCTGCCGAGGCTCGCGACCAGGCGCGACTGCTCCGTGGTATCGGTAGTGACGCCTTCGAATTCGTGATACGCGACCTCGCCATGCAGGATGCCGCTGTAGAAATTGTCGTAGCGCAGGCCGTCCTTCTTGCAGGAAACCGCGCTGCCCGCCGTGGAATGCGTATGGATGATGCAGTGCGCGTCGTCGCGAGCCGCGTGGATCGCGCTGTGGATCACGAATCCGGCGATGTTGACCGGGAACTTCGAGCCGTCCATCGCCTTGCCCTCGAGGTTCACCTTGACGAGGTTGGAGGCCGTGACTTCGTTGTACCAGAGGCCGTACGGATTAATCAGGTAATGCTTCTCCGGGCCCGGAACCTTGGCGGTGATGTGGTTGTAGATGAGTTCGGTCCAGCCCATCCAGTCGAAGAGCCGGTAGCAGGCGGCCAATTCGAGCCGGACCGCCCATTCCTCCGCCGTCATGCC
Source organism: Betaproteobacteria bacterium (assembly GCA_025358705.1). Classification (GTDB taxonomy): domain Bacteria; phylum Pseudomonadota; class Gammaproteobacteria; order Burkholderiales; family SG8-39; genus RBG-16-66-20. The sequence continues at coordinate 2,929 of JANYII010000292.1, read as the reverse complement.
GGCGGGCTTCAGTTGCATTACCTTTTCTCCAAGGTCCATCGTTCCGTCTCCTGTAGCGACGCAAAAAAAAGCGCGAGCCTCGGGGCCCGCGCTTTTCAACTTAACACAATTGCGAAATTAATTGCCCATGATCTCGCCGAAACGCTCCCAGGTGGTGCCGTCGAATTTCTGCAGTTGCACCGATTCGATCGGCGCGAAGTCAGTGGCACTCGTGTTGATCTTGACGCCCGGCAGCAGGGTTGCGGTCTGGAGATTTTTCAGGCTGGCGGCCTGTTTCATGACGTTCGCCCGGGTCAGATCGTTGCCGCATTGCTTGATGACTTGCACCAGGCTCTGGGCAACCGTGTAGCCATACACATTGGACACGTCGTGCAGATTGCCGTCCGGATAGTACTTCTGCATGAATGCGACCCAGTCCTTGATCGCTTTGCTCTCCTTCCAGTCCTTGTCGTCCGGGTCCATCAGGTATTGCGTCGTAATGATGCCGACCGACTTGTCCAAGCCAGCGGGCTTGAGAACTGAGCCGATCTGCGCGGAAACGTTGTTCAGATAATGCACGGGTTTCCAGCCGCTGTCATACGCTTTGCGGATCGCCTGGGCCGCGAACTTCGGCGTGGTGATGTTGAAGAACGTGTCTGCACCCGAGGCCTGGAGCTGCAGGACCTGCGAATCGACCGTCGGGTCGGTGACTTCGTAGGAGACCTGCTTGACGACCATCGTCTTGGCCTTGGCGCCAAGGCCATCCAGGAAACCCTTGAGGTAGTCCTTGCCGTAGTCGTCGTTCTGATAGAGCACCGCGATCTTGGCGTTGGGCTTGGTCTTCAGGATGTGCGCTGCGTAGATCTTCGCCTCGGTCTGGTAGTTCGGCTGCCAGCCCATCGTCCAGGGGAAACCCTTCGGGTCATTCCACTTGGTCGCGCCGGTGGCCACGAACAATTGCGGCACCTTCTTCGCGTTCATGTACTTCTGGATTGCGGAGTTCGGCGGCGTGCCGAGCGGCTGGAATACAAGCAGCACCTTGTCCTGCTCCACTAGCTTGCGCGCCATCTCGACCGTCTTCGGCGGGCTGTAGCTGTCGTCGTAGGTGATCATGTTGATCTGGCGGCCGTTGACCCCGCCTTCCTCGTTCACTTTCTTGAAGTACGCGGCAATGGCCCGGCCAATGGTGCCGTAGGCCGAGGCCGGCCCGCTGTAGGGATTGATATGGCCGACCAGAACTTCCTTGTCGGAGGCACCGGGATCGTACTTCTTCTGCGCCATTGCCGATGGGGATGCGAGCACTGCGGCCATTAGCGCCGCAATCGGAACAAGCTTGAGTTTCATGACAGTCTCCTCCTCCGTTGAACCTTCATGGATTTTGCCTCTTTCTTTGCCAGCGCGCCATTGCCAGGCGGACGGCTCCCGCGATCCCGGTCGGCATCAGGTAGATGAAGGCGAGCAGGAACAGGCCGAAAATGGCCCACGGAGCGGCCTTCGAGATCTCGTCTGCCACATTGGGTATGAACTGGATGAACAGCGCGCCGTAAAGGGCGCCCGAGATCGAGGCCAGCCCGCCGATGACGATGCCGATGAGGAGCGTGATCGAGAGGAAAATGTTGAAGCTGTCGGGGGCGACGAATTGCACCGCGATCGCGCCGAGGGCGCCGGCGACCCCCGTGAACATGGCCGATATGCCGAAAGTGAGCGACTTGACCATGGAATTGTTGACGCCCATCGCCTCGGCCGCGACGTGATTGTCGCGGATCGCCATCATTGCCCGCCCGATGCGGCCGCGCAGGATGTTCCAGCCGAGCACGAACATCACGACCGTCACCGCGAGCGTGAAGAAGTACAGCCACTGGTCCTGGTTCAGCGCGATACCGAGTTCAGCCACGAAATCCGGCGCGTCGGGTTTCGTGATGACGATGCCCTGCACGCCGCCGGTCCATTCTTCGAGGTGGTGGTACTTGAGGAGCTGGGGCAGGGAAACGCCGAGCGCGAAGGTGGCGAGCGCCAGGTACAGGCCTTCCAGGCGAAGCGCGGGCAGGCCGAACAGGAATCCGATCACCAGGCATGCCGCGCCCGCGAACGGGAGCGTCGCCCAGTAGGGGAATCCGGCCTTGTCCATGAGGATCGCGGCGACGTACGCGCCGATGGCATAGAACGCGCCGTGCCCGAGCGAAATCTGGCCGTTGAACCCGGTGAGGATGTTCAGGCCAAGCAGCGCGATCGAGTAGATCAGGACCAGCGTGAACTGGAAGGTGCGGTATTCGCTGACGAAGAAAGGCAGCGCGCAGGCGACCAGCAGCAGTATCGCGAATCCGACGAGGCGCTTGTTCATACCCGCGTCACGTGGACTTTGCCGAAGAAGCCCGAAGGCCGGACCGTCAGCACGCCGATGATCAGCACCAGGGCCACGGCGAGCTTGAGGTCGTTGCCGATGACGTACGCACCGAGCACGTTCTCGAGAACGCCGACGAGGAACCCGCCGAAAACCGCGCCGGCGGGATTGTCGACCCCGCCGATCAGCGCCGCCGCGAACGCATAGAGCAGCACGCCGCCCATCATGTTTGGATCGAGGAACACGATGGGCGCCACCATCATGCCCGCCACCGATCCGATCGCGGCGGCCAGGCCCCAGCCCAAAGCCAGCATCCAGCCGACGCGAATGCCGACCAGGCGGCTGGATTCCGGATTCTGCGCCGCCGCCCGCATGGCGAGTCCGAGCGGGGTAAAACGGAAGAATGCATAGAGCAACCCGAGCACTACCAGCGTGACGCCGATCGCGCCGATCTCGTGCGAGGACATATAGGTATTGCCGAACAGCGGTTGTTCCGGAAAAGGACTCGGAAAGGTCTTGATGGTGTAGGTGTAGATCCAGCCCGTGACGCTGTTGAAGATCACCAGCAGCGCGATGAATACGACGACCACCGCGAGCACCGGAGAGTTC
>JANYII010000220.1 GCA_025358705.1 Betaproteobacteria bacterium | reverse complement strand
GGTGCTCGCGGCAGTGACCGCGTCGAAATCCGCCAAGCCGGGGCAGAGCTTCTTTCCGCTCACGGTGGATTACGCCGAGAAGACCTATGCCGCCGGCAAGATTCCCGGCGGCTTTTTCAAGCGCGAGGGACGCCCGAGCGAGAAGGAGATCCTGACTTCCCGCCTGATCGACCGCCCGATTCGGCCCCTGTTCCCGGACGGCTTCTACAACGAAGTGCAGGTCGTGGCGCAGGTCCTGTCGCTCAATCCCGAGGTGGACGCCGACATTCCGGCGATGATCGCGGTGTCCGCGGCGATGACGCTTTCGGGCGTCCCGTTCAGCGGCCCGATCGGCGCGGTCCGCGTCGGCTACCTCGACGGCCAGTACGTGATCAACCCGACGCTGTCGCAGATCAAGGAATCCAAGCTCAATCTGGTGGTGGCCGGCACCAGCCAGGGCGTGCTGATGGTCGAGTCCGAGGCGCTGGAACTGCCGGAAGACGTGATGCTCGGCGCCGTGGTCCATGGCCACGAGCAGATGCAGGCCGCGATTGCCGCCATCGAAGAACTGGCCGAAGTGGCGGGCAAGCCGGCGTGGGACTGGAAAGCCCCGGCCAGGGACGAGGCGCTGGCGGCCAAGATCACCGAGCAGTTCGAGGGCGAGCTGCGCAAGGCCTTCGACATACGCCAGAAGGGCGCGCGTCAGGAAACGCTCAAGGCTATCTCGAAGCGCGTGCATGAGGCCTGCGGGGTTGGTACCGAAGGCGGCCCCGACGCCAACACCGTGAACGATCTGTGCTTCGCGGTCGAGTCGAAGATCGTGCGCAACAAGATCCTCGATGGCGAGCCGCGCATCGACGGCCGCGACACGCGCACCGTGCGCCCGATCGCCATCCGCACCGGCGTGCTGCCCCGCACCCACGGCTCGGCGCTGTTCACGCGCGGCGAGACGCAGGCGCTGGTCACCGTGACCCTGGGCACCGGGCGCGACGAGCAGATCATCGACGCGCTGGCGGGCGAGTACCGCGACCGCTTCATGTTCCACTACAACTTTCCTCCGTACTCCACCGGCGAGACCGGCCGGTTTGGATTTACCAAGCGCCGCGAGATCGGCCACGGCCGCCTGGCCAAGCGCGCGCTCGTGGGCATGCTGCCGCCGGCTGCGGATTTCGGCTATTCGCTGCGCATTGTTTCGGAAATCACCGAATCAAACGGCTCCTCCTCGATGGCGTCGGTGTGCGGCGGCAGCCTCGCGCTGATGGACGCGGGCGTGCCGATCAAGGACCACGTCGCGGGCATCGCGATGGGCCTGATCAAGGAAGGCAACCGCTTCGCGGTGCTGACCGACATCCTCGGCGACGAGGACCACCTGGGCGACATGGACTTCAAGGTGGCGGGCACCGTCAACGGCATCACCGCGCTGCAGATGGACCTGAAGATCGAATCCATCAACAAGGGCATCATGAAAGTGGCGCTCGACCAGGCGCGCGAGGCACGCGTCCACATCCTCGAGCAGATGAAGCAGGCGATGGGCGGCTCGCGCACCGAGCTCTCCACCTTCGCGCCGCGCATCCTCAAGATCAAGATCAACCCGGACAAGATCCGCGACGTCATCGGCAAGGGCGGCGTCGTCATCCGCGGCATCCAGGAGGAGACCGGCACCACCATCGAGATCGAGGACGACGGCATGATTTCCATCGCCTGCGTCTCGCCCGAAGGCGGCGAAGCGGCGCTCAAGCGCATCAAGGACCTCACCGCCGACGTCGAAGTCGGCAAGATCTACGAGGGTCCGGTGCTGCGCCTGCTGGATTTCGGCGCCATCGTGCAGCTCATGCCGGGCCGCGACGGCCTGCTGCACATTTCGCAGATCAGCAACGAGCGCGTCAACGCCGTCTCCGACCACCTGAAGGAAGGCCAGATCGTGAAGGTCAAGGTGATGGAAGCCGACGACAAGGGCAGAGTGCGCCTGTCGATGAAGGCCATCGGCGCGCAGGAGACCGCAAAGACCGGCGGCTAGAATGCAAGTCGGCCGCGTGACGGATTCGTGACAAGCGCATGGCCGAGTAAACTAGCGGTCCCATACACGAGGGAGGGGAACATAGTGAAAACATTGTTCGCAGTCGCAATTGCAGTAGCGTTCGTGCCGGCCTGGGCCCAAGCACCAGCCAAAAAAGAAGCTGCGAAGGCCGATCCGAAGCTCACCGAGTGCCGCGCGGCCAACCAGAAGGCGCACGGCGAGGTGGTGAAAATCCACGCCGACGCGAAGAAGGCGGGAACGATGAGCCAGGCCGAGGAAAAGCATTTCCACAAGATGGACCAGACCCTGCGGCATCATCGCGCCATGATGGCGAAGGACGGGCTGTCGCTCGCCGAGTGCCAGAAGCTGAGCGCGGAAATTGCGCGCGAGAAGGCGGCGGCGGAAAGGATGGCTGCCTCGCCGGTCAAGAAGAAGTAAGGCACCAAGAAACGAAAGCCCGGTTCCCGAAAGGGGGCCGGGCCTTTTTGTCTGCAATCCTGCTTGCCTCGGCAGCCCCGCTGTAGACACGGTCGCCCGCTACGCCGCCACCACAATTATTGATGCGGAAAAGAACGCGCGAGCGCCGCGCAGCGACGGCGTCAATGGTTTAAGTGCTACTTCGCGACCTGCCGCTCGCGCATCTCGTCGAGCGTCTTGCAGTCGATGCACAGGGTCGCCGTCGGGCGCGCTTCCAGCCGTTTCAGGCCGATCTCGACCCCGCAGCTCTCGCAGTAGCCGTATTCGTTGGCGTCGATGCGCGCGATGGTTTCGTCGATCTTCTTGATCAGCTTGCGCTCGCGGTCGCGGTTGCGCAGCTCCAGGGCCATGTCCGACTCCTGGCTGGCGCGGTCGTTCGGATCCGCGAACACTGTCGCCTCGTCCTGCATCGTGTGCACGGTGCGGTCGATCTCCTGCGACAGTTCGCCCTTGATGTTCTCGAGGATCTTGCGGAAATGGGAACGCTGCTTCGCGTTCATGTATTCCTCGCCCTTTTTCGGGGCGTAGGGCGCGAAGCTGTTTTTCTTCAATTCCAAGGGCATTTCGGCATTCAACTGAAAAATGAAGGTAGGCTTTGTAGCAGATATGGCACCCTGCCGCAAGCCAAAAAAAGAGTATCATTGGCGCCCGATTTTCGGGGTGTAGCGCAGCCTGGTAGCGCGCCTGCTTTGGGAGCAGGATGTCGGGAGTTCAAATCTCTCCACCCCGACCAGTCCTGCCCCGGAAGGCAACGGATATCTGCCCGTAGCTCAACCGGATAGAGCACCAGCCTTCTAAGCTGGGGGTTGTGGGTTCGAGTCCCGCCGGGCAGGCCAGTAAGTAGAATTAGCTTCGCAATGGTGGCCGTAGCTCAATGGTAGAGTCCCGGATTGTGATTCCGGTTGTTGTGGGTTCGAGTCCCATCGGTCACCCCATCTTTTCCGTGATGAAACCAGTCTGCGCTTTTCTGCTCGCGGCACTTGTCGCGGGCGCGGCTCTAGCGCAGTCGGATCGTCCGGTCCGATTCATCCTGCCGAACGCCACCGGCTCAGGCGTCGACGCCATCACGCGCGCGGTGCAACCGGCGCTGTCCAAGGCACTCGGCGCGTCAATCGTCGTCGACAATCAGCCTGGCGCCGGCGGCGTGGTGGGGCTGCAGGCGCTGGCACGTTCCGCTCCCGACGGCACCACGCTTTCCTTCGTATCCAATAACGTGGTGATCTTCCCGAGCGTGCTGAAGTCCCTGCCGTTCGACATGCCGGGCGACTTCACGCCCATCGCGGTGGTCGGCGCCACGCCGATGGTGCTGGTGGTCAGCCCGGCAAAGGTGCCGGCGGCGAACCACAAGGAGTTCGTCGCCTTGCTCAAGAACAAGCCGGGCGCCTTCAACTTCGCTTCCGGCGGCAACGGCACGATCCTGCACCTGGCGACCGAACTCTACATGGACGCCGCTGGCATCACTGCCAAGCACATTCCCTACAAGGGCGTCGGGCCGATGGTGACCGACCTGCTCGGCGGGCAGGTCGACTTCGGCACCGCCGCATTGCCGAGCGTGCTGGGGCACATCAAGAGCGGCGCACTGCGTCCGATCGGGATGCTGACGGCGCAACGCACGCCGGCGGCCCCGGAAATCCCGACCTTCGCCGAGCAAGGCCTCGCCAACTTCGAGGTGGAAGCCTGGTTCGCGGTGATCGGCCCCAGGGGCATGAGCCCGGCCATGGTGAAAAAGGTGCACGATGCCATGGTTGCCGCGTTCGCCGACGCCGCCGTCAATGAGGCGATGGCCAAGCAAGGCAACACGATCCGAATCGGCACCACCGAGCAGGCACAGGCGGCCTTCCGTAGCGAACTCGCGAAATACGCCGCGCTGGTGAAGAAGGTCGGGCTCGAACCGCAATAAGCACCGCAGTCTTCCTATCGCGGCAACTGCTCCCTGCGCAGCATAAACACGCTGCCCGGGTCGCTCGTCTCGGGCCATGTGAACTCCAGCTTCGGATAGGCGCGCTCCAGCGCCTTTCGGTTGCCGCCGATCTCGCAGACCAGCAGTCCGCCCGGAGTCAGGTAATCCCTCGCTTCAGCGAGTATCCGATGCACCAGGTCGAGCCCATCCTTACCGGCCGCGAGCGCCATCGATGGTTCGTGGCGGTACTCCTCCGGCAATTTCCGCATCGATAGTCCGGTGACGTATGGCGGATTGCTGACGATCAGGCCGTACTTCCCGCCGATCGAATTGAACAGGTCCGAGCGGATGGTGCGCACACGCTTGCCCAGTTCGTAGCGCTTGATATTGATTTTCGACACCTGGAGCGCGGACGCCGACAGATCCGCCGCATCCACCCGTGTTTTCGGAAATTCAAGCGCGAGAAGGACGGCGAGGCACCCTGAGCCGGTGCAAAGATCGAGGGCCCGCTTCGGCTCGCGTTGCAGCCACGGACTCAGGCGATCCCGCAGCAGTTCCGCGATGAAGGAGCGCGGAACGATGACGCGCTTGTCCACGTGGAAAGAATGCTCGCCGAGCCAGGCCTCCTTCAGCAGGTAGGCAAGCGGGATGCGCTCCCGAATACGGCGCTGTGCGAGGGTGTTTATTGCTTTTGTCTGCTTTGAACTTAATTCTTGTTCAAGAAGAAAACCCAGGACGGAGGAAATGAGCCAGGCGGCTTCCTCCCTGGCGTTGTGGGTGCCGTGCCCGTAGTGCAGGCCGGCTCGCGTGAAACGCCGCGCAGTCTGCCGCAGCAGCGCCGAGACTTTCAAGGAAGCAGGGAGCGCAGGATGTCGAGGTAAATGCGCGGCAGCCTGTCGAACGCGGCAAGCTCGATATGCTCGTTCAGCTTGTGGATAGTCGCGTTCACCGGACCCAACTCGACGATCTCAGGACAGATGTCAATGATGAAGCGGCCATCGGAGGTGCCGCCGGCCGTCGAGAGCTGCGTCTTTACGCCGGAATGCGCCTGCACGGCCGCCTGCACCGCTGCGGTGAGCTTGCCCTGCTTGCTCAGGAACGGCTTGCCGCCCAGCGTCCAGGCAATTGCATAGTCGAGCTTGTGCTTCTTCAGCAGCGCTTCGAAGCGTTCCTTCAGCGAGGCTTCCGTGCTTGCGGTGGAAAAACGGAAATTGCACAGCATCTCGGCCGATCCCGGCACCACGTTTTCCGCGCCGGTCCCCGCGTTCAGGTTGGACACCTGGAAACTGGTCGGCGGGAAGAACTCGTTGCCCTCGTCCCAGGCGACAGCGGCGATTTCCGCGAGCGCGGGCGCAAGAAGATGCACCGGGTTCCTGACCTGCTCAGGATAGGCGACATGACCCTGCACGCCCCGCACGGTGAGTTTCGCGGAAAGCGAACCGCGCCGGCCGACGCGGACCATGTCGCCGACGACGCTCGCGGACGAGGGCTCGCCGACGATGCAGTAGTCCAGCTTCTCGCCGCGCGCCTTTAGGTGCTCCACCACGCGCACCGTGCCGTCCACCGAAGGCCCTTCCTCGTCGGAAGTGAGCAGGAACGCAATCGAACCCGCGTGCTTTGGCCGCTCCTTGACGAAGGCTTCCGTGGCGACGACGAAGGCGGCGATCGAGGACTTCATGTCCGCCGCGCCGCGCCCGTAGAGCTTGCCGTCGCGCAGCGTGGGCGTGAACGGGTCGCTGTGCCATTCGGCGAGCGGGCCCGTCGGCACGACGTCGGTATGGCCGGCAAAGCAGAGCAGGGGGCTGGCGCTGCCGCGCCTGGCCCAGAGATTGTCGACCTGGCCGCAACGGATCGGTTCGCAACGGAAGCCCGCCGCAGCGAGGCGGGTGGCAATGAATTCCTGGCAGCCCGCGTCCTCGGGCGTGACCGAGCGCCGGCGAATCAGTTCTTGGGCGAGTTCGAGCGCCGCGTGCAAAGCCACACTCCGGTCAGACGCTGGCGTCGATCTTGAAATCGCTGAAGGAGGCGCCGGGACCCATGGTGGTCGAGGTCGCTTCTTTCTTTTCGTCCTTCTTGTCGTCGGAGGCGGACTTGGTGATAGGCCCAGTCGAGAGATCCCCCGCGGTCGCCTGGTTGATCAGCCACAGCATGTTGGTGGCCGAATCGGCGTTCGCCATGCACTCTTCCTGCGTGATCGAACCGTCCATGAACATGGTGAACAGCGACTGCTCGAAGGTCTGCGAGCCAGGCGACATGCTCTTTTCCATCGCGTCCTTGATCTCGTTGATGTCGCCTTTCTCGACCAGTTCCGCGATGTGGCGGGTGTTCAGCAGTACTTCCACCGCCGCGCGGCGCGAACCGGACTTGGTGCGCACCAGGCGCTGCGAGACGATCGCCTGCAGCGCCGCCGACAAGTCGAGCAGCAGGGTGGGCCGATTCTCCAGCGGGTAGAAGCTGATGATCCGATTCATCGCGTGGTAACTGTTGTTGGCGTGCAGCGTGGCGAGCGCCAGGTGGCCCGACTGCGCGTAGGCGAGCGCCATGCCCATGGTTTGCTTGTCGCGGATTTCGCCGATCAGGATGCAATCGGGCGCCTGCCGCAGCGCGTTCTTCAGGGCGACCTCGAAGCTCTTGGTATCGGTGCCGACTTCGCGCTGGTTGACGATCGATTTCTTGTTGGTGAAGATGAATTCGACCGGGTCTTCGAGCGTGAGGATGTGGCCGGATTTCTGCGTGTTGCGCAGGTCGAGCATCGCCGACAGCGAGGTGGATTTGCCCGACCCGGTCGCGCCGACCATCAGGATCAGGCCGCGCTTCTGCATGATGATGTCTTTGAGAATGTCCGGCAGCCCCAGGGTATCGAACGCCGGCACGCTGCCCGGGATGAAGCGCACGACCACGGCGGGCGAGCCCTTCTGGCGGAAGGCACTGATCCGGAAAGCGCCGACGCCTTCCAGCGCGAACGCGGTGTTGAGCTCCATCTCGTCTTCGTACTCGCGGATCTGCTTTTCGTTCAGCACTTCGTAGAGCAGGGTCTTGACCGCTTCCGCGTTCAGCACGGTCTGGTTGACCGGAACGGCATTGCCGTTGATCTTGATGTTGATGGGCGAGCCGACGGACAGGAAGATGTCCGACGCCTTCTTGTCGGACATCAGCTGGAACAGGCGCTTCATCGCGGACATGTGCGTTCTCCCTTGCCTTGCTTCTGACGTTGCCTAGTTTAGCCGCTAATCCCCGCGCAGGAGCTCGTTCAGGCTGGTCTTGGCGCGGGTCTTCGCGTCCACCCGCTTGACGATGACCGCGCAATAAAGCGCGCAGCTGCGGTCGCCGGAGGGCATCGTTCCCGCCACCACCACCGAGCCCGAGGGCACGCGGCCGTAGAGCACTTCGCCCGTCTCGCGGTTGAAGATCTTGGTGCTCTGGCCGATGAACACGCCCATGGAAAGCACGCTGTTTTCCTCGACGATCACGCCCTCGACGACTTCGGAGCGCGCGCCGATGAAGCAGTTGTCCTCGATGATGGTCGGGTTGGCCTGCAGCGGCTCCAGCACGCCGCCAATGCCCACGCCGCCCGAGAGGTGCACGTTCTTGCCGATCTGCGCGCAGGAGCCGACCGTGGCCCAGGTGTCCACCATGGTGCCCTCGTCCACGTAGGCGCCGATGTTGACGTAGGAAGGCATCAGGACGGCGTTCTTCGCGATGTAGGAGCCGCGCCGCGCCATGGCGGGGGGAACAACGCGAAATCCACTGCTTTTGAAATCTTCTTCAGTAAAAGATTCAAATTTCGAAGAAACCTTGTCGTAGTAGCGGGTGGCGCCGCCCTCCATCAGGCGGTTGTCTTCGAGGCGGAACGAAAGCAGCACGGCTTTCTTCAGCCACTGGTGCGTGATCCATTCGCCACCCGATTTCTCGGCCACGCGCAGCTTGCCGGAATCCAGTCCTGCGATCACTTCCTCGATTGCCTCGCGCAGGTTTTTCGGTGCATTGGCCGGACCGAGGGAGGTTCTGTTTTCCCAGGCTTCTTCGATGATGTTCTTCATAGGGCTTTCGCAAATTGCATCAAGCGCCCGGCGGCCTCGACGCAGTCTTCCAGGGGCGCCACCAAGGCGATGCGGACGTAATTCCTGCCGGGGTTTTCGCCGTTCGCTTCCCGAGCGAGAAAGCTGCCCGGCAGCACCAGCACATTATAATCGCGCTGCAGGCCGCGGGCGAATTCGGCATCATCGATCGGCGTCGGGATCCAAAGGTAGAAACCGCCCTCAGGTCGTTCGGTTTTCAAGCGACCCTGAATCAAAGGCAGGACCGCGGCGAACTTCCCGGCGTACAGGCGCCGGTTCTCCCGCACGTGCGCTTCGTCGTTCCAGGCGGCGATCGACGCACGTTGCACGGCGAGGCTCATGGCCGAGCCGTGGTAGGTACGGTAGAGGAGGAACTGCTTGAGCAGCGTCGCATCGCCGGCGACGAATCCCGAGCGCATGCCGGGCGCATTCGAGCGCTTGGAAAGGCTGGTGAACATGACCAGCCTCGCGTAGTCCTTCCTGCCGAGCCGTTGCGCTGCATCCAGCGCGCCCAGCGGCGGCTTGCCTTCGTCGAAATAAATTTCCGAATAGCATTCATCCGAAGCGATGATGAAACCGTGACGGTCGGAGAGTTCGAACAGCTGTTGCCAGCTTTCCAGCGGCATCACCTTGCCGGTCGGGTTTCCGGGCGAGCAGGTATAGACGAGCTGCACGCCGCTCCAGTCGATCTGGTCGAAACGCATGCCCTGGTTAAGGAATACCGGCGTCGCCCCGGCAAGCAGGGCGGCCCCTTCGTAGATTTGATAGAACGGATTGGGGGAAACGACGCGCGCATTGCCTGCGGATGGATCGATCACCGTCTGCGCGAACGCAAACAGCGCTTCCCGCGTGCCGTTGACAGGCAGGACCTGGGTCGCCGGATCCAGCGATGGCAGCGAATAACGCCGCATCGCCCAGCCGGCGACGGCTTCACGCAATTCCGGCGACCCGGCGGCCCGGGGATAGACCGACAGGCCGTCCAGTGCGCCCGCCAGCGTGTCTTTCACCAGCGCGGGCGTCGGGTGCTTCGGCTCACCAATGGACAGATCGATTGGCTTGAGCGCCGGATTGGGCGTGACGCCCTCCAGCAGCGTGCGCAGCTTGTCGAACGGATAAGTCTTTAATTGCGCAAGCCGGGGATTCAATCGCTTGGTTTCCAGCCCTGTTTGCGGTGTTCGGCCACGACAGATGTGTAAATGCCGCCGCGCACATTGAATTTGGCGGCCAGGCGCAGGTAGCGGGGCTGCATTGCCTTCACCAGGTCTTCCAGGATGCGGTTGGTGACCGCCTCATGGAACGCGCCTTCATCGCGAAAG
>JANYII010000209.1 GCA_025358705.1 Betaproteobacteria bacterium | reverse complement strand
TCGCCGTCCGCGTACACCATGGCGATGCGCTCAGTGTCCATCACCGGCTCGGCAAACCCTGCCGCCACCAGCATGTCGCCCAGGTCATGCATGTCGGTGAACGAATGCACTCGCGCGCCGCCGGCGGCCGAGCGCAATTCGGCGAGCGTATCGGGACCCAGCGTGCTGAACATGAGCAGGCCCTCGACCGCGAGCACGCGATGGAACTCGCGCAGCGCGGCGACCGGGTCCGCCGCCCAGTGCAGCGCCATGTTCGACCACACCAGCCCGACGCTCGCGTTGGCGAGAGGCAGGCGCGCCAGGTCGGCGCACACGGGCTTCGGCGGCCGGCGCTGGAAGAAGCGCAGGCGCGGCCGCCCGGCATGCAGCATCGCGCGCGAGAAATCCACCGCAAGCACGTCTGCTTTCCGGTAGCGCTTGGCGAGGGCACGTGCATCGCGCATCGGTCCGCTGCCCGCATCGAGCACCCGGCGCGGCGATAGCTTCACGTAGTCGAGGCGCTCCAGCATGCGCGCGCCGATCTCGGTTTCCAGCCTGGAGGCATGCGCATAGCTGTTTGCCGCCCTTTCGAAGCGCCGCCGGGCGAGGCGCGCGTCAACGGCAAAGCCGGGCGGGCGCGGCCGCTCAGTTTCTGCCGGCAAGCACGCCTTCCACGGTGTGCGCCGCGGCAAGCACATGGCGGTCGGACATCGTCACGCCGCAGACCATCAGGCCGACCGGCGCGTCGCCCGGCGCATGGCAGGGCAGCGTCGCGGCGCAGCCGTCGAGAAAATTGGCGAGGCCGGTATTGCGCAGGATGCGCGAGTTCCAGCGGAAGTAGGCCTCGTCGCTCGCGCCTGCCTCCGCGATCGTCGGCGCGACGCAAGGTGTCGTCGGAATGAGAAATGCGTCGAACGGTGCCATCAGTTCGCCGATCTCCCGCATGCAGGCCTCGCGCAGCAGCACGAGTTCGACATGCTCCCAGGCCGCGATGTCTTTCCCCAGCGTCACGCGCTTGGCGACGCGCGGGTCGTACTCGCCGAAACGCGCGGCCCAGCGCTTGTGGATCGCATAGGCCTCCGATGCCGCGAAGCCGCCGTTCCTGAAATATTCCGCCTGCCGGTCGAACGCCGGCACCTTGCGCTCTTCGATCACCGCGCCGGCGCGCGACAGCGCCGCGAGAGCCGATTCGAAGGCTTTCGCGACCTCGACATCGAGATCTTCGATCGCGCTCGAGCGCGGCAGCAGCAGGCGCAACCCGCGCGCCGGCATTTCCTTGAGCGATGCATCGGGTTCACCCGCAAGCACCGCGTCATAGGCCGCGCAGCACGCGATCGTGCTGGCGAGCGGACCGACCGAATCGAAGGTGTAGGACAGCGGAAAAGCGCCTTGCCGCGACACGCGCCGCGCCGTCGGCTTGAAGCCGGCGATGCCGCACAGCGCCGCCGGCTGCCGGATCGAGCCGCGCGTGTCGGTGCCCAGGCCCATCACGTTCATGCCGTCGGCCACCGACACCGCCGCGCCCGAGGAAGAACCACCCGGCACGCGCCCCGCCTTTCTGTCCCAGGGATTCTTTGGCGTTCCGTAGTGGGGATTGGTGCCCACCGCGCCGAACGCGAATTCGACCATGTTGCTGCGCCCGACGATCACCGCGCCCGCGGCGCGCAGCCTCGCCACCGCGACCGCATCGGCCGGCGCCGGCGGCGCATCCGCCAGCACCTTTGATCCGGCGCGAGTCACGTCACCGCCGACATCGAAAAGGTCCTTCACCGAAATCGGCAGGCCGTCCACCGCCGAGCGCACGATGCGGGCCTTGCGCAAACGGTCTGCATGATCGGCATCGGCGCGCGCCGAGTCCGCATAGACCTTCATGAAGGCGCGCGCGCCTTCGCCCGAGGGCTCGGCGATACGCGCCAGCGCGGTCTCCACCAGCGCGCGGCTGGTGGTGCGGCCGGCGGCGAGATCGCCCGATAGCGCTTTAACAGTCCACATGCGGCCAGTGTAGCTGGAACGGCGCGCCCTCATCGCGCCGTTGGCGCACAATATTCCTCATGCTTGCGAACCTCGGGCGGCGCATCGGCACTCTGCTGTTCAGCGGCAGCTGCTTTCTCTGCCGCGGAGCGGCGGCGGACATCCTGTGCGCCGAATGCGACACGGACCTGCCCCGCCTGGAGGGCGAATTCTGCCCGCGCTGCGCGCTGGCTTCTCCCGTTGGCGCGGTGTGTGGCCGCTGCCTGACGCAAAAGCCGCGGTACGACGCCACCGTGGCCGCGCTTGCCTACGGTTTTCCCGCCGATATCCTGGTGCAGGCCCTCAAATTCCGCGGTGAACTGGCGCTTGCGCCTTTTCTGGGAGACCTTTTCGTAAAAAGCAATTCAATCAAAAACGTCGACTGCGTGATCCCGGTGCCGCTCTCCGTTGAACGCCTGCGCGAACGCGGCTACAACCAGTCGCTGGAGATCGCACGGCACGTGGCGCGCGCCACCGGAACGCGGCTGGCGCCCGAACTCTGCGAGCGCCGGCGCGACACGCCGGCGCAGATGGACCTGCCGCTGGCCGAGCGCGCGAAAAACGTGCGCGGCGCCTTTCATTGCCCGCGTCTCATCGCCGGCGCCGCAATTGCGGTACTGGACGATGTCATGACCACCGGCGCGACGCTCGATGAAATGGCGGGCACGCTCAAGCGCGCCGGCGCGGCGCGCGTGGAAAACTGGGTGATCGCGCGAACCTTCCCGCCGACGCCTGCCTACTGATGTTCGACGTCGTCCTCGTCCACCCGGAAATCCCGCCGAACGCCGGCAACGTGATCCGCCTCGCCGCCAACACCGGCGCGCGCCTGCACCTGGTGGAACCGCTCGGCTTTTCCATGGACGACAAGCAGTTGAAGCGCGCCGGGCTCGACTACCACGAGTACGCCAGCGTGCGCGTGCATGCCGATTGGCGGACCTGCATTGAAGTCTTGAACGGAAAACGGTTGTTTGCCTTGACGACCAAGGCAACGCAAAGCGTGTTCGACGCGAGCTTCCGGGAGAACGACGCTTTTGTATTCGGATCGGAAACCGCCGGCCTGCCGCAGGAAATCCTGGCCACGTTCAAGGCTGGAATGCAGTTGCGCCTGCCGATGCGCCCTGGCAATCGCAGCCTGAACTTGTCCAACGCAGTTGCAGTAACGGTATTCGAGGCCTGGCGCCAGCTCGGCTTCCGCTAATCCTCTGCTTTCGCATCCCGCGCGAGCAGAAGTTCCACCGCCTGCAGCGGCGCGAGGCGTCCCTGCAGCACCGCGTCCACCGCGGAGGCGATCGGCATTTCCACCGAGCAGCTCTTTGCGCGCGCGAGCGTCGCATGCGCCGAGCGCACGCCCTCGGCGACGTGGCCAAGCTCCGCGACAATCGTGGCCAGCGGCTTGCCGCGCGCGAGTTCCAGGCCGACGCGCCGGTTGCGCGACAGGTCGCCGGTGGCGGTGAGGATCAGGTCGCCCGCGCCGGTCAATCCCATGACGGTTTCCGCGCGCCCGCCGAGCGCGACGCCAAGGCGCGCGAGCTCGGCGAGGCCGCGGGTGACGAGCGCGGCGCGCGCGTTCTGTCCGAGGCCAAGGCCGTCGCAGATGCCGACCGCGATCGCAAGCACGTTCTTCACCGCGCCGCCGATCTCGACGCCGACCACGTCGTCCGAGTGGTAGACACGCAACCTGCCGCCATGCAGCTGCGCGGCAACGCGGGTCGCAAACGCGGCATCGGCCGAGGCGAGCGTGAGGGCGCAAGGCAGGCCCCTCGCCACTTCCAGCGCAAACGACGGGCCCGAAAGCGCGCCGCTGGGCGCCCGGATGCCCGAGGCCGCGACGATTTCGTGCGGCAATGCGGCGCTGTCCTGCTCGAAGCCCTTGCACAGCCAGACCAGCGGGATGTGATTCAGGTTGCCGCCCTTCAGCTTGCCCAGCAGGTCGCGCAGTCCCGCCACCGGAGTCGCGGCAATGAGCAGTTCCGCGCCTGAGAGAGCCTGCGCAAGGCTCGCTTCAATGCGCAGCGCCTCCGGCAGGGCAATTTCGGCAAGGTAGCGCGCGTTGCGACGTTCGGCGGCAAGCGCCTTTGCCTGCGCCGGATCGCGCGCCCACAGGGTCACGCGGTGCCGGCCGCTCAGCACCGCGGCCAGTGCCGTACCCCATGCGCCCGCACCCAATACAGCGAGCGAGGCCATCGCTCGTTGCTCAGTCGCCCCAGACGGCGTCGGCGCGCACGAAACCGGCCGCGCCGTCGTGGTGGCGCACGCGCAGCCAGCCATTGGGCGCGATCTCCACCAGTTCCAGCGCCACGTTCTGCGCGGCGCTGAACACGGCCGGCGCGCTGTCTTCGGCGCGCTGGCGCGCTTCAACCGATGGCGCCGTCACCAGCACCATGCGTTTGTCGCCAAGCGCCTTCTTTTCGATCCAGGTGAGCGCTCCCGCATGGTCGCGCACCTTGACCCAGGCCTCGAGGTTGACGATCACCTCGAGCGGATAGCTGCGCGAGACCACGAACAGCGGCGTCGCCTGCCGCGAGGGCGCGTCGTAGAGGACCGCCGCATTTTCCTGCACCGAACGAAAGTCCGCAGCCTGCGCGCCGCAGGCGACCAGCAGGAGCGGGAAGCAGATCGCCTTCATGCTCAGTTCGCCAGCTCGATTTTCGGACCGCCCGCCGCCGCCTGCTGCCGGCGTTCCATGTAGATCTGCTCGAACGAGACCGGCGCCAGCACCACCGCGGGAAAGCCCGCGCGCGTCACCAGGTCGGAGATCGCCTCGCGTACATAGGGGTAGAGGATGGTCGGGCAACCGATGCCGAGCAGCGGGTCGAGATCCTCGGCCGGAACGCCGCGCACCGTGAATATCCCGGCTTGCGCCGCCTCGGCGAGAAACACGGTCTTGTCGCCGGAACGCGCGGTCACGGTCACGGTGACCGTGACCTCGAACATGCCTTCGGCGAACTGCATGCCCTCATTGCGCACCTGGATTTCGAGCTGCGGGTTTTCCACCTGCGTGAATACCTGCGGCGCGTTCGGCACTTCGAGCGACAGGTCCTTGATGTAGATCTTCTCGATCTGGAATGAAGCAGCGCCTGCAGGTTGCGTCGGATCGCTCATGATGCCTTTGCCAGTAGTTTGTCGAGTTGCCCGGAACCGTCCAGGTCGTGCAGTTCGTCGCTGCCGCCGATGTGCCGGCCGTCGATCCAGATCTGCGGCACCGTGGAGCGGCCGCTCTTTTGCTGCATTTCCGCGCGCCGCGCGGGTTCCAGGTCGACGCGCACGCGCTCGATGTCGCTCACGCCCTTGCGCGCGAGCAACCGGTCAGCCGCCTGGCAGTATGGGCACGAGGCGGTGGAATAGATCAGGACACGCGCCATCGGCCGGGCCTCTCGTTCACGGTTGCCGTTCACTTTTCCACCGGCAGCCCGGCCTGCAACCAGGCGGCATATCCGCCGGCGAGATTGTGCACGCTGTCGAAACCCTTCTTGCGCAACGCCGCCACCCCGCCGCCGGCGCGATTGCCATCGCCGCAATGCAGGATCAACGGCTTGGACTTGAGCTTGTCCAGCTCGCCGGAGCGCCGCTCCAGATCGGCGAGCGGGATGTTCTTCGCGCCGAGGATGTGCCCCTTGGCGTAATCCTCCGCGCCGCGCAGGTCGACGATGAGCGCATCGCTGCGGTTGATCAGCTGCGTCGCCTCGAGGGTATTGACCGAGGGTCCGCCCGTGCCGAGGCGCAGCAGCGGCCAGAGCAGCATGCCGCCGGAGACCGTGGCGATTGCGACGAGCGGCCAGTTCTTGACGATGAAATTGACGATGATGTCCATGGGGATCGCCACATTATAATTCAGCGCATGCACAAGCTTGTGCTTCTGCGGCACGGCGAATCGGACTGGAACCGCGAAAACCGCTTTACCGGGTGGACCGACGTCGATCTCTCGCCGCAGGGCGTGGAGGAAGCGCGCAGCGCGGGCCGCCTGCTGCGAGCCGAGGGCTATGCCTTCGACTTCGCCTATACCTCGATGCTCAAGCGAGCCATCCGCACGCTCAACCTGGCGCTGGAGGAACTCGACCAGCTGTGGCTCCCGGTGGCCAAGGACTGGCGCCTGAATGAACGCCACTACGGCGCGCTGCAAGGACTGAACAAGGCCGAGACGGCCGCGAAATTCGGCGAGGCGCAGGTGCTGGTCTGGCGCCGCAGCTACGACACGCCGCCGCCGGCGCTCGAACCCGGCGACCCGCGCCATGAAGCCTGCGACCCGCGCTATGCGGGCGTGACGGTGCCGACCACGGAATGCCTGAAGGACACGGTGGCGCGCGTAATTCCGTTCTGGGAAAGCGCGATCGCGCCGGCCGTGCGCAGCGGCCGGCGGCTTCTCGTCGCGGCGCATGGCAACTCGCTGCGCGCGCTGATCAAGCACCTGGACGGCGTATCGGACGCCGACATCGTCGGCCTGAACGTGCCCACCGGCGTGCCCCTGGTCTACGAGTTGGACGACAAGCTGCGCCCGCTCAGGCACGACTACCTCGGCGATGCCGGGGAAATAGCGAAGCGCGTGGCCGCGGTCGCCGCACAGGGAAAAACCAAAACCTGAAACGATTCCTTGCCGCCACACTCCTCTTCGCCGCGGCAACCGTACAGGGCGCAACGCGGGAAGAAGATCTGGCCGCATTGCGTGCGCGGATCGACTCGCTGCGCACTGAGCTCGAGGACAAGGAAACCGATCGGCGCGAAGCGCGCGATGCGCTGCGGGATTCAGAGCGCGCGATTTCGGACGCGACCCGGGCGCTGCAGGCGGTGGAAGCCGAAGCCCGCGCCGCGCGCGCGGCGATTGCCGACCTTGCCGCGCGCCGGGCCGTCCAGGAACGTTCACTGGACACCAGCCAGGCCGCGCTCGGGCGCCTGCTCGCGGCGCGCGCTCTTTCCGGCGGCGCGCCCACCAGCACCGCAGGTGCTCCTGCTACCAGCACCGGAGGCGCTCCTGATTTTGTGCGCCTCGCGCTCTCGGGCGAAGACCTGGCCGACGTCGCGCGCAATCTCCACTACCTGACCTACGTGTCGCGCGCGGCGGCGCAGATGATCGAGGGCCACCGCAACGGCATCGCCGAGGCCGCGCGCCTGAAGGCCGACTCCGTGGAAAAGGCGCGCGAACTGGCGGCCATCGAGGCACGCGCCCGCGGCGACCGCGAGCGCCTGTTGAAGGTGCGGCGCGAAAACCGCCGCCTGCTGGATCGCATTGCCGGCGAGATCCGCAACGCGAAGAAACGGATCCAGGTGCTGCTTGCCGACGAATCCCGCCTCGCCCGCCTGGTCCAGGAGATCGGCAAGGTGCTCGCGGCGCGCCCCGGCGCGGGGTATGCGCGCGTCACGGCCGTGCCGGAAGCACGAACGGGTGTGGTCGCCAGCCTGTTTTCCGCCATGAAGGGAAGCTTGCGCCTGCCCGTGCGCGGGGAACTTGCGGGACGCTTTGGCAGTCCACATCCTGAGGGAGGCATTTCCGCGAAGGGTGTCTTCATCCGCGCCCCGGAAGGCGAACCGGTGCGCGCGGTCGGCGCCGGCCGGGTGGTGTATTCCGACTGGATGCGGGGCTTCGGCAACCTGCTGATCGTCGACCACGGCGAGGCCTTCCTGTCGATCTACGGCAATAACGAATCTTTACTCAAGCAGACCGGCGACACGGTTAATCTGGGCGAGCCTCTGGCGACGGTCGGACACAGCGGGGGCAACGAACAAACAGGTCTATACTTTGAATTGCGGCATCTGGGCAGGGCCTTCGATCCCCTACGGTGGGTAAAACTGAAATGAACGGCAAATTCAAGAGCTTTGGATTGATCACGCTGGGCGTCGTGGCGGGGATCCTCGTCAGCCTGAACTTCCAGGCCATCGGGCAACTCGCCACGCGCGGGCCGCTGCCGGTCGAGGAACTGCGTTCCTTCACCGAAGTGTTCGGCGCGATCAAGCAGAACTACGTCGAGCCGGTCGAAGACAAGAAACTGATCACCGAAGCCATCAACGGCATGCTCGCGGGGCTCGATCCGCATTCGGCCTACCTCGACGCGGAAGCGTTCAAGGAACTGCAGGTCGGCACGCAGGGCCAGTTCGGCGGCCTCGGCATCGAAGTCGGCATGGAAGACGGCCTCGTGAAAGTGATCTCGCCCATCGAGGACACGCCCGCGTTTCGCGCCGGCGTCAAGCCCGGCGACCTGATCGTCAAGCTGGACGATGCGCAGGTGAAGGGCATGTCGCTGAATGACGCGGTGAAGAAGATGCGCGGCAAACCGAACACGCCCATCACGCTCACGATCGCGCGCAAGGGAGAACCGCAGCCGATCGTCGTCACGCTCATGCGCGCGGTGATCCGGGTGCAGAGCGTCAAGTCCAAGGTGATCGAGCCGGGTTACGGCTGGATCCGCGTATCGCAATTCCAGGAGGCGACGCCGGAGAGCCTCGCGCGCCACCTCGAAGGCCTGTTCAAGCAGGGCCCGCTCAAGGGCCTGGTGCTGGACCTGCGCAACGATCCCGGCGGGCTGCTTTACGGCGCAGTGTCGATTTCCGCGGCCTTCCTGCAGCCCAAGCTGCTGGTGGTATCGACCGACGGGCGCACGGAGGACGCGCGCAAGAAGTTCTACGCCACGAGCGACGACTACCTGCGCGGCAGCAAGGACGACATGATGAAGAACCTGCCGGCCGCGGTGAAGACCGTGCCGATGGTGGTGCTGGTCAACGGCGGCTCGGCCTCGGCTTCGGAAATCGTCGCCGGCGCGCTGCAGGACCACAAGCGCGCCGTGGTGCTCGGCACGCAGACCTTCGGCAAGGGTTCGGTGCAGACCATCATGCCGCTCGGCAACAACACCGCGATCAAGCTCACCACCGCGCGCTACTACACGCCCAGCGGCCGCTCGATCCAGGCGAAGGGCATCACGCCGGACGTGATCATCGAGGAACCCGGCGCGACGCTCGCCGCTCGCGTGCGCGAAGCGGACCTGCAGCGCCATCTCGAGAACAGCAAGGAACCGGAAACCAAGTCTGCGCCGCAGGCCAAGCCTGCGCCGACTGCGCCGGCCGCGGCGGCTTCTGAACCGCCCAAGCCGATTGAACTTGGCTCCAAGGAAGACTTCCAGCTCGCGCAGTCGATCGCGTACCTCAAGGGCGAGCCGCTCAAGGGTCAGGCGCCCTCGGTGGCGCAGACCAAGCCGGCCGCGTCGCCGAAGTCGAACTGAACGACCAGCAGCTCCTCCGCTACAGCCGCCACATCCTGCTCGATGAAGTAGGGATCGAAGGGCAGGAGCGGCTGCGCGCGGCGCACGCGCTGATCGTCGGCGCCGGCGGCCTTGGTTGCCCGGCAGCGCTCTACCTCGCCGCGAGCGGCATCGGCAAGCTGACCATCGCCGATCCGGATAAGGTCGACCTCACTAACCTGCAGCGCCAGATCCTGTATCGCACCGATTCCGTCGGCGCGGCCAAAGTGGAAGCGGCGCGCGGCGCCCTTTCCGCTTTGAATCCTGACGTGAAAATTCATGGGTTACAAAAAAGAATTCAAACGGAAGAACTGCAATCACTTCTCACCGACGTCGACGTGGTCCTCGACTGCTCCGACAACTTCGCCACGCGGCACGCGCTCAACCGCGCCTGCGTGAAGCACAGGAAGCCGCTCGTCTCCGGCGCCGCGATCCGCTTCGACGCGCAGGTGGCGGTGTTCGACCTGCGCAAAACGGATGCGCCCTGCTACGCCTGCCTGTTCCCGGAAGACGGCGCCGTGGAGGAAGTGCAGTGCTCCACCATGGGCGTCTTCGCACCACTCACCGGCGTCGTCGGATCATTGCAGGCGATGGAAGCGGCGAAGCTCGTCATCGGCACGGGCGAGACATTGAACGGGAAACTGCTGCTGCTCGACGCCAAGCAGTCCGAATGGCGGACGGTCCGGATCAAGCGCGACCCCGCCTGCACGATCTGCGGCTAGAAATCAGAATCAGGGTCAGACACCGATTTGCCGATGATCGAGCCTTTCACATGGTTCCTCTGGAGCGGATTCGCGTTCGTCATCGCGATGTTCTACATCGTCCTGCGGATGGCGCGCGCGAGCGGCGACACGAACAAGGAGCGCCTCGCGACGCGAGCCGAGATCGGCCGGCGCGCCGCGGCGAAAGGCCGCAGCTTCGAGGCCGGCCGCAATCTGGCCGCCTGGACAGTGCGCGGCACGCTGCCGGGCGGCGAGGCCTGGACGCTGGCCTACAGCGTGGCGCGCGATTCTGATCCCAGCACCGCCGACCGGATTGACTGGCTCGAAGGTCAGCAGCTCGAGTGGCGCTGTCCGGCGCTCGAGCGCGAGGCCCGCGTGTTCTCGTTCTTCAGCGGCACCGGCGAGCAGAAGCGGGCGGCACTGGGGCGCTTGCCCGCAGAGAAGGAAATCTGGCAGCGCTGGCGGCTCGAATTCCGCGACGGACCGAACGAAGCCATCGCGCGCCGCGCCTTCGGCCCCGCCACTTGCGCGCTCCTCGCGAGGCTGCCCAGCGGCATGAATTTCTCGCGCCACATCGATCGGCGGACGTCGATGACGTGCGGCGGCGACGGCCTGGTCGCGGTGCTCGGCGTGGACGAGCTGACGGCGGAGCTTGTCGATCTCTGGATCGAGATCGCCGAGACAGTGGCGAGCGGGCTGCAACCTTGAGAGGATGCGTTGCTGCTAAGGCGCGAGATAGCGCCGCTGCGCGGCGTAGCTGTCGGTGGGTTTCCTGGTGAAGCCGGATTTCGCGTACTGGTGCAGGCAGCCGATCATGTAGCGGGTGAGGAAGGCGGCGTGCGCAGAGACGTCGGCGTCCGGGGATTTCTGCCCGTCGGCGCCGGGTCGCAGTTGTCCTTCTCTCAGCGCCTGCTTGAGGGTGGATTCGAAACGGTCGTAGAACTGGTTCATGCGCGCCTGCAGGCGCTCGTGCTCGCCCACCAGGGCGTCGCCCGTCATGACGCGCACCATGCCGGGATTTTTCTCGGCGAATGAAAGCAGCATCTCGACCAGCTTGGACGCCTGCCTGGCGCCGTCGGTTTCGTCCTGCGTGATCTTGTTGGCGACGCTGAAGACGGAACTCTCGATGAACTCGATCAGGCCTTCGTACATCTGCGCCTTGGAGGCGAAATGGCGATACAGCGCCGCTTCCGAGACGTCGAGCTTCCCGGCGAGCGCTGCGGTCGTGATCTTTCCCCACTTCGGCTGCTCGAGCATCCCGGCCAGGGCCTTGAGGATCTCGAGCCGCCGTTCCCCTTTCACACGCGGCATGGGGAAATTCTACGCTGCATCTAACCCGCCGGGCACGCCGGCGGGTCCTTAACGTGAATGCCGGAACACCAGTCGCGGCAATTCCGTGACGGATTTGACGCGCAGGTCGGCAAACGGCATGCGGCGCGCTTCGCCACTCACCCAGACGGTTGACATGCCGAGCCTTTTCGCGGCGCGCAGGTTCTCCGGCATGTCGTCGACCAGCGCGCAGCGATGCGGGTCCAGGTTGTGCGCCCGCAGCAGGACCCGGAATCCCTGGAACGCGGGCTTGGGCTTGTAGCGCGTGCTCTCGATGGTGTAGACCGCGTCGAACCAGCGCGCCACGCCCAGCGCGCGCAATACCTCCTCGACGTAGTGGCGCGGCGCGTTCGAAAAAACCAGCCGCTTGCCCTCGAGCCGCGCCAGCGCGTGCCCCAGCGTGTTGTCGCCGACCACCATCGGGCCCAGTTCCGGGAACTGGTGCGTTTCACGGATGAATTTCTTCGGATCCTCGCCGAAATGCCGCACGAGGCCCCGCATGGTCGTGCCGTAGCGCTCCCAGAAAAAGCTGCGCATGGCGCTTGCGCCCGCCTCGTCCAGCCCGAAGCGGCGCCCCAGGTACGCGTTCATCTGGTCGTGCATCGATGGGAAGATGTGCGGCCGCGCGTCGTGCAGCGTGTTGTCGAGGTCGAAGATCCACACCCGCCGGGACGGCGGGTACTTCATGATGCGCATTTGAATTCGCTACTTACTACGGATCAGGGTGCCGACGCCGGTGTCGGTGAGGACTTCCAGCAGCAGCGCGTGCGGCACGCGGCCGTCGATGATGTGGCAGGCCTTGACGCCCGAGCGCGCGGCATCGAGCACCGAGGCGATCTTCGGCAGCATGCCGCCGGAGATCACGCCCTTGGCGACCAGGTCGTCGATCTTCTTCGGCGTCAGGCCGGAAAGCAGCTTGCCCTGCTTGTCGAGCACGCCGGGCGTGTTGGTGAGCACGATCAATTACTCGGCGCGCAGGATTTCCGCGAGCTTGCCCGCCACCAGGTCGGCATTGATGTTGTAGGTGGTGCCGTCGGCCCCGGTCGCGATCGGCGCCACCACCGGGATGAATCCGGCCTGCTCCAGCGCGGCGATCACCAGCGGGTCGATCGAGTCGATCTCGCCGACCTGGCCGATGTCGATCTTGCTGCTGTCCTTGTCCGAAGGCAGCAGCAGCTTGCGCGCGCGGATGAAGGCGCCGTCCTGGCCGGTGAGGCCCACGGCCTTGCCGCCCGCCTGGTTGATCAGTTCGACGACTTCCTTGTTCACCTGGCCGCCGAGCACCATCTCGACTACGTCCATGGTCGCCGCGTCGGTGACGCGCATGCCCTGCACGAAAGTGCCCTTCATGCCCAGGCGCGCGAGCGCGACCTCGATCTGCGGGCCGCCGCCGTGCACCACCACCGGGTTCATGCCGACGAGTTTCAGCAACACGACGTCACGCGCGAAGTCCGCCTTGAGGACTTCGTCGGTCATGGCATTGCCGCCAAATTTGACGACGATGGTCTTGCCGTGGAAGCGCTGGATGTAGGGCAGCGCCTCCGCAAGGATGCGGGCCTTCTCCGCGGCAAGGGTGTTGTGGTTAGCGGGTGCGTTCATGCGGATGCATTCATATACACGCACCGATTGTACAAAGATCTGGCGACTAGAATGGAGTCCTGACACCCGGTTTCAAGCGTCCCCCTGCCTACAGCCGCCCCGCCCACCGATTTCCGCGCCCAGGTCGAGAGCCTGCGCCCCTACCTGCTGCGCTATGCCACGCTGCAGCTGCGGGATGCCGCTGCCGCCGAGGACGCCGTGCAGGACGCGCTGCTGGCGGCGCTCTCCGCGGAGTCCAGCTTCGCGGGGCGCTCCAACCTTCGCACCTGGCTCACCGGCATCCTGAAACACAAGATCGTCGACACCATCCGGCGCCAGGTCCGGGACCGCCCGGCCGCGGAACAGGAATCCGGCGGTGACGACGGCGACTTCGACGCCCTGTTCGACCAGCGCGGCCATTGGGAAGAAGCGCCGGATGCATGGCAGCAGCCCGAGGGTTCGCTGCAGCAGAAACAGTTCCTCGCCGCGCTCGAGGCCTGCCTGCGCGACCTGCCCGAACGCACCGCGCGCGTCTTCATGATGCGGGAGCACCTCGGCCTGGAGACGTCAGAAATCTGTAAGGAACTGGGGGTTACCGCGACCCATTGCTGGGTGATGCTGCATCGGGCGCGCATGGCGCTGCGCCTGTGCCTGGAAGAAAACTGGTTCGGTAAAACATGATGCTGTCCTGCAAAGAAACCTCGCGCCTGCTGTCGCAAGGCCAAGACCGCGAGCTCGCGTTCGGCGAGCGCGTCGCGCTGCGCGTGCATCTCGCGATCTGCAACGGCTGCCGCAACGTGAGCGCGCAATTCCAATTCCTGCGCGCGGCGGTAATAAAACTCTCCGACGATGGCAGTAAAGAAAATTCCGCTTGAGTCGCGCTGTGCCCGTTGCAGCGTGGCGTTCACCTGCGGCATGCAGGCCGGGCAGGCACCCTGCTGGTGCGCTTCGCTGCCGGCGCTTGAGCCGGCGCCGGGCCGCACATGCCTATGCCGGACCTGCCTCCTCGATGAACTTGCCAAGGGCGAAGTTCAACAGGCCAAGTAGCGCCACGGCGCAAACGATCATCGGCCCCGAAGGCAGGTCGAGTTCGAGCGACGCCAGCAACCCCAGCCCATAGCCAAGCGCTCCGATCGCGTAGCCTGTCAGCAGCCTGCGGCGCCGGGAATACCAGGTTGCGAGCGCCGGCACCACCAGTGTGATGAATACCAGGTACAGCCCCACCAGCTGTACCGAGATCGTGACCGCGCAGGCAAACACCACGTAGAACCCGGCCCGGCCGAGCCGCTCGCCCAGCCCGAACCAGAGCGCGAGAATGGCGGCATACGCGAGCGCGACCAGCGGCAACTGCGCCGCCTTGACCCAGAGAATTTGTCCCACCAGCAAATCCTTCAGGTGCTCGCCGCCATGCGGATTCCCGGCCAGCAGCAGCACCGCCACGCTGGAGGCGAGCACGAAAACAACGCCGATGATCGCCTCCTGCACTTCCGGCCAGCGCCGCTCCGTCCAGGTCAGCAGCAGCGCGCAGGCGAGGGCAGCCGACAGCGCCGCCACCTGCACGGCCACTCCCGTGGGTTCCCAGCCGAGCGCGTCAGCGAGGATCACGCCCACGCCGGCCACTTGCGCGACCGCAAGGTCGATGAAAACGATGCCGCGCTTGAGCACCTGAATGCCGAGCGGAACGTGGGTCGAGGTCACCAGCAGCCCGGCGAGAAATGCCGGCCAGAGAATCGCGAGCGCGCCCGCTTCCATATTCATTTCATCACCTCAAGCAGCCGGGCGATGGTTTCATCGAACAGCCCGAAAAGATCCTTTGCCTTTTCGTTGCCGCCGACGGTGAACGGCATCATCACTGCCGGAATCCCGGTCCGCTCGGACAGGAATTGCGCCGCCCTCGGGTCCTTGTTGGGCGAATAGACGATGACTTTCGCCGGCGCGCGCTTCATCTGCTCCACCAGCCCGGCCAGATGAACCGGCGTCGGCGGAATGCCGGGCCTCGGTTCCAGGCTTCCAGCTTCCTGCATTCCGGCCCAGTTGATGAAGTAGGAGAAGTCCCTGTGGTAGACGACGAGCGGCACTCCCTTCAGCGGGACGGCCAGCCTGGCCCATGTCTGCATTGAACTGTCCCAGCGTTGCCGGAACGAGTCGGCGCGCCGGCGATATTCCTCAGCGTTGGCCTGGTCGATGGCAATCAGGCGCTCCGTCAGCACCTGCCCGACTTTCGCGATGTTGCGCGGATCGAGGTGGATGTGTGGATTGCCCCCTGGGTGGATGTCGCCAAGCGCACGATCGATGATCCTCGGAATTTCCAGCCTGGCAACGAACTGGGAAGCCTCAAGGTATCCGGGCGATCCCGGCTGGATCCGGCCGTTGCCGGACTGAACCAGCAACAACGGAACCCAGCCGATCTCGAGTTCGGACCCGGAACAGATCATCAGATCCGCGTTGCGGGCGCGCGCAATCAGGCTCGGGCGCGCTTCGATGCGATGCGGGTCCTGCAGCGCGGTGGTCGCGTTGTACACGTTGACCTTGTCGCCGCCCAGCTCCTGCGCCAGCGCGCCCCACTCGGGCTCGCAGGCAAAAACGTTCAGCGCGGCGCTTGCCAATGGAGACAGAACTGCCAGTAGCGACAAAAGAAGGATCTTGAAGATCGATTTCATGTCCATCTCCTCAGAACTTGTGCGCGCCGTGCGCGCCCATGCTCACGATGTACTGCAGGAAGACCTGGTTGTCAGCGAGTCCCATGCGCGAATAGTCGCGCGCAAGCTGCAGCCTGACGCGGCTGAACTCGCTCGAACTCCAGTCCACCATCAAGGTATTGCGCTTCGGGCTGTAGCCGCCGAGGATCGGAAAATCGGCCGCCGTGAGCGCACCCGCGTTGACGAGGCCGATGCTCGTCGTGCCGGCGTCCAGCCTGTCGTAGCGGTAGCCAATGCGCCATTCAGGAACAAACTGATAGACACCCTGCGCATACCAGCCCGACTGCATGGAGCGATAGCTGCCGGTCCGGGTGCCGATCGATGCCGCTTGCGTATCGTAGGTCAGGCCGCCGTTCTCGCTGCGCCGGAAGTATTCGCCCTGCAGCTTGAAGCTGGTGTACGCGGGATTGTTGTTCGGTGCCCATTTCAGGATCCCGTCCAGCACCAGCAGGCGCGACCTGCCGGAGAAACTGTTGGTGACGGCGGTGCCGGTCGAATCAACATCGCCATAGACACGGTTCTGCGGCGATGTAGCCAGGTAGGAAATGCCGGCCTGCCAAGCGGTACTCGACCCGATGTCGCCGCCAAGGTGCGTGAACAGGTTGCCCGAACCGAAACCGTTCTTGTTGCGCCCGCCATCGGGACCCGCCGGAAACGACCTGCCCCGCCCGGCCTCGACGCCGACGTCCCAGTAGAGATCCGTCGGGGCGACCCATTTCAGCTGGATGCCATCGTCGCTCAGCTGGTTGCCGAGAAACACCTTGCTGGCGAGCGGCGCGTCGGTGAAATCCCAGGCGTGCGCGTGAATCTGGTTCTGGTAGCCCACGCCGGAAAAGAAACGCCCCGCCTTGATCGTGAAGCCGTTCGCCAGCCCGATGGTCTGGATAGTGGCTTCCTCGACGCTGATGCGGTTGTTGTCCGGCGAGATCGAGGCGACCAGCGAGCCGCGGAACCTGTGGTCGATGTTCGCCGTGAAGCCGAGTTCCGATTCGCCCAGGCTCAAGCCGCGCCGGCCCGGGCCGACTTCACCCATCGTCGGCACGAAACCGTTGATCCTGAATGTGTTCGGATCCTGCTTGAGGTTCGCGTAGACCCCGTTCAGGATCGCCGACATGCCGGGGTTCAGCGCGCTTTCGCCCTGTGGGACGGCGACCGCAGCGTTGCCTGCTTTGCCTTCGGTTTCCTGCAGGCGTTTCTCCAGCGCCTCGATGCGCTTTTCGTACGCCTCCTTCAATTGGCGGATCTCGTCGCGGATCTTCATCAACTCCGCGTCCTCTGCGCGCGCGCTTAGCGGCGCACTCCATGCCACGGCCATTGCCATGGCGCACAACGTCTTGCGATGCATGTGTCGACTCCTTCCGGAAAGCGATGCAAAGCGCGCCGGATTGCCGGCGCGCACGGGCACGGCATTTCAGAGGAGCGAGGGAGGAGCCTGGCTTCGGTAAGCGGGCGGCGGTGCGCCGAACAGCGCAACCATTTCCCGTGGGTGGATGGATTCGACGCCCGCAACGGCGCCAACCGCAATCTTCGCCGATCCGCCAACGCAGGCGGCGACCGCGGCAATCGCGTCGCAGAGCGGATTCGATCCGTTCTTGTCGCCCGGCCCTTTCGGGGCATGGCCCCCAGGGACGTGGACGAACGCGCTTTTCGCGTCGACGTGCAGCAGCGGGTGGACCAGCGCGCCTTGCCAGACGCCCAGCAATACAAGCGCGAGCAGGAAACGCAGCGCGCGCCGCAATTTCATGCGAGGCATTCCTCCAGCCCGGCGAGGAACAGGTCCTTCGGCAGCTTCTTGCCGATGAACACCATGATCGACTGCTTCTTGTCCTTGCCCCAGGGCTTTCCCATGTCGCCGCCCATCATCATGTGCACGCCCTGGAACACCACGCGGCGCGGGTTGCCCTTCATCCAGAGCACGCCCTTGTAGCGCAGCAGGTCCGGGCCGTAGACCTGGATCATGCCGGAGAGGAACTGCTCCAGCTTGTCGCCGTTGAAGGGCTTCTCCGAGCGGAACACGAAGGACTCGACCTCGTCGTGGTGCTCGTGGTGCGTGTCGCCGAGGAACTCGGGATCGAGCTCCAGGATCGCGTTCAGGTTGAAGCCGCGGATGTCGAGCACCTCCTCGATCGGCATCTCGCCGAAGTGCACCTTCTTCACCGGCGCGCGCGGATTCATCCGGCGGATGCGCTCGGAAAGGGCCTTGACGTCGCTTTCAGAAACCAGGTCCGATTTGGAAAGTAGGATCCTGTCCGCGAAACCGACCTGCTGCTGCGCTTCGGTGAATTCGTCCAGCTGCTTGGACGCGTGCTTCGCGTCCACCACCGTGACGATGGAATCGAGCAGGTAGTAGGCGCCGATGTCCTCGTCGGTGAAGAAGGTCTGCGCCACCGGCCCCGGATCGGCCATGCCGGTGGTCTCGATGATGACGCGGTCGAATTTCAGAGCGCCGCTCACGCGCTTGTCCTTCAGGCTGCCGAGGATCTTGATCAGGTCGCCGCGCACCGTGCAGCAGATGCAGCCGTTGTTCATCTCGACGATGCTTTCGTCCGTCTTCTCGATGATCTCGCTGTCGACGCCGACCTCGCCGAACTCGTTCTCGATCACGGCGATCTTCTTGCCGTGGTCTTCCTTGAGTATCCGGTTGAGCAGCGTGGTCTTCCCCGCACCGAGGAATCCGGTGAGGATCGTGACCGGCACCATCTGGTTCTGTTCCGCCTGGTTTTGCGCCATAGGGGCGCGATTCTACCCCTTCAGGATGAGGAGGCCTTTCACGCCTAAATCAGGGTCAGACTACGATTCTCTTCCGTGGCTAAAACAGCTTTGGCTCCGCCGCCGCCTCCGGCGTCGCTCGCGGCGGCCGGCCCGCCGTCCCCTTCGTCACGCTTCGCCCGAGCAGTCTGGCCATCTCGAGCTTGAACGCATCCGCGCCCAGGGCGTAGCCGCCGATTGTCGTGGACCGGATC
Organism: Betaproteobacteria bacterium; assembly: GCA_025358705.1. Taxonomy (GTDB): domain Bacteria; phylum Pseudomonadota; class Gammaproteobacteria; order Burkholderiales; family SG8-39; genus RBG-16-66-20. The sequence continues at coordinate 9,585 of JANYII010000209.1, read as the reverse complement.
TCGTCGACAAGCGCGGCGTCGAGATGTTCGTCGAATAGCGACCGATATTGATCGCGTTCCAGCCGGAGATATTCAGGATGAGGCGTGATCAAGCAATCAAACCGGCCTTCCAGGTTTGCCCGGTGGCTCGACCATGGAAACGCGAATGGATCGCCGACCATGCCCGCACGCACGGGATTGAGTTCAATGTAACGGTAGCAAGCGAGCAGGTAGAAGTCCGATTGCACGAGGGACGAGCGAAACCGGCTCTCCCAAAGCGTTCCCGAGCGCTGGTACTTCCGGTTCGAGTACCGGGTATGCAGCATTCCCAACCTCTGGAACAGCCTGGAGCAGCTTTTCTCGCGCTTCGGCGTCAACAGCAGGTGCACATGATTGGTCATCAGGCAGTAGGCGTGAATATCGCAACCTTCCTGCCTTGCCAGGCGACCAAGGTGATGCAGGAAGAACGCGCGGTCCTCGTCGTCCGCAAAACAGGCCGCACGGTTGTTCCCTCGCTGAACCACGTGTACGGGAATACCGGGAACGATGATGCGGGAGCGCCTGGACATATATGGTCAACGAGACGGACGCTCGACCGTTGACTGGAAATCGTAGTCTGACCCTGATTTAGCTTCGGAGGATGAGGAGACCCTTCAGGTAATCGCCTTCCGGAAAGCTGAGCGCCACAGGGTGGTCGGCGCCGGCACCAAAGCGCTCGATGACCCTGGCGTCGGCGCCGGCATCGCTCGCCGCACCGGCGACGATCGACTGGAACAACTCGACCGACACGCCCCCCGAGCATGAGAATGTCGCCAGCAAGCCGCCTGGCTTCAGCAGTTTCAGCGCCATCAGGTTGATGTCTTTGTAGGCGCGCGCCGCGTTCTTCACCTGCGCCGCGGTGGGCGCGAACTTCGGCGGATCGAGGATCACCAGGTCGTAGCTGCTGCCTCGGTCGCGCAGCAGGCGCTGGTAGGCGAATACATCGGCTTGTTCAAATGAAATCCTGGAAAGATCCATTGAATTTGCAGTTACATTTTCCCTGGCTACCTCCAGCGCAGGCGCGGAACTCTCCACCGCGGTAACGTGCTTCGCGCCGCCGGCGAGCGCCGCGACGGAGAAGCCGCCCGTGTAGCAGAACGCATCCAGCACCTCGCGCCCTTCGGCGAGCGCGCGTATGCGCTGCCGGTTGTCGCGTTGGTCGAGAAAAAAGCCCGTCTTCTGCCCCGCCTCGACGTCGACGCGGAAATTCAGGCCGTGCTCGACGATCGGGCAGCGCTTCGCCTCGCGATTTCCCCTTGCGAACCCGGCGCGGGATTCGAGGCCTTCGAGCTTCCTGACATCGGCATCGGATCTCTCGTATACCGATTCGCAATTCGAAATTTCAACCAACAGATCCAGAATAGTTTCGCGCCAGAACTCGGCGCCGGCCGACAGGAACTGCGCCACCAGCACATCCGCGTAGCGGTCGACGATGAGGCCCGGCATGCCGTCCGACTCGCCATGCACCAGGCGCAGTGCGTTGGTATGGTTGGAGGCCGGGAATGATTGCCGAATTTGAACGGCTTTTTTCAGAGTTGACTCGAAAAAAGCCTTTTCAATCCTGGTGCCGGGATCAAAACTCCACACCCGCGCCCGGATCTGCGACTGCGGGCTCCAGGCCGCGACCGCAATCGGCTGGCCGGCGGCGGTCTTGACGAGCACGGTTTCGCCGTTCGCCGGCTCGCCATCCACCCTCTCGATGGCGCCGGAGAAGATCCACGGATGCCGGCGCTTGAGCGATTTGTCGCGACCTGCTTTGAGATGGATTGACTTCATTTCTTTCGCGCGCGGGGATGCGCGGCGTCGTAGACCTTCGCCAGCGCCTGGAAATCCAGGTGCGTGTAGACCTGCGTGGTGGAGATGCTGGCGTGGCCGAGCATTTCCTGCACCGCGCGCAGGTCCTGCGAGGATTGCAGCACGTGGCTGGCGAAGGAGTGGCGCAGCATGTGCGGGTGCACCGAGGCGCCCAGTCCCTGGCGCTTCGCCCACGCGCGCAGCCGCGCCTGCACCGTGCCCGCCGCGATGCGCCTGCCGCGCGCCCCCACGAAGAGCGCGCGTTCCTGCGGCGCGGCGAGCAGCGCGCGCGCCTTGAGCCAGGCGCGCAGCGCCTCGCGCGCCCGCGCACCGACCGGCACCGTGCGGGTCTTGCTTCCTTTACCGGTTACGGTCACTTCGCCCTGTTTGAGATCTAAATTTCTATCGTCAAAATTCAAAGACAGAAGTTCCGAGAGGCGCAAGCCGGAGGAATAGAGCAATTCGAACATCGCCCGATCACGAATCTCGTGAACCCCGTCTTCGGGCGCTCCCGCGGCCGGGCCGTCGAGCAATTGCTGCGCCTGTTCCACGGAAAGCGCCTTGGGCAGGTGGCGCGGCGATTTCGGCGCGCGCACGCCCTGCACCGGATTGGAAGAAAAGCCGCGATGCCGCGCCAGCCACTGGTACAGGCCGCGCCACGCCGACAATGTCAGCGCAAGCGTGCGGCCGGAAAGCCCCGTGGCATGCAGCCGCGCGACGAAGCGCCGGATCTGCTGCGAATCGACGTCGCGCAGTTCCGTTTCTTCTTTTAATTTCAACAGAACATCAATTGCCCGGGAATAATTCGCGAGCGTATGCCCGGACAAGCGGCGCTGGTGTTCGAGCGTCTCGAGCCAGGCCTTGCCCAGGTCGGAATCGGTCACCGCATTTTTCAGCTGCGTGCTGCCAGCGCACCCGCGGTGAGTTCGCCGATGCGGCGCAGGAAGAGCGTGCCCATTTCGGGGAAGAAGCGCTGCGGGTCTTCGCTGCCCATCGCCAGCAAGCCGATGGTGCGCGTCTCCCCGAGCGGCACCAGCGCGACCGAGCGGATGTGCGCCGCGGCCTCGCCAAACCAGGGCAGGAAGGCATTTTCCGCCGCGGCGCCGCAGAGCGGCGCGCCCATGCTTTCAACCTTGTCGCGCAGTTCCGGCGGGACATCGTCGCCATTCCACAGCTTGAGCGCCACGTGGGGCACCGAGAAATCCTCGCGCAGGTGGAAGTGAAGCGCCTGCGTCACGGCGGGCGCATCCTTCGCGCCCACCAGCGCGAGCGAGAGGCGGTGCACCTTTTCGCCGATGGCGTCGTTGTCTTCGCCGAAGCGCACGAATTCGCCGAGCTTGGCCTCGAGCAGTTTCACCTTGTCGCGCAGCGACACGATCTGGCGCTCGGTGAGCGGGATCGCGCGCCCGCCGTGCGGATGCGGCACGTAGATGGATTCGAGCAGTGCCGGATTCTGGTCGAAGAACTGCGGATTGGCCTTGAGGAACTGCGCGACGTCTTTTGCGTCCATTTGCGCCTTTTAGAGTTCGACCACGCCTTCGAACACGCTCGTCGCGGGCCCCTTCATCCAGACGGCATTGTCGCCGCCTGCCCAAGACACGGTCAATGTGCCGCCGCGCGCCTCGACCGCCACCGGCGAGTCGAGCAGGCCGCGCAGGATGCCGGCAACCACCGCGGCGCAGGCGCCCGTGCCGCAGGCCAGCGTCTCGCCCGCACCCCGCTCCCACACGCGCAGCGCGATGCGATGGCGGTCGCGCACCTGCATATAGCCGGCGTTGACGCGATTCGGGAAGCGGGGGTGGTGCTCCAGCTTCGGCCCCTGCGTCGTGACCGGCGCCGCCTGGACGTCCGCGACGACCTGGACCGCATGGGGATTGCCCATGGAGAGGATGCTTACTTTCACCGTTTCATGGTCAAGAACGATTTCATGCAACAAAGGCATTTCAACGGCAGGCGGGCCCATGTCGACGCTCACCTCGCCGTCATCCTCGAGCCGCGGCACGATGACGCCGCCCAGGGTTTCGACGCGGATCTCGCGTTTCGTGGTCAAGCCCCTGGCATGCACGAACTTGACGAAGCAGCGCGCGCCGTTGCCGCATTGCTCCACCTCGCCGCCGTCGGCATTGAAGATGCGGTAGCGGAAATCCACGCCCGGTTTTGACGCTCGTTCCACCACAAGGACTTGGTCGCAACCAACGCCGAAGTGACGATTGGAAAGTTTTTGAACTTGCCGCGGGGAGAGCGAAAAAGCCTTCTTCGTAAAATCCAAAACCACAAAATCGTTTCCCGCCCCTTCCATCTTCGTGAACTCAAGTTCCATGGCGCGCCAGCCTCTCCTCCACCAGCCTGCCCACCTGCAGCGCGAGCGCCAGCGCCTGCCGGCCCTGTTCGCCGGTCACCAGCGCCGGGATTTCCCCGCGAACCGCCCGGAAGAAGGCCTGCGCCTGCGCGCGCAGCTCGTCGGCGCGTTCGAAGGATTGCTCCGATTCGACGATGCCATCCAGCCCTTGCGCCGCATTTGAACCTTTCCTCACATGGCGCAGCCGTTGCTCCTGCAGGTCTGCCGAGACATAGGCGTCGTGGCGGAAGACGCGCAGCTTGCGCACCGGCGACTGGCTGACGCGGCTCGCCGAGACGCTCGCGATGCAGCCGTCGGCGAATTCGATGCGCGCGTTGGCGATGTCGATGGCATCCGTGAGCACGCGAAAACCGCTCGCGCTGACCTGCTCGATCGGCGCCTTCGCCAGCGCCAGCACCAGGTCCAGGTCGTGGATCATCAGGTCGAGCACCACGTCGACGTCGGTGCCGCGCGACTTGAAGGGCGCCAGGCGCTCGATGTCGATGAACAGCGGCCTGCCGCCCTGCGCCGCCAGCGCCTGGAACGCCGGGTTGAAGCGCTGCAGGTGTCCCACCTGGAGGATGAGTTTTTGGGTGCGCGCCAGCTCGAGCAGCGCGTCGGCTTCCTCCAGCGTGCGGGTCAGCGGCTTTTCCACCAGCACGTGCACGCCCGCCTCGAGGCAATCCTTGACGACCTGGAAATGCAGCCTCGTCGGCACCGCGACGCACGCGGCATCGATTTTCCCGAGCCAGGGCTTGTAATCGGATTCCTTTGCACGGGAGGCGTCAGCATCGATCGTCGCGATTAGCTCGCAATCCGGGCTCGCAGCGAATTTCTCGGCGTGGAACTTGCCCATGTAGCCGACGCCGATAACCGCAGTGCGAAGTTTTGTCATTGTTGATTCAGTAGAAGCGCGCTTCCCCTGCGGGACGCGTTTTGAAGCGCTTGTGCATCCAGAGGTACTGCTCGGGCATTTCCAGCACTCGCCGTTCGATGTACTCGTTCATGCGACGCGTGTCGGCGACCAGGTCGTCGGTTGGGAAATTGTCCCACGGCGCGTCGATGCGCAGCACATAGCCCGCGCCGCCGGGCAGCATTTGCGTCACGCACGGCAGGACACGCGCCGCGGTGAGCCGCGCCAGGCGCGACAACCCGGGGATGGTGGCGGCAGGCACGCCGAAAAACGGCACGAAGATCGTGTCGCGCGGGCCGTAGTCCTGGTCGGGGAGGTAGTAGAGCGGCCGGCCCGCGCGCATGGCGGACAGGGTTGCGCGAATGCCATCCTGGCGCAACAGCAGGCGCTGGTCGCCGAAACGGCTGCGCCCGCGCTGGAGCAATTCGTCGAAGCGCGCGTCCTTCTGCCGGGTGGAAAACGCCACCATGTCCACTTCGCAGGCGAGGCGCGCGAACCCCGCCTCCAGCCCGGCGAAATGCGGCACGAGGAGAAGAACAGGCGCACCGGGATGGGCGCGAAGGTGTTCGAGCCCTTCGATGCGCACCAGCTGCTCGATGCGCGCGCGCGGCGCCCACCACAGCAGCGCGCGGTCGACGAAGCTGCGGCAGAACGCGCGGAAGTGGGCGCGCGCGAGCCGCTCGCGTTCCTCGACGGTTTTATCCGGAAAACATTTCTCGAGATTGATGCGCGTCACGTGCCGCCGCTCGGCGATCAGCCAGAAGGCCAGTACGCCCACGCTGTTGCCGATGACGGCCAGCACCCGATTGGGCAGGAAATGCGCAATCCACATCAGCGCAAAGATGAGCGTCCTCATGCCGCTGGCGGAGCACCTTTCGGGTGCTTGTCAGGAGCACCTTTCGGGTGCTTGTAACGGTTGTAGCCCCACAGGTACTGTTCCGGGCATTCGCGAATCAACGCCTCGAGCGCCCGGTTCATGCGCCGTGCTCCGCTCTCGCCCGGTTCGGCCGCGGGCAGGGGCCGGATGCGCAGCACGTAGCCCCCTCCGCCCGGCAAGCGCTCGCCATACGCAAGCAGGCACACGCTCGCGGGGCGCGACGCGAGCTTGGGCGCGAGCGTCATCGTGTAGGCGGGCCGGCCGAAGAAATCCACCCATTCGCCCTCGCCTTCGCCGGGCACCTGGTCGGGCAGGATGCCGATCGCTTCCTTGCGCAGCAGCGCGGCGAGCAGCTCGCGCACGCCCGAAACGTCGGCGCGCGCCAGGCGAACGTTGTCCTGCCCGCGCCCTTTTTCGATCATCGGCTGCAACCACGCAAGCTTGGGCGCGCGGTACAGCACGGTGATCGGGAATTCCTCCGCCGCGATCTTGGCCGTGATCTCGAAGCAGCCCAGGTGCGGCGTGAGGAACACGATCCCCTTGCCCGCCGCGCGCGCGGCATCCACATGTTCGCGTCCGTCGATGCGTCGCACCAGGGCGATGACATCCGGCGCCGGCCGCAGCCACACCGCGGGCAATTCGGCGAGCAGCCGGCCCGCGCCCGCGATCGCCGCGTGCCGCGTGGTGCTGTCGAGATATCCCGCCGCTTCGAGATTGTCGCGCAGGTGGCGCCTGTAGGTGGGCGACAGCCCATACATCGCCCACCCGAGCAGTGCGCCCACCGCGTGCAGGATCGCGAGCGGAAAGCGGGCGGCGAGGCTCATCAGGAAGCGCGACATCTGGTATCCTTGCAGCCCTTTTTTGACGCACATTCAAAGCAAAATCATGAGCGAATTTCTCTTCACATCCGAGTCGGTTTCCGAGGGCCATCCGGACAAGGTCGCGGACCAGATTTCCGACGCAGTGCTCGACGCGATTCTAAAGCAGGACAAGAAGTCGCGCGTCGCCGCCGAGACGCTGGTGAAGGACAACCTCGTGGTGCTGGCCGGCGAAATCACCACCGGCGCGCGCGTCAACTACGACCAGGTGGCGCGCCAGACCATCAACCGCATCGGCTACAACGACCCGAAGATCGGCTTCGACACGCACACCTGCACCGTGATCGTCGCCTACGGCGAGCAATCGCAGGACATCGCGCAGGGCGTGGACGAAGGCAAGGGCCTCGACCTCGACCAGGGCGCCGGCGACCAGGGCCTGATGTTCGGCTACGCCTGCGACGAGACGCCCGGCCTGATGCCGATGCCGATCTATCTTTCGCACCGCCTGGTCGAACGCCAGTCGGAAATCCGCCGCGACGGGCGCCTGCCGTGGCTGCGGCCCGACGCCAAGTCGCAGGTCACGATCCGCTACGCCAACGGCCGGCCCGACTCGATCGAGACCGTGGTGCTTTCCACCCAGCACGCGCCCGGCATGACGCACAAGCAGATCGAGGAAGCGGTGATCGAGCAGGTGATCAAGCCGGTGCTGCCCAAGAACATGGTCAAGGGCAAGATCAAATACCTCGTCAACCCGACCGGCGCCTTCGAAATCGGCGGCCCCAAGGGGGACTGCGGGCTAACCGGCCGCAAGATCATCGTCGATACCTACGGCGGCTCGGCGCCGCACGGCGGCGGCGCGTTTTCCGGCAAGGATCCCTCAAAGGTGGATCGTTCGGCGGCCTACGCCGCGCGCTACGTCGCGAAGAACATCGTCGCCGCCGGGCTCGCCTCGAAGTGCCTGGTGCAAGTGTCGTACGCCATCGGCGTGGCGCAACCGACCAGCGTCATGGTGACCACGCAGGGCACCGGCAAGCTGTCGGATGAAAAACTCTCGCAGCTGGTGCTGCAGCATTTCGACCTGCGGCCCAAGGGCATCGTGCAGATGCTGGACCTGCTGCGGCCGATCTACGAGAAGACCGCCGCCTACGGCCACTTCGGGCGCGACGAGCCCGAGTTCACCTGGGAAGCGACGGACAAGGCGCTGGTACTGAAACAAGCCGCCTAGAAAAATCGGGGTCAGAGCCCGATTACCTGGCGATGCCAGGATCCTTGCGTTGTAATCGGGCTCTGACCCCGATTTTTCTTACATCTTGCTGATCAGCCAGGCGCCGATCGAGCAGCCGAACGGCAGGACCATGCCGAAGGTGATCATGCCGCGCATGCGGCTGATCTGGTTCGAGTCCTTCTCCACCTTCTTGGCCAGCCTTTTCGAGCGCTCCGCGAGCTCGCGGTTGATCGCCGTGTACTCGAAAACGATGAGAACCACCGACAGTCCGACGCCGATCAGAAATCCCTGCAGCCAGATGTTCATGGGGTGCCTGCTTTCCCTGGAGTTGCCTAGGCCGCGAGTCTAACGCAGCTCGGGCCGCGCTTCGAGCAATACCCTGCCGCTCCAGACTTGCAGCCATGCCCCCCGGAAGCGCGCCTGATATTCAGGACCGCCTTGGGCGGTAGCAGGACCGCCTTGGGCGGTAGCCGTTTCTTGCGCACTTTCCCGTTCCACCGTGATCACCTGCCCGCCGGGATGCGCCGCCACCCAGGCCTTTACCTCCCCATGGTCGAGGATCGCGATCGGTTCTCGCAGGCGCCCCGGGAAATTGTAGGTCGCGTGGTACTTGCCCAGGTGCGCGAGCGGCACCTTCGCCGCCTGCAGCGCCGCGAGGTGGCGTGCCGCGGGCCCCGGATCGCTGTAGGGCACGAACGCCGGGATGACGCCCGCGACCACCACCGCGAACGCGGCGAGCATCGCAAGCGCGAGCGAGCGCAACTGCGTTTCAGCCTTTCCTCGCAGGAAAAACAACAACAGGATCGGGACGAATATCAGGACCGCCATCGGCCAGAGCGGGATCTCCCCCACCCATTCCGGCAGCTTCATCGCCTCGGGCTGCGAGCGCAGGTAGGCGAGGAACGCCGGCGCCAGGAGGAATCCGCCCGCGGGCAGCAGCATTTCCCACCAGCGCGCTGGTTTTTTTTCTTTTGCCAATGCAAAACCCACCAGCAGCGCGAACGCGGGCAGCATCGGTACCAGGTATTTGGCTTGCTTTCCGCTCACGAGGGAGAAAGCGATAACAGTTAGAACAAGCCAGGCTATGAGGAATTTCGAACCTGAATCCTGAAAAACCCCTTTCATGCCAGCCCATACCCTCGGCCACACAAACCACGGGAACAGGATCATCGGCAGCAGCGGCAGGTAGTACCACCACGGGGAACGATGCGCGAAGGACTCCGACACGCGCCCCGCGGTCTGGCCCCAGAAAATCGCATGCCGGTAGGCCTCGCCGCCGAAATACGCCGCCGGCAGCGCCCAGGCGAGCGCGATCGCCGAGCCGAGCAGCACGCCGAGCAGCAGGTCCAGGTACCAGCGGCCCAGCCTCTCCTTGAGTTGCGGCGCCCACCATGGCGCCACCACCGCCGCCGGCAGTACGTGCAGCAGGATCACCGGGCCCTTCGCGAGCACCCCGAGCCCGATGCCGGCGCCCAGCCAGAGAATTCCCTTTTTTTCGTTTTTACTTAAATAAACAACGCCGATAAGCCCTGCCAATGCACACAGCATCAACAGCAGGTCGAACATCAGCAGCGTCGTGAAGCCCGCGAACAACAGCGTGCC
>JANYII010000201.1 GCA_025358705.1 Betaproteobacteria bacterium | reverse complement strand
GGAGTTCTTCGATGCGATCCCAGACATTGAACAGGAATGTTCCGCCGTCTTTCAGAACGCGGCGCGCTTCGCGAAATGCCCCTTGCCGGTCGGGCGCAAACATGACACCGAAGGCGCAGACCACGGCGCCAAATTCCCCGTCGGGGAAAGGCAGCTTGCAGGCATCGGCCTCTCGCCATTCGACGCCGGCGGGCTCATCCAGCTTGTGCCGCGCATAGTCGAGCATCGCCTTGCTGAGGTCGGATGCCACCAGGCGCACGGCAGGATCCAGCCGTTTGCGCAGCAACCGCGTGACGATGCCGGTACCGCAGGCGATTTCGAGAACATCGCCGGGTGGCCGTACCGCGAGGCGCCGCACGAGGTCATGCGCAAAGGGCTCGAATATCGCCGCGCCCATGCAGCTATCGTAGTACTCGGGGATGGAACCGCTGAAATTTGCCCTGACATCGACCATCGGAAATGTCTGCCGGGAAGGTCTAAGAGGTGTTGAACCCGCCGGAGGCCCGCGCCTCCGGCAGGGTGCTGCGATCTAGCGGATTACTTGAGGTGCTTGTTGACCAGTTTCGTCATCTCGAACATCGAGACCTGGGCTTTGCCACCGAACACGGGCTTGAGTTTCTCGTCCGCGTTGATGTTGCGACGGTTTTTCTTGTCCTGCAGGTTGTTTTTCTTGATGTACTGCCAGATCTTCTTGGTGACCTCGGTACGCGGCATCGCGCCGTGGCCGATCACCGCGCCGAGCGCTGCGGTCGGGTTCATCGGCTTCATGAACGCCGCATTCGGCTTACGTTTCTTGCCGGCCTTCTTTGCTTTCTTTTTCGCCATCTTGATTTCTCCTCTGAACGATATGATCTTGGGGATCCCGTGATTCATTCCGCCGTCGTCGGGGCAGCGGAGCCCGAACAATGCCGAAATCAGGAGAGCATGTCAATCGTTTCATAGCGAATTTCAGGATTTCAAGCTCGATTTCTCCTCTGCGTCGAGCCAGGATTCGATGCCCTGCGCGTTCAACTCGATGTCGAGCGCGAAGATTTCCAGCACTTTTTCCCTCGGCAAACGCCATCCCTGTCTTTCACGTTCGTCTAGCACGAGCGACCTAACACCTTCGATCAACAGATGTTTTCGCTCGGCGCCGGCGCGCCGGTGGCGCTCGCCCAGCGCGGCGTGCGCGTCGACCAGTCGGTGCAGATCCCCGGCGAGAACCGTCAGATTCGTCAGCCTGCCGAAATGCGCCACGTAGACCGCCCCGGGCCCGAGCGACAGCATCCGGTCGATGGAGCGGTGCAGCTCGGGCGGATCGAATTGCGACGGGCTGGTGGTCGGGAAGGAATACTGGCGGCCGTCCTGGTCCAGCTCCCGGTAGGAGATGCCGAAGGTATCGCCGGCGAAGATATGGCCGGTCTTTCCATCACGCACCACGACGTGGTGGCGCGCGTGGCCCGGGGTATCCAGGAACAGGAGCTCGCGCCCCGCGAGGCGCAGCGTCGCGCCTTCCGGCGTCTCAATCACCCGCGCCCGCGGCACCGGCAGGATTTCCCCATAGAGGCGCCGCGTCTCCTGCTCGCCGTAGATCGCTACCGTCGCCGCAAGCAGACGGCTCGGGTCTATGACATGACGCGCACCACGCGGGTGCACCGTGAGGCGCGCATTGGTGAATCGCGCCATCAGCTGGCCGGCGCCGCCTGCGTGATCCAGGTGGACGTGAGTGAGGATGACGTAGTCCACCTTCTCCGGAGGCACCCCACGCGCTTCGAGCGCGTCCATCACGTGCGGCACCGCGTGCGAGGTCCCTGTATCGATGACCGCCGCGCGGCCGTCCTCGATCAAAAGGTGGATCGCGGTCTGTTCCCTGCGGTCGTAGACGCTGTCGACGGCGCTGATGCCATGGCCGTAGTCGAAGACACCCTGAGGAGAATCCACGGGGGCATTATAGAATTGTCCCTCGATGAACATCGCGGACCTGAGGCAGGAATACATGCGCGCCGGGCTGGCCGAGGCCGACGCGCATCCCGATCCCCTGCTGCAGTTCGAGCGCTGGTTCAAGGACGCGCTCGCCGCGCAGCTGCCGCTGGCAAACGCCATGACCCTTGCCACGGTGTCGGCCGAAGGCGCGCCGGACGCGCGCATCATCCTGCTCAAGGGCGTGGAAAGCGGCGCGTTCGTGTTCTACACGAACTACGAAAGCCGCAAGGGGCGCCAGCTGGCGGCAAAGCCGCTGGCCTGCCTCGTCTTCCTCTGGACGCAGCTCGAGCGGCAGGTGCGGATCGAGGGGCGCGTGGAGAAAGTCGCCGCAGCAGAATCGGACAAATATTTCTCGAGCCGGCCTGTGGGCGCGCGCCTGTCGGCGCGGGCCTCGGCACAGAGCAGCATCGTGGAAGGAAGGGAAGTCCTGGAAACTGCAGCAAAAGCGGAAAAAGAAAAGCATGGCGACAACCCTCCCCGCCCCGCCCACTGGGGCGGCTACCGCGTGATTCCCTCGCAGATCGAGTTCTGGCAGGGGCGCGAGAACCGCCTGCACGACCGGCTGCTCTACACGCCTGCAAAGGGCGCGTGGAAGATCGAGCGCCTTGCTCCCTGAGCCGGTATTGGCGTTCCTGCGCAGGCACGGACTCGCCGCCGTCGATGAGGTTCCGGCCGCGAAGGCGCTCTCCGGCGGCGTGTCGTCCGACATCTGGCGCGTGGACCTGAGAAGCGGCCCGATCTGCGTCAAGCGCGCACTGCCGCGATTGCGCGTCGAGCAGCTCTGGGAAGTCCCTGTCGAGCGCAACCGCTACGAACGCATGTGGATGGAAACAGCGAACGCGATCATTCCGGGCGTAACACCGCGCGTGCTCGCTTCGGACGACAGCGGCTGCTTCGCGATGCAGCTGCTGGATGGCTACCCGCTGTGGAAGGCGGAACTCGCCGAGGGCCGCGCCGACCGCGATTTCGCGGCGAAGGTCGGCCACAGCCTCGCGCGCATCCATGCGGCGACTGCCGGCGACAAGGACTGCGCGGCGAAATTCGACACCGACAAGAACTTCCACGCCATCCGCCTCGAGCCTTACCTTCTCGCCGCAGGCAGGGTGAATGTTTCTTTGGAAAAGAATTTAAAAGAGCTCTCTGAAAGAACTGCAAACACACGACTCGCCCTGGTCCACGGAGACGTCAGCCCGAAGAACATCCTGATCGGACCCGATGGCCCGGTATTCCTCGACGCCGAATGCGCCTGGTACGGCGACCCGGCCTTCGACCTCGCCTTCTGCCTGAACCACCTGCTGCTGAAAGGCCTGTGGGTGCCGGTGCGGCGCAAGGCCTTCCTGCAGTGCTACGACGTGCTCGCCGAGGCCTACCTCGCCGGTGTCGGTTGGGAGCCGCGGGCGGGCATTGAGATGCGCGCGGCAACGCTCCTGCCGGGATTGCTGCTCGCGCGCGTGGACGGCAAGTCGCCGGTCGAATACCTGACGGCGGATTCGGACAAGGACTTCGTGCGCGAAATCGCGGGCCGGTTCCTCGCTTCGCCCCCCAACACGCTCACCGACATCAGGAACGCATGGCAAAGATCCTAGAAGTCCTCGCGCGCCGCGTCTGGGATTCGCGCGGCCGGCCGACGGTCGAAGCCGAAGTCGCGGTGAAGGGAGCGCGCGGGCGTGCGATCGCGCCGGCTGGGGCGTCGACGGGGTCCGGGGAGGCCAAGAGCATTGACGTTGGACAGGCAGTTCATCTGGTGAATTCCGAGATCAGAAGCGCTTTCCTGGGTAAGACGCTTGAACAAGAAACCCTTGATCAACTTCTGCTTTCCCTGGACGGTACGCCCGACAAATCGCGCCTCGGCGGCAATGCCATCGTCGCGGTATCGCTCGCCTGCGCCCACGCGGCGGCGGCCGCGGCGAAGGAGCCGCTGTGGAGGTTTCTCGCCGGCAAACGCCCGGTATCGATGCCGGTGCCGCAGATCCAGATCTTCGGCGGCGGCGCGCACGCGCACGGCAGCATGGACGTGCAGGACTTCATGATCATCTGCACCGGCGCGGGCAGCTTCAGCGAAAGCCTGGAGTGGACCGCCGAGGTCTACCGCGCCGCGGGCGCGCGCCTCGCCAAGCGCAATGCACTGCACGGCGTCGCCGACGAAGGCGGCTACTGGCCGGCTTTCAAGTCCAATGAAGAGGCGCTCGCCGAACTGACGGGAGCGATCAGCGACGCGGGCTTCGAGCCGGGCGCCGACATCGCCATCGCGCTCGACATCGCCGCGACGCAGCTGTGGCGCGACGGCCGCTATCACCTCGCCCTCGAAAACCGCACGCTGTCGACCGACCAGCTGCACACCATGCTGCTGCGCTGGATCGAGCGCTACCCGATCGTATCTATCGAAGACCCCTTTGCAGAACACGACGCGGAGGCCATGCAATCCTTCACGCGCACGGCGGGCGCGAAGATCCAGGTCGTAGGCGACGATTTTTTCGTCACAGATGCTGCACGAGTGAGGGACGCAGAAGGCGCCTGCAATGCGGTTCTCCTCAAGCCGAACCAGGTGGGTACGCTGACCGAGACGCTGGCCTGCTGGCGCGCCGCGCAGAAGGCGGGTTACGGTGCCATCGTCTCGGCGCGCTCGGGCGAGACGGAAGACGTGTCCATCGTCCATCTCGCGGTTGGCTGGGGCGTGCCGCAGCTCAAGGTCGGCAGTTTTTCGCGTTCCGAGCGCATGGCGAAGTGGAACGAAGGCCTGCGCATCGAGGAATCCCTGGGCGCAAACAAACTACCCTACCCTGCGAGGAAGCTCTTCAAGGCACGCGGCTAGCGGCGTGGCACCGTCGCCAGCCAGGCCTCCATCTCCTTCTTCCACCACTTTGCCTGGCCGGTGGTGCCGTGCCCGGCGGTCTGGTCGCTGGCGGGAATCAGCAGCAGCCGGCCGTTCTACGAAAATGAGCTACGCTAGGCAATGAGAAAACTTCTGCTGCTGGCGGCCATCGCCGCGCTCGCCCTCCCCTGCCAGGCGCAGGACAAGCCGGTCCGGATCCTGATCGGATTTCCTCCTGGCGGCACCACCGACCTGCTCGGGCGCCTGGTTGCCGACAAGCTGAAAGACAGCCTGGGACAGACAGTACTCGTGGAAAATCGTCCCGGGGCAATCGCGGCGATCGCGGCGGAAGCCGTCAAGAACGCGCCGCCCGACGGCAGCACGCTGCTGCTGAATGTGGTCGGCTCCATGATCGTCGCGCCCAACGCGCGCAAGAGCAACACCTTCGACACCCTGCAGGATTTCGCGCCCCTATCTCTGGTCACGACCTCGCACCTCGCCCTCGCGGTCGGCCCCGGTGCGCCTGTGAAGACTCTCGTGGAGTTCATCGACTGGGCGAAGGCGAACCGCGGCAAAGCGTTCTACGCCACCTCGGGCGCCGGCAGCCTGCCGCACATGCTTGGCCTGCTGCTCGCGCGAGAAGTCGGCGTCGAGCTCACGCACGTGCCTTACAAGGGCACGGCTGCCTATATCAACGAGCTGATCGGCGGCCAGGTGCCGGCCGCGTTCGACGCGCTTGGCGACCTGTCCGAGCAGCACCGGGCAGGCAGGCTGCGCATCATCGCGATCGCCGGCAGCGTGCGCTCGAAAGCGATGCCCGATATCCCGACGATGAAGGAACAAGGCATCGGCGTCGAGGGCATGGCGTGGTTCGGCC
>JANYII010000183.1 GCA_025358705.1 Betaproteobacteria bacterium | reverse complement strand
GAGCTGATTTTCGACAACTCGCTGGGCCGCGCGGCCGGGCAGTGGTCGCAATACGCGGAGTTGTCCGTCCGGCGGGTGCTGCAACGCGACGGCGAGTCGTCCTATTTCATCAATGGCACGCACGTCCGGCGGCGCGACATCACGGACGTGTTCCTCGGCACCGGCCTGGGGCCGCGGGCCTATGCGATCATCGAGCAGGGCATGATTTCGCGCGTCATCGAGGCGAAACCCGAGGAGCTGCGGATATTCCTCGAAGAAGCCGCCGGCGTCTCGCGCTACCGGGAACGGCGCAAGGAAACCGAGCACCGCCTTGCCGACACACGAGAGAACCTGGCCCGCGTCACCGACATCCGCAACGAGCTGGGCGCCCAGATCGACAAGCTCGACAGCCAGGCGAAAGTCGCCTCCCGCTACAAGGAATTGCAGCAGGAATTGCAGCTCAAGCAGCACCTGCTCTGGTTCCTGCGGCGCAAGGACGCGGCCGCCGACCGGGAAAAGCACGCGAAGGAAATCGCCACCATCACCGCCGAGATCGAGGCCGGTACCGCCAGGCTGCGGGACGTGGAAAGTCGGATGGAGACCGCGCGGGTCGCGCATTTCGCGGCGGGAGACGGGCTGAATGCCGCGCAGGCCGCTGTCTACGCGGCGAACGCCGAACTGGCGAAGCATGAATCCGAACTGCGGCATGTCGAAGAAAGCCGCGGCAGGCTTGAGAGCCAGCATACCGAGCGCAGGGTGCAGCTCACTTCCTGGCGCGAGCAGCGCTCGCAACTGACCCAGGCGCTCCACATGTGGGCTGCGCGTTCCGGCGGCGCGAAGCAGCGGGTCGCGGACGCACAGGCCAGCCTGGCCAGGGAAAACATACGCCTTCCCGAATCCGAGCAGGCCTACCGCGCGAAGCAGGAGCAGTTGAACGAATCGCGCGGCAAGCTGCTGCAGGCCGAGAGCCGCCTGCTGCTCGAGCAGCAGAAAGTCACGCACCGGGAAGGCAACCTGCAGTCGCTGGCGCAGCGTCGCGAGCGGCTGGAGGCGGAACTGCAGTCGCTCGCGGAGCCCGATTCGGCCGGCATGAACGCCGCCAACGAACGCGTTCTTTTGCTCGACCGCACGTTGCAGGAGTCGCAGTCGGGCGTTGACGCCCTGCAGGCGGAGTCGGAAGCGCTGGGCGCGACCAGCGCGGCAGCCGCGGAAGCCGGCGCCGAGGCGAGCCGGGAACAAACGGCGGCCGATGCGCAGCTTGCCACGCTGAAGCAGGTCCAGGCCGCCGCCGAGGGAGAAGCGCCGCTGCACGAGTGGCTCGTGCGTCACCAGCTCGCCGCCCTGCCGCGCCTCTGGCAGAAGATCCGCATCGACCATGGCTGGGAAACCGCGGTGGAATCGGTGCTGCGCGAACGGCTGCATGCGCATGAGATGGGCGATAGCAATGTCCTTGGCGCCGACCGGCCGCCCGTGAAAGCGAGCCTGTTCGGACCCGGCAGCGCCATTGCCATCGCTGCGCTGCCTGGCCACACAGCACTGCGGGACAAGGTTCACGCGATCGATGACCGGCTTGCCGGCGCGCTCGCTGACTGGTTTGCAGGCGTGTATGCCATCGAGGGCACGCCGACGAGGGAACAGCGCGCCGCGATTCCCGCCGGCGCCTCGCTGGTCAACCGCCAGGGCGACCAGTTCACGCGCCATACGCTCAGTTTTCACGCACCTGACTCCGCCGATGCAGGGATTCTCGCGCGCCAGTCCGAAATAGAGACGCTTGAAGAGCGCTGCCACGGGCTGGCGCAGAGGGCCGCGGCCGCCGTCGCCGAAGCGAAGCGCATCGAAGGCAAGCTGGCGGAACACATCGTTGCGCTCGAACAGGCGCGGGACTCCGTCGGCGTGAGGCAGCAGGAAAAACACGACGCGCAGATCGAAGCGCTCAAGCTTGGACAGGCGCTGGAACGGTATCGCGAGCGTACGGCGCAGATTCGCGACGAAATCGGCGTTGTCGGCGAGGAGAGCGCGCGCGACAACACCCGGTTGGACGAAGCCAGGGCCGCTGCGGCGCGTATTGCGGACGAGATCCGCGGCGCCAAGCAGTACCTGGAGACGGTTCGGGCGGACTACGTCGCGGCCGAGACCACGCTCGCGGAGCAGCGCATACGCACGCAGCAGGCCGAACGCGAGGCGCACGACGCGCTGTTCGGGGAGCGGGAAATATCCGCGAAGATCGCCGAGATCGATGGCTCGGTGCGCATGATCGACCAGCAGATCGGCCATGCGGAAGTGGAGGTCGCGCGCCTGACCGAAGAACTCGCGGTGGATCCGGTACCGGCGGTGCGCGCCGCGCTTGATGCGGCTGCCGAGTCGCGCATGGGTTGCGACAAGACCCTGGCTGCGGCGCGCGAGATCGTCGAGGTCGCGGCCAGCGCGCTGCGCGGCCTGGAGGAAGAGCGGCTCGCGATCGAGCATTCGATCGCGCCGCTGCGCGAGCGCATCAACGAGCTGCGGCTGAAGGAGCAGGCAGCGCAGATCAACCACGACCAGTACGAAATGCAATTGCACGACGCCAGCGCCGACGAAGCCCGCCTCGCCGCGGAATCCGAAGGCGCGCCGCGGCCATCCGCCCTGCAGGGCGAAATCACGCGCCTGACGCAGGCAGTGAACGAACTGGGCGCGGTGAATCTTGCGGCCCTGGAAGAACTGGCGACCGGGCGCGAGCGCAAGGGATACCTGGACGCGCAGTCGGCTGACCTGGAAGAAGCAGTGGCGACGCTGGAGGACGCGATCCGGCGCATCGACCGTGAGACGCGCGAACTGCTGCGCCAGACTTTCGAGAGCGTCAATCGCCATTTCGGCTCGCTCTTCCCGGTGCTGTTCGGCGGCGGCGAGGCGAAGCTGGTCATGACCGGCGAAGAAATCCTCGACGCCGGCGTGCAGGTCATGGCCCATCCGCCGGGCAAGCGCAACAGCAGCATCCACCTGCTTTCCGGCGGGGAAAAGGCACTGACGGCGATATCCCTGGTGTTCTCGCTGTTCCAGCTCAATCCGGCCCCGTTCTGCCTGCTGGACGAGGTGGACGCGCCGCTGGATGACAGCAACACCACTCGCTTCTGCGACCTGGTGCGCAAGATGTCGGTCCAGACGCAGTTCCTGTTCATCAGCCACAACAAGATCACCATGGAAATGGCGACGCAGCTTATCGGGGTGACGATGCCGGAATCCGGCGTCTCCCGGGTGGTCGCGGTGGACATCGAGGAAGCGTTGCGGATCCGGGAGGAGCTCGCCGCCTGAGCTTCGCTTGGGCGGCCTGTCGCGAACGATGACCCGTCCATGAGCGAACTTCAGATCGGCCTGCTTGCGATCGGCGCGGTGGTGGTGGCCGCCGTGCTGATCTACAACCGCGTCCAGGAGAGCCGCGCGAAGCGCGATGCTGAACGCAATTTCCGCTCCGGCCATGAAGACGTCCTGATCGGCCAGCCCGTCTCGGCGCATGGCGGGGAAGTGGGCGCGGGCGACGCTGGGCAGGAAGCGCCGCGGCATGCGCAACGCACGGCACCGCCAGACGAATCGGCGCAGCCCGATCCGGCCATCGACTACATCATCGAACTCTCCGCCGAGCATGCCGTGGCGCACGGCGCCCTGCGTGAGCAATGGGTCGCGATCGAGCGCCGGCATGCGCACCGCGCGCTGCTTGCGGGGTCCGGCGACGACAAGTCGTGGCGCGCGGGGCTGCAACTGGTTTCTCGGGACGGTGCGGTTGGCGAAGCCGACCTGATCGAATTTCGCTCGGCCGTGGAAACACTTGCCGCATCTGTCGGCGCGTCGGTGTCGGCGCCGGAAATGCGCGCGGCGGTCGAGGCCGCGCGTGCGCTGGACGAGTTTTGCGCCGAGTCGGACATCCAGGTCGTGGTGCACGTTACCGGCGGCCCATTCGCGGGAACGAAGATCCGTGCCGCGGCGGAATCGGCCGGCCTCGCGCTCGAGGCGGACGGCAGGTTCGTGCTGCGTGATGACGCGCAGCGGCTGGTGTATGCGATGGGCACGCGGGACGGCGCCGCGTTCTCCGTCGCGATGATGCGCGATGCCATGCCGCAGGCGCTTTCGCTTTCGCTCGATGTGACGCGTGCCCCGGACACGCGGCGCTCGTTCGAGAGCATGGCGCGGCTGGCAAACCAGCTCGCCACGGTGCTGGGTGGAAGCATGGTGGACGACAACGGCCACGCGCTGGACGAGCGAGCCCTGGCCGCCATCGCGATCCAGCTCGATTCGGTGCGCGCCAGGCTGGAAGCCAAAGGCGTGACGCCGGGCAGTGCGACGGCGCTGCGCCTGTTTTCCTGAGATGGGCGCGTCGAAGCAGGTCCGGGCCCGCGCCGAGCGGCTGCGGCAGGAACTCGAGCACCACAACCGGCGCTACTACGTCCTCGACGATCCGGAAATCGACGACGCGGCCTACGACCGCCTGTTCCGCGAGCTTGTCGAGCTCGAAGAGGAACACGAGGAGTTGAAGAGTCCCGATTCGCCGACCCAGCGCGTCGGCGCGGCGCCGTTGCCCGAGTTCGCCGAAGTGCGGCACCGGGCGCCGATGCTGTCGCTGGCAAACGCTTTCGAAGAGGATGAGGTTCGCGCGTTCGATAAGCGCGTGCGCGATGCGTTGGGCGTCGAGAGCGTGGAATACGCCGCCGAGCCCAAGTTCGACGGCCTCGCGATCAGCCTGTCCTACCGCAAAGGCGTATTCGTGCAGGGCGCGACGCGAGGCGATGGCGCCACGGGCGAAGACGTGACCCCGAACCTGCGAACGGTGCGCGCCATCCCCCTTCGGCTGCCCAAGGGCCATGACACCGACGACCTGGAGGTGAGGGGCGAGGTTCTGTTCTACAAAGCCGACTTCGAAAAACTGAATGCGAGGCAACGCGAAGCGGAGGAAAAGGTATTCGCAAACCCCCGCAATGCCGCGGCCGGCAGCCTGCGCCTGCTCGATTCCTCGATCACGGCGCGACGGCCGTTGCGTTTTTTCGCCTACGGCGTCGGAATTGCCGCGAACTCGCGGTGGAAGAGCCATTCCGAAATGCTGGACAGGCTGTCTGGCATGGGCTTTCCGGTTGCCAGGGAACGCAGCGTCGCGCGGGGAGTGGATGAATTGCTGGAATTTTATGGTGGCATACAAAGGAAGCGGGAAAAACTTCCATACGCCATCGATGGCGTGGTCTACAAGGTCAACCGGCTGGACTGGCAGGAGAAGCTCGGCTTCGTCTCGCGTGCGCCGCGATTCGCCATCGCGCACAAGTACCCGGCCGAGGAGCAGACGACCGAGGTGCTGAAGATCGAAGTGCAAGTCGGCCGCACCGGGGTGCTGACTCCGGTGGCGCGGCTAAAGCCGGTCGAAGTCGGCGGAGTCACCGTGACCAACGCGACCCTGCACACCGAAGACGAGCTTCGCCGCAAGGACGTGTGGGCGGGCGATCTGGTCATCGTGCGCCGCGCGGGGGACGTGATTCCTGAAGTCGTGGGTGTCCACAAGCAGGGACCGCGCAGGAGCGACGAGCGCTTCGTCATGCCGGACCAGTGCCCGGTGTGCCAGTCCCCCGTCGTGCGCCTGCCGGGCGAGGCGGCGACCCGCTGCACCGGCGGCTTGTATTGCCGGGCCCAGCGCAAGCAGGCAATTCTCCATTTCGTCGGGCGGCGGGCGATGGACATCGAAGGCGTCGGCGAGAAACTGGTCGAGCAACTCGTGGATCGTGACTTAATCGAAAGCCCGGCCGACCTGTACCGGCTGGAAAAGGAGACGCTCGCGGGATTGGAGCGCATGGCGGAGAAGTCGGCGCAGAACGTAGTCGACAGCATCCAGCGCTCGCGCAGCATGGACCTGGCGAGGTTCGTGTTCGCAATGGGCATTCCCGGCGTGGGCGAGGAGGTGGCGAGGATCCTGGCGCGTCACTTCGGCTCGCTGCGAGCCCTGCTGGGCGCCGACTGGCCGGCGCTTGCGGCGCAGAAGGAAACCCTGCGCAGGGAAAATGCAAAGCGCAAGAGAAAGGGCGAGGCGCCCGTCGAGGTGCCGCTCGAAGGCATCGGTCCCGAGATCATGGAGAGCCTCGACAAATTCGTGCATGAAACCCACAACCGCAAGGTCATCGCCAGTCTTGTCGATCCGGAGCGCGGCGTGGCGGTCCGGGACGCGGCCATGGCAGCGGCACCCCTTGCCGGGAAGACTTTCGTGCTCACTGGTACTCTTGCGGGCATGAGCAGGGACGAGGCACGCGCGCTGATCGAAGCGCAAGGCCACAAGGTCACCGGTTCGGTGTCGAAGAACACCGACTACGTGGTGGCCGGAGCCGAAGCTGGCAGCAAGCTCGAGCAGGCGCGCTCGCTCGGAATCGCGGTTATCGACGAAGACGGACTCTTGCAGCTACTCGGAAAGCGGTAACCAGGATGCAAAGAAAAATCTCCAGGGCTGTTTTCCCCGTCGCGGGCCTGGGCAGGCGGTTCCTGCCGCTGACCAAGGCGAGCCCGAAGGAAATGCTGCCAGTCGTGGACAAGCCGTTGATCCAGTACGCCGTCGAAGAGGCAGCCGCGGCCGGCATAACGGAAATGATCTTCATCACCGGGCGCACCAAACGTTCGATCGAGGACCATTTCGACCGCGACCTCGAGCTCGAGCACGAATTGGCGGAACAGGGCAAGCGCGACTTGCTCGAATCGGTGCAGGCGATCCTGCCCAGGAACTGCCATTGCATCTACATCCGGCAGCCGGAGGCGCTCGGCCTCGGGCACGCGGTCCTGTGCGCGCAACCGGTGGTGGGCGACCAGCCGTTCGCGGTGCTGCTGGCGGACGACCTGATCGACGCGCAACCACCGACCATGGCGCGCATGACCGCGCGCTTCGAGAAGGAGGGCTGCTCCCTGCTCGGCGTGGAGGACGTGCCGAGGGAGCAGACGGGCAGCTACGGCATCGTCAGTCCGGCCGATTCCAAAGCTGACGTGACGCAGATCAATGCCATCGTCGAGAAGCCCGCGCCCAAGGACGCGCCGTCGACGCTGGGCGTCGTCGGGCGGTACGTGCTTACGCCGGCGATCTTCGACCTGCTTGCCGGCGCCAAGCCGGGGAGCGGAGGCGAGATCCAGCTGACGGATGCGATCAGCGCCTTGCTCGCGCGCGAGCGGGTGCTGGCGATGCGCATCGGCGGAAAGCGCTACGACTGCGGCAGCAAGCTGGGCTACCTGAAAGCCACCGTGGAGTTGGGCCTTCGCCATCCCGAGGTCGGCAAGGGCTTCGCTGAGTTTCTCGACCAGCGGAGACGCTGAGATGCCAGACTTGCAGGCGTCGTGGGATTTTCTCGAGCATTCTGACCTCGTTTCCAGCGCGGCGCAGGTGGAGGCTGCCATCGGCAAGGTGGCGGCCGAGGTCCAGCAGCAGTTCAAGGACAGGTATCCGCTGGTGCTGATCGTCATGGGTGGCGCGGTGGTTTTCGCGGGCCAGTTGCTGCCAAAGTTGCGCATGCCGCTCGACCTGGATTACATCCACGCCACGCGCTACGGCGCAGCGACCACCGGCAGCGGGATCGAGTGGCGCGTCGAGCCGCCGCGCAATGTGCATGGACGCGCGGTGCTGGTGCTGGACGACATCCTCGACGGCGGGCAGACCATGGTCGCGATCCGCGACCGACTGCTCGGCCTGGGGGCGGCGAGCTTCCACTGCGCGGTATTGGTGGAAAAAATTCTCGCCCGGCCAAAGCCAATCGCAGCAGATTTCGTCGGCCTGACAATTCCGGATCGCTTCGTCTTCGGCTGCGGCATGGACGCGAAAGGATTCTGGCGCAACCTGCCCGAAATTCGCGCCATGCGCGATTCCTGATGCTCGCCATCCTCGGCGGTAGCGGCCTGGCGCAGCTTTCCTCGTTGTCGGAAACGCGGCGCATTTCGGCGCGCACCGCCTACGGCGAGCCTTCGGGACCGCTTACGCTGGGAAAGATTGGCGGACGCGAAGTGATATTCCTCCCGAGGCACGGGGATGCGCACAGCATTCCGCCGCATCAGGTGAACTACCGGGCCAATATCCAGGCGCTGAAGGACGCGGGCGTGAGCAGGATCGCCGCAGTGGCGACCGTGGGCGGAATACGTCGCGAATTCGGGCCGGGAGCGCTGGTGGTGCCGGACCAGATCATCGACTATACCTGGGGCCGCGCCTCGACGTTCTTCGAAGGGCCGGGCGCCAGGGTCACGCACATCGATTTCACCGAACCGTATTCGGCCGCTCTGCGCAACGACATCCTCGCGGCGGCCAGGGCCTGCGGCGAGCCGATCGCCGACGGCGGCTGCTACGGCAGCACGCAGGGGCCGCGGCTGGAGAGCGCGGCGGAAATCGCGCGCATGGAGCGTGATGGCGCCGATCTCGTCGGCATGACCGCGATGCCCGAAGCCGCGCTGGCGCGCGAAGCAGGACTCGAGTACGCCGCGATCGCCGTGGTTGCAAACCACGCAGCGGGCAAAGGCGACAGCGCGCACGCCATTTCGCTCACGGCTATCGAAGCGGTCGTGGAACAGGCCATGCAACGGGTGCGGCGAATTCTGGAGCAACTGGCGGCCAGATGATCCGCGATGTGCTGAGAATGGGCGACGAACGCCTGCTGCAGCGGTCGGCGGAAGTGGAGCGCTTCGGCACGCCGGATTTGGCCGCCTTGCTGCAGGACATGCGCGACACGATGGCGCACCTGAACGGCGCGGGACTCGCCGCGCCGCAGATCGGCGTCAGCCTCCGCGTCGTGATCTTCGGCGTTACGTCGAATCCGCGCTATCCGGATGTAGAGGAAGTTCCGGATACCGTGCTGATCAACCCCGTGCTCACCCCGCTCTCGGATGAGATGGAGGAGAGCTGGGAAGGATGCCTCTCGGTTCCGGGCATGCGTGGCTGGGTGCCCCGGTGGACCCGGCTCAAGTACGCCGGGTTCGACGAGCAGGGCAATCGCTTCGAGCGGACCGTTGGTGATTTCCACGCGCGCGTGGTGCAGCACGAGTGCGACCATCTTGACGGCATCCTTTATCCGATGCGCATCCGCGACCTGTCGAAATTCGGTTTCCTTGATGCTCTATTTCCTGGACAAGATTTGCCACCGGAAGAATAGGTGATTTGTCCCAGTGAATTCGGATATCTAGCGCAATTGAGCAGCTCGATTGCACCAGAAAGCCTTATGGAGGTTATTGACCGCAGATTGAAGCTGACACCCAAAAATGTCGCTTAGGGTTAGACTTTCCATCGAGTTCGTCGCGTAATACCTTATTGGGGGGAGTATGGGGATATCATCTAAGACGTTGGTGGTGGTGAGCGCCATG
>JANYII010000115.1 GCA_025358705.1 Betaproteobacteria bacterium | reverse complement strand
GAACTGCTCCTCGTACATGCCGGGCGATCCCGGGCTTACCACGCCCATCGGGAACCAGCGCTGCTTGACCATCTCGCGGCGCAGGATGATGGCGTCGTTGAGGCGGCAGACCAGCAGCAGGAAGTCGGCGTTGGCGGCCTTTGCCTTCGACACTTCGACGGTCAGGTCCTTGGCCGCGGGGTCATAGGAAATGGTGTCGATGATCTTGAACGGCAGCTGCGTCAGCTTGGGCAGCGTGTTGCTGATCGCGCCGCGCATCCCCTGGCCGAAGGTGTCGTTTACGTGCATGAACACCGCGGTGCGCGGCACGGCGTTGGTGGCGCGGAACAGGTCGCCGATCAGCGAGAGCCCGTTGTTGGTGAGCTCGATGGCGGTCGGGAAGTTGCGGAACACGAACTTGTAGCCCTGCTCGGTGATCGGCGGAGCGGCGGCGATGTTGATGATGAACGGCACGCCGCGCTGCTCGGCGACCTGGGCGATCGCGCTCGCCGCGCCGGAGTCGAACGGCCCGACCAGCACGTTGGCGCCCTCCTGGATCAAGCGCTCGGCGCGGGTTCGCGCCGTGTCGACGTTGGTCTCGGTATCGGCGTTCATCAGCTCGATGTCCACGCCGAGCATCTGCTTGATCACGCCGGGGGCGAGGTCGGCGCCCTTCTGGCAGGACTGTCCGATCAGGCCCTGGAAGCCGGAGCGGGGCAGCAGAACGCCGACTTTCAGTTTCTGCGCCTGGGCGCGGACGTTGAGCGGGGAAATGGCAGCGGCGGCACCTACAGCGGCGGCAGCCTTATTGAAATCGCGACGATTCATGCATCCTCCTCCTAGAGAATTGCGTATTGTTATATAGCATTACAATCAGAGGGTCAACGATGAAACACCCTCCCAAAGCCCGCGGCCCGCGGCCCGGAAGCATAGCGCGAGTCGAAGGCCTCAGCTACGGCGATCTCGACGAGCATTTCGGCTACGTGCTGCGGCGCGCGCAGCTGGCCGGCTTCGAGGCCTTCCATCGAGCCACCGAGCGCCTGGACATCACGCCGGCGCGCTACACCGCGCTCACCATCGTCGGCGCCAATCCCGGCCTGACGCAGTCGGCCCTCGGCACGGCGCTGGGCACGGCGCGTTCGGGCGCGATGATGGTGGTCAACTGGATGGAGAAGCGCGGGCTGGTGGAACGGCGCAACCGGCCCGACGACGCCCGTTCCTGGGGCCTGTACCTGACCGGCAGGGGCGAGACGAAATTGCGGGATCTGAATCGGCGGGTGCGGGCAAATGACGCTGCTTTCGCCGCGCGCCTCAAGCCTCGCGAACGGCAGACGCTCAGGAAATTGCTTGGTAAGCTGTGCGGATGATCAGCCGGCGCTACCTGCTCACCGCGGCATTGGCGCTTCCTTTCGCCGCACGCGGCCAGGAGCGTTGCGGTGCGCCGACTCCGGCGGATGTCGAGGGGCCGTTCTACAAGGCCGGCGCCTCGCTGCGCGGCAATTTCATCGAAGCTGCTTCGGCGGCGGAAAAAATGGTCCTGACCGGGGATGTGCGCTCGGCGGACTGCAAGCCGCTGGCGAACGTGTCGCTTGATTTCTGGCACGCGGACGACAAGGGCGAGTACGACCAGGCGGGCTACCGCTACCGCGGCATCGTGACAACAGACGCACTGGGCCGCTACCGGCTGGAGACCAACATGCCGCCGCCGTATGCCGGCCGGCCGCGCCATATCCACGTCAAGGTGCAGCGCATCGGCGCGCCCGCGCTGACGACGCAGCTCTACTTTCCGGGGGAGGCGCGCGATGCGCCGCGCGCCCTGGTGATGAAGATGGAACGCCGTCTCGAAGGACGTTTCGCGATGTATGACTTCGTGCTGTGATAAAGACACCCCTGTGGAAAATTCAATCCGGGAGATTTGCCATGAAAACAAATCGACGTGGAATTCTGCTGGCCGGCGCGGCCGGCCTCGCGCTTGGCGTCCTGCCGTTCGCGGCGCGCGGAGCGGACGCGGGCCTGAAGATCGGCACCGTCGGATCGGGCAGGATCGGCGGCACCCTCGGCGAGATCTGGCTGAAGGCGGGGCACGAAGTCATGTTCTCGTCGCTCGACCTGGAGTACGACAAGGCGCTGGCGGCGCGGCTGGGAGGAAAGGCCCGCGCCGGAACCTCCAAGGAGGCGGCTGCATTCTGCGAAGTGCTGCTGCTCGCAATTCCGTATGCAGCGCTTCCCCAAGTGGGCCGCGATCTGGCGGGCCTGGCCAATGGCAAAATCGTGATCGATGCCAGCAACCCCATTGTCGCGCGCGATGGCGAAGTCGCGACCCAGGCGCGAGAGAAGGGCGCGGGCATCGCCACGGCGGAAATGCTGCCGGGAGCGCGCCTGGTCCGTTCTTTCAATGCGATCGGTTATTCGAGGATGCAGTCTGCCAGGCAGCAACCGGGCGAGCGCATCGGGATGCCGATGGCTGGCGAGGATGCGGGCGCCATTGCGGTCGCATCGCGCCTGGTGCGCGAGGTCGGCTACGAGCCGGTGCTGGTCGGGCCGCTCGCGATGGGCAGGTACCTGATGCCGGGAACGCCGCTAGCGGGCGAGCGCTCGCCGGAGGAGATCCGGCGCATCGTGGCCACGCTCAAGTGAGCGTAGCGTTCGTTTCCTAGGATCCGCTGAACCAGTTGTAGCCCTTGTCTTCCCAGTAGCCGCCGGGATCCTCGTTGGTCACGAACATCGCCATGACGTGCTTCGGATTCTTGAAGCCGAGCTTGGTTGGAATGCGCAGCTTCCACGGGAAACCGTACTTCGGCGGCAGGACCTGGTCCGCGTACCTGAAGGCCATGATGGTCTGCGGATGCAGCGCGGTCGCCATGTCGATGCTGGTGTAGTAGTCGTCGGCGCACTTGAAGCCGACGTAGCGCGCGGTGGTGTCGGCGCCGACGCGCTGCAGGAAGTCGGAGAACCTCGGCCCGCTCCATTTGCCGATCGCGCTCCAGCCCTCGACGCAGATGTGGCGCGTGATCTGCGACACCTGGGGCAGGGCGTACAGCTCAGGCAGGCGCCACACCTTCTTCTCGCGCACCATGCCGCCGACTTCCAGCTTGTAATCCGTCGAATCCACGATCCGGACTTCTTCTTCGCCGTAATAGGCGTTGAAAGGGAAGGGGTCGGTGATCATGCTCACCGGGAATTCGGGCGCGAGGCGCTTGGGGTCGAACAGCCAGGCTTGCGCGCCATCGTTCCAGCGCGACATCGCGGTGAGCATTTTCTGCACCCGGTCGTCATAGGTGAACTGGTCCGACAGGTCGCAGCCCGAGAGCAGCGACAGGGCTCCCAGCGAGAGCCCGCGCTTTAGGAACAGCCGGCGCTCGATGCTGGCGAGGAGCACGCCTTCGTGGTTCTTGAGCTTGTTATCCATTTTTCAATTTCCCCGTGATCATGGTGAGGAAGGTTTTCGGGACCAGGATGACCATCGCCACATGGACCAGCACGAACAGCACGATGCCGACCATGCAGAAGAAGTGCAGCAGGCGCGCTCCCTCGTAATCTCCCATCAGGGACGCGATCACGTAGAACTGCACGGGCTTCCAGATCGCCAGGCCCGAGAGGATCAGGCCGATCACGAGCAGGATGGCACCCAGGTAGGCCGCCTTCTGCGCCGCGTTGTAGACCGAGAGGTCGGCGTGGCTGAGTTTTCCGCGCATTGCACTCAGGATGTCGCCGATCATCGCCTTCGGCGAAATCGGCAGCATCCGCCGGGCCAGGTGGCCGGAGAAGATGCCGTAGGCAATATAAATCAGGCCGTTCAGCGCCAGCAGCCACATGGCGGCGAAATGCCACTGCAGCGCGCCCCCCAGCCAGCCTCCCAGGGTGATGTCGTTCGGGAAAAGGAAATCGAACAGCGGCGAGGCGTTGTAGATCTTCCAGCCCGAGGTGACCATGACCAGGATCGCCAGGGCATTGACCCAGTGGGTGACGCGGACGAGCAGAGGGTGGACTGTTTTCATACACCTTTGGTCGGCAGGGGCATCGAACCCTTACATGAGGTCTGGCGGATGCGATAATCGCATCTTTCCGGCCGCAAAGAGCAAAGACAGCAATGACTTACGTCGTCACCGAAGCCTGCATCAAGTGCAAGCACATGGATTGCATCGAAGTATGCCCCGTGGACTGTTTCTACGAGGGCGAGAACATGCTCGTCATCCATCCGGACGAGTGCATCGACTGCGGCGTCTGCGAGCCGGAATGCCCGCCCAAGGCGATCGTGCCCGATTCCGATGCCCAGGCCGACAAGTGGCTGAAGCTGAACACCGAGTTCTCGGTGAAATGGCCGAACATCACCCGCAAGGGCACGCCGCCGCCCGACGCGGACGACTGGAAGGAAGTGCCCGACAAGTACGCCAAGTACTTCACGCCGAACCCCGGCAAGGGAGAATAGTCCGATGGAGTTGACCCCCGAGGAGCAGTCCATCCTCGGCGGCGGGCGCGGCGAAGCCGCCAGGCGCGCGCTCCAGTACCAGATCGAAGTCGGTAGATTCTGGGGCGCGAAGCGCTTCGTGCCGGTCACCAACGTCCACATGATGGGCGACATCGAGGTAATGGGTGATGCCGGTCTGGAATTTCTGAAAAGTGAATTAAAACAATCCGCGCGTTGCATCGTCCCCACGACGACGAACGCCCGCTGCATGGATTTCGCCCACTGCGAGCGCATGGGGCAGGACGCCGGCGAGGCGGTGAAGGAAAAGGAAATCATCGCCACCCTGCGGCGCATGGATGTCGTCACGACCGACACCTGCATCAACTACCAGACCGTCTACCAGCCGCACCTGGGCGAGCACGTCGCCTGGGGCGATACCGGCACTGTGATCTACGCCAACTCGGTGTTTGGCGCGCGCTCGAATTTTGAAGCCGGCCCTGCCGCGCTTGCCGCCGCATTGACGGGGCGGACGCCCGAGTATGGCTTTCATCTCGACGAGCACCGGAAAGGCACGTTCGCGGTCCAGTTGAAGGCCAGGCTGGACGATCTCGCCGATTGGGGCGCCGTCGGCAAGCTCGTCGGCGAATCGCACCAGAACTACTACGCGGTGCCGGTATTCCACGGCTACCGTCGTGCTCCTGCAGCCGACGAACTCAAGCACCTCGGCGCCGCGCTGGCGAGCTACGGCTCGATGGGCATGTTCCATTTCGTTGGCGTTACGCCGGAAGCGCCTTCAACTCTTCCCAACGAAAAGATGGTTGTTTCCGACGCGGACCTGGAACTTGTCTACAGGAATTACAAGTTGGGAGATGGGGACGCTCGACTCGTCGTATTTTCCGGTCCGCAGCAATCGCTTTTTGAAATGAAGAACTTGAGTTCCTTATTTCAAAACAGGGAAATAAAAAACGGGACCACCTGCATCGTCACCACCAACTCGGCGATCCTGCAGCAATCGCGCGACCTCGGCTACGCGAAAATCCTGGAAGACGCCGGCGTGACGATCCTCGAGGGCGTGTGCTTCTACATCCTGCAGAACCTGTCGCCGATGCGGGTCGCCAACCGCTGGACCAACATGGTGTCCAATTCCGCCAAGATCGTGAACATCATCGGTGCGCACCGCTTCAATACCATCCTGCGGCGCACGGCCGACTGCGTGGAGATCGCGTGCAGCGGGGTCCTGAAGTGAATATCAAGGTCCATCGAGCGTTCGGCCCCGTGGTCGAAGGGGAAGCCGTCGTCTCAGAGGAAGGCTTCTCGCCGCGCTACGACCTCGACCGCTGGACCGGCGTGATTACGAAGCCAGGCCACAAGTTAGAGGGCACCAGCATCGTGGACAAGATCTGCTTCTTCCCGACCGCCAAGGGCGGCATCGCCGCAGGCTGGGCGTTCTACGACATCAAGTGGAAGAAGATCGCGCCCAAGGCCTTCATCTTTGGCGTCACCAACCCAGTGATGGTGCAGGGCGCGGTCTTCGCCGGCATCCCGATCACCGAAGGCTGGGACCCGCATCCGCGCGAAGTGGTCAAGTCAGGCGACTGGGTGCGTGTCGATCCCGCGCGCAAACTCGTCGAAGTATTGAAGCGCGGCAAGAGGAGGTAGAGGCCATGAGCGCAATTTGGAAGCGCCCGGTCAGCGTTGAGTCCCTGACCGCCATCCATGTGAACACAACGGTGGCGCACCTCGGCATCGAGTTTCTCGAGGTAGGCGACGATTTCATCCGGGCAAGGGCGCCGGTGGACGCACGCACCCGCCAGCCGATGGGAATACTGCATGGCGGTATCTCGGTCCTGCTCGCCGAGATGCTCGGATCCTGCGGCGCGGCGTGCGCATCACCACCTGGCCATCGCGCGGTCGGGCTGGAGATAAACGCCAACCATCTCCGCAGCGTCGCCGAAGGCTGGGTTACCGGGATCGCGCGTCCCATTCACATCGGGCGCTCCACGCACGTCTGGCAGATCGACTTGACGAACGAGAAAGGGCAACGCACCTGCGTGTCGCGCATCACGATGGCGATCCTCTCCCAGGAGTAATGCCTGGCGCATGTCGACCACGCTCCTGAAGAACCTGCGCGCCACCGCCGAACTGCTCGAGCAGATCGCGGCCGACTGGCGCCTGCTGGACCACCTGCCGCCTGAGGAACGGCGGCGTTTCCATGATGCGATCGCGCGCGTCTACAACCCGGACCCCGTGGTGCGCCGCAGGAGGATGAAGGCGGAGGAACGCGCGCGCAAGGCGGCCGGCAACATGCGCGACGAGGCGGTGCTGCAGAAAACAGGGATCCGGGAACTGCGCCGCAAGCCGGCGTTCACCACGCCGAATGTCTTTCCGCCCCAGGCAGTCGAGACGGAACGCCGCGAATCGGCCGAGCTGCAGCATTGCTACGTGTGCAAGCAGAAGTACACCGAGATCCACCATTTCTACGACCAGCTTTGCCCGGCCTGCGCGGAACTGAATTTCCGCAAGCGCACCGAGCTTGCCGACTTGCATGGACGCGTCGCGCTGCTCACTGGCGGGCGCGTGAAGATCGGCTACCAGGCCGGGCTCAAGCTGCTGCGCGCGGGTGCGCGGCTGATCGTGACGACGCGTTTTCCGCGCGATTCGGCCTCGCGCTACGCGAAGGAGCCGGATTTTGCCGAGTGGCGCGACCGGCTGGAGATTTTCGGCCTCGACCTGCGCCACACGCCCAGCGTCGAGAAGTTCTGCCAGCAGTTGCACGAAACGCATTCGCGCCTGGACTTCATCATCAACAATGCCTGCCAGACGGTGCGCCGCCCGCCGGAATTCTACAAGCACATGATGGAAGGGGAAAAGGTTGCCCTTTCGGGTACGCAGGTGAAGTTGATTTCGGAAATTCCAAGCGCACCGGAACTTTCCCAGTTGAAGCTGCTGCCGGAGGAATATCTCGAGAGCAAGGGACTCTTCCCCGAGGGCGTGCTCGACCAGGACCTGCAGCAGGTGGAC
>JANYII010000091.1 GCA_025358705.1 Betaproteobacteria bacterium | reverse complement strand
GGCAGCGTGATGTCGTCCGGCAGGTAACCAGTGGCATGGTCGATGAAGGCGAGCGCGATAGTGCACCAGATGAACAGCGCACCGCCGAGCGCGGCGAGGCCATAGCCGAAATGCAGCGCCGACCAGGCAGCCCCCAGGCCGGCCAGCAGTTCTACCAGCGGGTAGCGCAGGCTGATGCGCGTGCCGCAGCCAGCGCATTTTCCGCGCAACGCCAGCCAGCTTGCAATCGGCACGTTCTCGATGGCGCGGATGCCGCGGCCGCAGCCCGGGCAGCTCGAGCGCGGCACGAACAGGTTGTACGGCGCCTCCTTCGGCGCTTCGTGTCCCGCGAGTTCCGCGCAATCGGCGCGCCAGGCACGCTCCATCATCCGTGGAAGGCGATGGATCACGACGTTCAGGAACGAGCCGATGCAGAGCCCCACGGCGAGGGCGACCCACGGAAAAACTGCGGGCTGCGTCAACCAGCCCAGTTCCGGCATGGACGGGATTACTGCGCGTCCCTAGACCGCGCCGCCCAGCTTGAAGATCGGCAGGTACATTGCGATCACCATGCCGCCGATCAGCGTGCCGAGCACCACCATGATGATCGGCTCCATGAGGGATGACAGGGCCTCGACCGCGTCATCCACCTCGGCCTCGAAGAAGTCCGCGACCTTGCTGAGCATCGCGTCGAGCGCGCCGGTTTCCTCGCCGATCATGCACATCTGCAAAACCATCGCCGGGAACACGTTCGCGTTCTGCATCGCAACGGTGAGCGAAGTGCCGGTCGAGACTTCCTGCTTGATCTTGAGCGTCGCCTGCAGGTAGACGTAGTTGCCCGAGGCGCCGCCCACCGAGTCGAGCGCCTCGACCAGCGGAACGCCGGCGGCGAACATGGTGGAGAGGGTTCGCGTCCAGCGCGCGATCGCGGCTTTCCTGAGCAGCGAGCCGAATATCGGCATCTTGAGGCTGAGCTTGTCCATGAAGATCTGCACCGCGAGCGAGCGCTTCCAGGCTTCCAGGAAGCCGTACACCGAGCCGCCCATCGCCGGGAAGACGATGAACCAGTTGGCCACCGTCCAGTCCGATATGCCCATGATGATCAGCGTCGGCGTCGGCAGGTCAGCGCCGAAGCTCGCGAACACGCTCTTGAACGCCGGAATCACGAAAATCATGATCACCGCGGTGATGACGATCGCGACCACGATGATCGACACCGGATAGAACAGCGCCGACTTGATCTTCGACTTGATGGCCAGCGTTTTTTCCTTGTAGATGGCGAGCCGGTCGAGCAGCGCTTCAAGAATACCGGCGGCCTCACCGGCCGCCACCAGGTTGCAGTACAGGGCGTCGAAGTACAGCGGGTACTTGCGAAAGGCCTGCGCCAGCGACGCCCCGGTCTCGACCTCGGTCTTGATTTCGATCAGCAGCCGGCCAACCGCGGGATTGGACGCGCCCTTGCTCACGATATCGAAGGCCTGCAGCAGCGGCACGCCGGCCTTCATCATGGTCGCCATCTGGCGCGTGAACAATGCGACGTCCTTTTCGGAGACGCTGCCTCCGCGGCCCATTTTCTGTTTTTTGATGCTGGATACAGAAACGCCCTGGCGGCGGAGCGCGGCCTGGACCATGTTCTCGCCCGCGGCGCGTATTTCGCCGCGCACGGTCTTGCCCCCTTTGTCCTTGCCTTCCCAGATGAAGGTGAACTCTTTGGGTCCGCCCTTCGCCGCTGCAGTCGCCATGTCCTGCTCCCTCCCCGATGTCGGGGTGAAGATCGATTCTAGCGCCGAGTCAAGGCCTTGGCCAAATAAGGAGGAAAATCACGTGAATGCGGAACCTCAGTCGGGAGTATCCGCCTGCGGCGCGGCCGGCCTGAACAGGCGCACCGTTTTCACCGCCCGGCCCTGGGCGCTGACGATTTCCACCGGTACCCCGGCGATCTTGAGCGAAACGTTGGCCTCGGGAATGTCCTGCAACTGCTCAAGGATCAGGCCGTTCAGGGTTTTCGGCCCGTCCGTCGGCAGGTCCAGCGAGAGCGCGCGATTCACCTCGCGCACCTGCATCGCGCCATCCGCGGTGGCGGCACCGTCGGCATCCCACGACAGGGCCGGGGAGGCCGAGGGCAGGGAGGTGGTGAATTTGCCGATGATCTCCTCGACGATGCCCTCGAGCGTCACCAACCCCATCAGTTCGCCGTACTCGTCCACCACTAGGCCGATGCGCTCGCGCTTGTCCTGGAAATACTGCAGCTGGGCGATTGCCGGCGTTGAGGCGGGCACGAAATAGGGCTCATCCAGCACCTCTTCGATCGCCTGCTTGTCGAGCGTGCCGGCAAACAGCAGCCCGAGCACCTTGCGCAGGTGCAGCACGCCCGCGACCTCATCGCTGCCGCCGCGGAACACCGGCAGTTCGCGGTGGTAGCTGGTGGTGAGCTGGCGCGCGATGGCCTCCATGTCGTCGTCCAGGCGGACCGCTTCGATGCGCGCGCGCGGCACCATCACGTCGTGCACCGTGATCTCGCCGACGTCGAACAGGTTCATGAGGATCGACAGGTGCTTCTTCGGCATGAAGCTCGAAGACTCGAGCACCAGGGTGCGGATCTCCGCGGGCGACAGGACCGGCATCTCCGAGTTCTCTTCGGGCCGCACGCGCAGGATCCAGAGCAGCGGCCGGACGAACAGGTTGACGAACCAGGAGGCGGGTTCCAGCAGGCGCATCGTCGGCTTGAGCGCGTAGGCCAGCAGCAGCGTCGCGCGCTCGGGGTAGGTCGCGCCGATCACTTTCGGCGTGATCTCGGAAAAAATGATGATGACGAAGGAAATGACCACCGTGCTGATCGCGTAGGTGAGCTTGTCTTCGCCAAGGAGGCGGACAGCGACCACGCCGGCGATCGTGGTCGCGGCGGCGATCGCCAGCGTGTTGCCGATAAGGATGCCGCCGAGCAGGCGGTCGGCCCGTTTCAGGAGTTCAGCGGCGCGCCGCGCGCCGCCATGGCCTTGGGCGACCAGGTGCTTGAGCCGGTAGCGGTTCATCGCCATCAGCGCCGTTTCCGAGATCGAGAAAAAGCCCGAAACGACGAGCGTCACGCACAGCGCCGCGATTTCCCAGCCGAGCGGGATGTCGTCCACGGCGCGTCAGCTGCGGCCGAGGATGACTTCGAGCACGAAGCGGCTGCCGATTCCGGCGAGCACCACCATGATGAATCCGGTCAGGACCCAGCGCGTGGCGACGCGCCCGCGCCACCCGTAGAGGTGCCTGCCGGCAAGCAGGACGGCAAATACGATCCACGACACGATCGCGAACAGCGTCTCATGGTTGAAGCGTAAGGCGCGTCCGAAGAGTGATTCCGAAAGGCTCATGCCCGTCGCCAGCGTAAGCGTCAGCAGGGCAAAGCCGATCGCGATCAGCGCGAACAGGCGGCTTTCCAGCGCGAGCAGGGGCGGCAGGTTGGCAAGCGGGCCGGACAGCATGGCGCCCGGCGCCTGCGCGGTTCGCTGCTTGCGGGTCGTCCTGTGCAGCAGGTGCTCCAGTAGCGCCATCAGCAGCGCGTACAACATCGCCGCGGCGAGCACGCCGTAGGCAAGGATCACCAGCAGCAGGTGCACCCTGAATTCGAGGGCTGTCGTCGCCGGAATCCGCCCGGGGAACCAGGCGGCGAGCGGCACGCAGAGCGCAGCGAGCCCGAGGCCGACCGGCAGGATGACCTCGAGATTCACGAACAGGTTCTCGATCCAGCAAATCAGCACGACGACCCAGAGCATCGACGAGAGCGCGAGCGCGAAGCCGAAACGCGGGACCTCGGGAAGCGCCAGCACGCTCCAGATCAGCCAGCCGTGCAGGCAAAGCGCGACCAGGATCGCGCCGCGCTCCCACGCTTGCAGCCCGCCGGGAGAGGACGGCTGCATGCGCCAGCGCTCGGATTGAACGCGCCAGCGCGTTCGCCAGAAGTGCAACGCGAGGCCGGCGTACAGGGCACTCGCGACGACGTGAATTACAATGTCGGGCACGCTTTGAGTTTATCACCCCATGCTAGATAAGCTGACCACGCGCCTCGCAAAGATCGTCAAGACGATCCGCGGCGAAGCGCGCCTCACCGAGGCCAACGTCCAGGACGCGCTGCGCGAGGTGCGCATCGCGCTGCTCGAGGCCGACGTCGCGCTGCCGGTGGTGAAGCATTTCGTCGACGCGGTGCGTGCCAGGGCGCTCGGCCAGGAAGTGATCGGCAGCCTCACGCCGGGACAGGCGCTGGTCGGCATCGTGCACCGCGAACTCGCCCAGCTGATGGGCGAGGCGAACGCGGGGCTCGACCTGGCGGTGGCGCCGCCGGCGGTGATCCTGATGGCCGGGCTGCAGGGCTCCGGCAAGACCACCACGGTCGGCAAGTTGTCCGTATTCCTGAAGGCGCAGAAGAAGAAGGTGCTGGTCGTTTCCTGCGACGTCTACCGTCCCGCCGCAATCGAGCAGCTCAAGACGGTGGCAGCGCAAGCAGGGGCGGAATTTTTTGCTTCTCATGCGAATGAAAAACCCGAAGAGATAGCAAGAAAAGCCGTCGAGCACGCCCGCACCCATTACTGCGACGTTCTCATCGTCGACACCGCGGGGCGCCTGGCGATCGACGAGCCGATGATGCAGGAAATCGCCGCGCTGCACGCGCAGCTGAAGCCGGCCGAAACGCTGTTCGTGGTGGATGCGATGCAAGGCCAGGACGCGGTAAACGTGGCGCGCGCGTTCGGCGAGCGCCTGCCGCTTACCGGCATCGTGCTGACGAAACTGGACGGCGACTCGCGCGGCGGTGCTGCTCTTTCGGTGCGGCACGTCACCGGCAAGCCGATTAAATTCGCCGGTACCGGGGAGAAGCTCGCCGGCCTGGAGCCCTTCCATCCGGAACGCATGGCCTCGCGCATCCTCGGCATGGGCGACATCCTGTCGCTGGTCGAGGAAGCGCACAAGCAGGTGGATGTAGAGCAGGCGCAGAAGCTCGCCGACAAGCTGCGCAAGGGCAAGGGCTTCGACCTGGAGGACTTCAAGGAGCAACTGCAGCAGATGAACAAGATGGGCGGCATCGCCTCGATGATGGACAAGCTGCCCGCGCAGCTCGCGGCGCAGGTCAATCCGGCGCAGCTGCAGGACACGCGCCAGTTCGCGCGCATCGAGGGCATCATCAATTCGATGACCAAGAAGGAGCGGGCCCATCCGGAGATCATCAAGGCCACGCGCAAGCGGCGCATCGCCGCCGGCGCCGGCGTGCAGGTGCAGGAAGTCAACCGCATGCTCAAGCAGTTCGAGCAGATGCAGCAGATGATGAAGATGATGAAAGGCGGCAACCTGCAGCGCATGATGCGCAACATGAAGGGCATGCTGCCGGGCATGCGCTGAGGGCCGAATGCCGACAATCACGCGCGCCTTGCTTGGGGTTGTCCTCGCCCTTTTCACCTTTGCCACGCAGGCCCAGCGCGAGCCTGGCCAGATCATCCAGGAATTGCAGAAGCTCGCCTGGCAACGTGGCCCGGGCGAGGGCGTCATCGCGGGCAAGGCGAAAATCCAGATCCCGAGCGGCTACGCGTTTCTCGACGACCGCAATACGCGGCATTTCCTCGAGCTGATGGGCAATCCGCCGCGCGACAAGCACACCATGATCGCGCCGTCCAACCTGGACTGGTTCGCGGTGTTCTCCTTCGATCCGGTCGGCTATGTCAAGGACGACGAGAAGATCGACGCCGCGGCGCTGCTCGATTCGCTCAAGCAGGGCGATGGCCCCGGCAACGAGGAACGCAAGCGCCTCGGCATGTCGTCGATCTACACCGACGGCTGGCACGTTCCGCCGCACTACGACGCGGGTACCAAGCGCCTCGAATGGGGCATGCGGTTGCGTGACGAACAGGGCCGGATCAATGTCAACTACACCAGCAGGTTGCTCGGGCGCAGTGGTGTGATGAGCGCGGTGCTGGTCTCTTCGCCGCAGGCGCTGAACGACGACATCAAGGCGTTCAACGGCGTGCTTGCCGGTTACCAGTTCAATCCGGGCGAGCAGTACGCCGA
Source organism: Betaproteobacteria bacterium (assembly GCA_025358705.1). GTDB lineage: Bacteria > Pseudomonadota > Gammaproteobacteria > Burkholderiales > SG8-39 > RBG-16-66-20. The sequence continues at coordinate 12,349 of JANYII010000091.1, read as the reverse complement.
GTTCAAGTCCGGCGACAAGATCGCCGAGTACGGCCTCGCGGCGCTGGTGGTGGGCGGCGCGGCCGCCGCCGCGGCGAAAACCGGGCTGCTGAAATCGCTGGGAAAATTCCTCTGGGTGATCATCGGCGGTGGATTGATGGGCGGCTGGGCGTTGCTGAAGAAGTTGTTTGCGCGAAAAGAGAAACCGCCCCCTTCGCCGGGCCAGCAGTGAGCGCCGAGGCAGCCGTGATCGCGGTTGCCTCGGCCATTTACCTTTTCGATTGCGTGGTGTTGCTCGAGCGAGGCCAGGCACTCTGGTCGCATGGCGCGCTGTCTTTCGGATCGAACCACTACCAGATTCGCGGCAAGGCGGTGGCGCTGCTCAACCCCCTGACGCCCTTCGTTCCAGCGTTTCGCACTTTGCCGTTGTTTTCCGCCGCGTCAAATGTGAAGCTGTCGAGCGCCGTGCAATCCCTCAGGCCGGCGGTCGCGCCAAGTGTTCTGCAATTTGCCCTTGTATTCGCCGTCCTGCCGTATTGCCTCTATCGCGCGCCCGGCTGGCCGTTTTTCATTTCGCTCCTGCTCGCCTACGCGATGGCGATCGCGATGCTCGGCCTCATCTGGTGGCGATTCCGGCGCGCGGGCTTCGCCACGCGCCCGCTCCTCGGGCTTGGCTTCGCCTGGCTGGCTTGCCTGCCGTTGTCGGTGAACGCGCTGCGCAAGGCCGGGCTCGCGTTCGACGTTGGCCTGGATGCGCGGCGCGCGATCCGCATCCTTCCGGCGAACGAGCGGCAGCGCGCCCGGGATGAACTTTCGGCGCAGATCGAGGAAGCCATGCACGAACTGGAAGAGGATGATCAACGTCACCGTCGGCTGGCAGAATTGCGCCGGCAATTGACCCCGGAGGCGGACAGTGGACGGGTATGAAGTTCTTGCGATGATCGTGTTTTTCCTGATCGGCTACTGGGTGGTGGATTTTTTCTGGCCGAAGAAGAAAAATGCGGATGCCGCGCAGGATCGCGATCCGCCCGGCCCGGAGAACAAGACATGAAAATCACCGCAATCGACGCCTGCGTCCTCACTGTTCCGACCTCGAAGCAGATGGCGCTGGAATTTCCGCACCACAAGCTGGTGGTCGCCGAGATCGCGACCGACGAAGGCATTCGGGGCCTGGGCTACAGCCTGATGTTTGGCGGTGGCGGCGCCGAGTCGGTCCTCGTATACCTCGAAACGCGGCTGAAGCCCTTGCTGATTGGCGAGGACCCGCTTGCGGTCGAGCGCCTGTGGGAAAAGATGTATCGCGGCGACCGCGGCGTGCGTCGGGTGGGCATCGCCGGCATGGCGATCTCCGCGCTCGACATCGGCCTCTGGGACATCGCCGGCAAGGCGGCGAAATTGCCGCTCTACAAGCTCTGGGGCGCGGTGACCGATCGCGTGGCCTGCTATGGCAGCGGCGGGTGGAGCAAGTACTCAGACAAGGACCTGCTCGCCGAAGCCGAGCGCTATGCCGGCATGGGCTGCGGCTACTACAAGATGAAGATCCACGATCCTGACCCGCTCGCCAATCGCAAGCGTGTCGAAATGGTGAAAAAGGCCCTCGGTCCCGGTGTGCGCATGATGGTGGACGTAAACCAGAAGCTCGATGTCATCAGCAACCAGCGCCAGGCCGCCGTGCTCGAGGACCTGGATCTCGTCTGGTACGAGGAGCCGGTGATCGCAGATGACATCGCCGCCTGCGCGGAGGTCGCAAAGTCGATAAAAATTCCGGTGGCGACCGGAGAAAACAATTACACGCGCTATGAGTTCCGCGACCTGATCGAGCGCAAGGCCGCGCGCTACCTGATGCCCGACGTGTGCCGCGCCAACGGTTTCAGCGAGACGCTCAAGATCGCGCACCTTGCCGCTGCCCACGGCATCGCCGTCTCGCCGCACGTCGTGTACGAGATCTCCATCCAGATCAGCGGCGCGATCTCCAACGGCTTCCTCGTCGAACTCATGGACTGGATGCCGCCGGATCTTTTCGAGGTTCTGCCCGAATGCAAGGACGGCCACATCCGCATTCCCGACCGGCCGGGACATGGGATGGTGCTGCACAAGAACGCTGTCTCGAAATACCGCAGCGCGGGCGGCTGACCTATCTGGGTTTGGGCAGCACGACTTTGCCTGCTGCCTCGTCGCCTTCGGCAGTCAGTTCCCACATTCCCCTGCGCGCCGCCCGGTTGATATAGCCGCGCTGCTTGAGCGCGTTGCGCGCCCAGGTGATGGTGTTCTCCGCCTTGGTCTCGCCGGTGCTCACGAGTTCCTGGTCCGCCGCGCCGATGAAACCGTCTTTCATCATGCGCTTCACGATGGCGTGGGTGACGTCGCGTTTGTGACCCTGGCCCTCGAACTCCTTCGCCAATACCGCCAGAAGGTATTTTTCGTAGATGGATTGAGAGGTCAGGGCGTTCGGGGGCGGCGGCTCGTTTTTTTGCGTTGTGGTTTTTTTCAACAAACCCCGATCCTCCAGCAGACGGCGGATGATCATGCTCGGCGAATCGACGAAGGGTTTGGCGAGCTGCTGCAGACCTTCGAAGACGTCCTGGTCCACGCGGATGGTCGGCATGGAACATTGTAACATTGTTCACTTTACTTTAATGCCCCCTCAATCCGGGATTCCTGCGTATAATCCGCTCCCTTTCGCAGTTCAGAGGATCTCTACATGGTGGTTATTCGACTGGCGCGAGGCGGCGCCAACAAGCGGCCCTTCTACCATCTGGTAGTGGCTGATTCGCGTCGCGCGGCTACCAGCCGCTTCATCGAGCGCGTGGGCTTTTACGATCCGAAGGCGCCCGTTGGGCGCGAGTCGCTGCGCGTCAACGTGGAGCGCATTGAGTACTGGAAAGGCAAGGGCGCGCAGCCTTCGTCGACCGTGGTGCGGCTCGTCAAGCAGTTTGGCAAGGCCAAAAAAGCCGCCTGAGGATTTGATCGAGTACGGCCGCGTCGCCGATCCGTACGGCGTGCGCGGCTGGCTCAGGGTGGTGGTGGACGAGCCCGAATTGCTCGCGGCGGCGCCGGTCTGGTGGATCGGCGGCGAAGCGCGGTCGGTGAAGGAATCCAAGGCGCACTCGGGAACGCTGCTCGCGAAGCTCGAGGGCATCGAGAGTCCCGAGCAGGCGCAGTTGCTCAAGGGCAGGCCGGTGTCGATACCGCGGCCCGCGGCAGGCGAAGGACGGTACTACTGGTCCGACCTGGTCGGGCTGGAAGTTGTGAACGAACAAGGCGTGTTGCTCGGCGTGGTGAAGCAGATGTCTTCCAACGGCGCGCACGATGTGATGGAACTGAGCGGGGACAGGACGAGATTGCTGCCCTTTGTTCCCGCCTATGTGAAGCAGGTGGATCTGCAGAAGAAGCGGATCGAGGTGGATTGGCAGGTGGACTGGTGATCCGCTTCGACGTGGTGACGCTGTTCCCGGAGATGTTCGCGGCGGTGACGCACAGCGGCATCAGCGGGCGGGCACTTGAATCGGGGCTCTGGTCGCTCGGGTTGTGGAACCCGCGCGATTTCACCAGGGACAATTACCGGACGGTCGATGACCGACCGTACGGCGGCGGGCCCGGCATGCTGATGCTGGCCGAGCCGCTGGAGAAGGCGCTGGATGCTGCAAAGGAAGCTGGCGGAGGGAAAGTGATTTACCTCTCGCCGCAGGGCAGAAAGCTCGATCACGAAAAAGTGATGGAGCTGGCGGGCAGGAAAGCGGTGACGCTGCTGTGCGGTCGTTACGAAGGCGTGGATGAGCGGTTGATCCGGCGCCGGGTGGACGAAGAGCTGTCGATCGGGGATTACGTGCTCTCCGGCGGCGAGTTGGCGGCGATGGCGGTGATCGACGCGGTGGTGCGCCAGATTCCCGGCGCGCTCGGCGGCGAGCAGTCGGCGGTGGAGGAGTCCTTCGTGCAGGGGCTGCTCGATGGCCCGCAGTACACGCGCCCGGAGGTTTACGGGGACGAGAAGGTGCCAGAGATATTGTTGTCCGGGCACCACGAGAACATCCGGCGCTGGCGGTTGAAGCAGGCGCTGGGCAGGACCTGGCTGCGGAGGCCCGACCTCCTCGCGGCGAGGAAGTTGAGCGAAGACGAACGAAAGTTGCTGGAAGAATTCCAGCGGGAACGTGGAGAAATTGGAAAATGAACCTCATCCAGAAGCTCGAGCAGGAAGAAATGCAGCGCATGAAGAAGAGCATCCCCGAGTTCTCGCCGGGCGATACCGTCGCCGTGCGCGTGAACGTGGTCGAGGGCGACAAGAAGCGCGAGCAGTCTTTCGAAGGCGTGGTGATCGCCAAGCGCAACCGCGGGCTGCGTTCCGCCTTCATCGTGCGCAAGATCTCCTCCGGCGAGGGCGTCGAGCGGACGTTCCAGACCTATTCGCCGCTCATCGCGGGCATCGAGGTCAGGCGCAAGGGCGAAGTGCGCCGCTCCAAGCTCTATTACCTGCGCGAGCGCTCGGGCAAGAGCGCGCGCATCAGGGAGAAACTCGGCGAGCGCAGCGAGGCTGTCGAGGACGCTGTCAAGGAGTAAAAGCCTGCTGCGCGGGCATATAATCCGCCAATGCGCCGCGAACGCAGCACCATCAGCCCGACCGCCGAAATCATCGGCGAGATCCGCGCCGGGAACATCGTCGTGCTGGTCGACGACGAGGACCGCGAGAACGAGGGCGACCTGGTGCTCGCGGCGGAGCACGTGACGCCCGAAGCGGTGAATTTCATGGCCAGGCATGCGCGCGGCCTGGTCTGCCTGACGCTCACCGAAGAACGCTGCCGTCAGCTCGCGCTGCCGCTGATGGTGCGCGACAACCGCGGCCAGATGGGCACCAACTTCACGCTTTCGATCGAAGCCGCCGAAGGCGTCACCACGGGCATCTCGGCGCACGACCGCGCCCGCACCGTGCGCGCGGCGGTGGCGAAGGACGCGAAGCCCTCCGACATCGTGCAACCGGGGCACATCTTTCCGGTCATGGCGCAGCCCGGCGGCGTGCTGGTGCGCGCCGGGCATACCGAGGCGGGTTGCGACCTGTCGGAACTGGCCGGCCTCACGCCCGCCGCGGTGATCTGCGAGATCATGCGCGAGGACGGCAGCATGGCGCGCCTGCCCGACCTGATGGAATTCGCCGCCGAGCACAAGTTGAAGATCGGCACCATCGCCGAGCTGATCGAGTACCGCAGCCGCAACGAGTCGATGGTGCAGCGTTCCGCGGAACGGGCGATCGAGACCCCTTGGGGAAAATTCAGGCTGGTGCCCTACAAGGACCGCGCGGTCGGTTCGATCCATCTGGCGCTGGTACTGGGGAAGATAAATCCCGAGGACGAAACCCTGGTGCGCGTACATGAACCGCTTTCGGTGCTCGACCTGCTGGACGCGGGCTCCGGCACGCACTCCTGGGGCGTGGGCGAAGCGCTTAAGGCGATCCAGGTGGCCGGCACGGGCGTGATGGTGCTCATGAACTGCAGCCAGTCCGGAGAAACCCTCCAGGCGCTGCTCGCCGCGCAGTTGTCCGGGCAGCGGCCGGCGCGCCAGGGCCGCAGCATGGACTTGCGCAACTACGGTATCGGTGCGCAGATCCTGCGCGACCTGGGCGTCGGCAAGATGCGCCTGCTCGCCACGCCGCGCAAGATGCCGAGCATGACGGGATTTGGCCTTGAAGTAACTGGCTACGCCGAGCGCACTTGATGCGCATCGGCGTCGTTCATTCCTGCTTCAACGAAGAGATCTGCAACGCGCTCCTCGAGACCGCGCGCGCTGAATTGGCGCGTTCCGGCGCCGAGGCCGAATTCGTATCGGTGGCCGGGGCGCTGGAAATCCCGCTCGCCCTGCAGTGGCTGGCGCAGTCGGGCCGCTTCGACGCGCTCGTCGCGCTCGGCGCCGTGATCCGAGGTGAGACTTACCACTTCGAGGTGGTCTCGAATGAATCGGCGCGCGGCATCATGGACGTTGCGCTCGAATGCGGACTTCCGGTGAGCAACGGCGTCCTCACCACGGAGGACGAAGCGCAAGCGCTCGCGCGCAAGGACAAGGGCGCAGAGGCGGTGCGCGTCGCGCTGGAAATGGCGCGCCTACGGCAGGAACTGGCGGCGAAGTGGCGCTGAAGGACGCGCGCACAACCGCGCGCCGGCGTGCGCGGGAGATATCGCTGCAGGCGCTCTATGCCTGGAAGCTCGCGGGCGGCGATCCGCTGACCCAGGCGAAGACGCTTGAGGGCTGGGTGCGCTGCGACCAGAAATTCGTGCAGGAACTGATTGCGGAAGTGGTCGAGAAGAACGACCACCTGGAGAAGTTGATCGAGCCGCACCTAAACCGCAGCCTCGCATCCCTGTCCCCGGTCGAGCGGGTGGTCCTGCTGATCGGCGCCTACGAACTTGCCGAGCGGCCGGAAACCCCCTTCAAGGTGGTGCTGAACGAGGCGATCGAGCTGGGCAGGAGCTTCGGCGGTACCGATGGCCACAAGTTCGTCAATGGCGTGCTGGAAAAGCTGGCGCTGGAGCTGCGCGCCGGGGAAATCGCGCGCGTCCGGCAGGCGATATAGGAGGAAGACAGGGCCCCGTCCCCGTCTTGAGATGTGCCTTCTGAATTCGACCTGATTCGCAAGTATTTTCACCAGCCGCCGCGCGACGTGCGGCCCGGGGATCGCCGTACGCGCCGAGTTTCGCTCGGCATCGGCGACGATGCGGCTCTGCTGCGGCCGAGCGCCGGCATGGAACTCGCGGTATCCACCGACCTGCTGCTTGAGGGCACGCACTTTCGCGCCGGCGCGGACGCGCGCAAGCTCGGCCACAAGGCGCTGGCGGTGAACCTGTCCGACATGGCGGCAATGGGCGCCGCGCCGCGCTGGGCGACGCTCGCGCTCGCGCTGCCAGCGGCGAACGAGACCTGGCTGAAGGAATTCTCGGAAGGATTCTTCGCGCTGGCAGGGCGCTTCGGCGTCGAGCTCATCGGCGGCGATACCACGAAAGGGCCGCTGGCCGTCTGCGTCACGATTCTGGGCGAGGTACCGACGGGCCTCGCGCTGTTTCGTGCCGGCGCGCGGCCCGGCGACGATGTCTGGGTCTCGGGCCAGCTCGGCGACGCGGCGCTCGCGCTGGCGCATCCGGAATTTGCGGCGGCGGCGAAGCGTCTGGACGAGCCCGAGCCGCGCGTGGACCTGGGCGAGCGGCTGCGAGGGATCGCCACCGCGGCGATCGACGTCTCGGACGGATTCGCGCAGGACCTCGGGCATATCCTGGAGAGGTCGGGTGCCGGAGCGATGGTTGCGTACGATTTGCTTCCCCGATCCGATGACGTAAGGAAAATCGAGGACGGAAAAATCCAGGCCCGGCTGGTGCTCTCCGGCGGCGATGACTACGAACTGGCATTCACCGCGCCGCAATCAAGCCGCGGCGAACTCGAGGCGCTGTCCGTCGAATTGAAGCTTGCGCTGTCCCGCGTCGGCAGCATCCAGGCGGGGGAACCGAAGTTGCAGGTCGTCGATGGCAAGGGCAGGCCGATGGCCGTCGAGCGCGGCTTCGACCACTTCGCGCCATGATCATCGCGCGGCCGACGGCGCAATTCACCTTCAGCCATCCCGCGCATTTCATCGCGCTGGGTTTCGGCGCCGGGTTGTCGCGCTTCGCGCCGGGAACCGCCGGCACCCTGGTGGCGTTTCCGATGTGGTGGGCGTTCGGCGGCGGCTACGAACCGCTCCCGCTGCTCTTGTTTCTCGCGCTGCTCTTCGCGATCGGCATCTGGGCCTGCGAATTGACTGGCCGCCACCTCGGCGTCGCCGACCATGGCGCGATGTGCTGGGACGAGATTGTCGCCTTCCTGCTGATCCTCGCCATCGTGCCGCAGGATCCCTGGTGGCAGGCGGCGGCTTTCTTCCTGTTCCGCGCCTTCGACGTGGTGAAGCCGCCGCCGATCCGGCAACTGGAAATGCGCTTCAAGGGCGGCTTTGGCGTGATGTTCGACGACCTGCTCGCGGCCGGGTATACGTTGCTGGTACTAGCGATCGCGAAACGGGTTTTTCTATGAATCTTTCTTCTCTTTCCCGGAGAACGGGAAAGGCGCTGAAAAAAAGAGCCCAATCCCTCGTTACCGCCGAGTCCTGCACCGGCGGCTGGGTGGCGCAGGCGGTGACGTCGGTGGCGGGCTCGTCCGATTGGTTCGAGCGCGGCTACGTCACCTACTCGAACGCGGCCAAGCGCCAAGCGTTGGGCGTGCGTGCGACGACACTGGCGCGGCACGGCGCGGTAAGCGAGCAGACCGCGCGCGCAATGGCGCGTGGCGCCCTGATACGGTCGCGCGGCACGATCGCCCTGTCGATCACGGGCATCGCCGGCCCGGGCGGCGGTTTGCCCGGCAAGCCGGTCGGCACGGTGTGTTTCGGCTGGGCGCAAGGGCGTAGGATCCGCAGTGAAACGAAGCGCTTCAAGGGCGGACGCGCGAGCGTGCGACGGCGATCGGTGATTCATGCCCTGCGAGGGGTTTTGAAATGGCTTTGAACACGCGTCAACAAGTTCGTCCGGCCGCGGTTGCCGGCACGTTTTATCCGGGCAACGCGCCGCAACTCGCCATGGAGATCGGCGAGTTGCTGGACAGTGTCGAGAACCTCGAGCCGAAGCTCGCCTTTCCCAAGGCGCTGATCGTGCCGCACGCTGGATATGCCTATTCCGGGCCGGTTGCCGCGCGTGCCTACGACGAGCTCGCTCCTGCTCGCGGCATCGTCAAGCGCGTGGTCCTGATCGGGCCTTCGCATTTTGTCGGGGGCCGGGGCCTGGCGCTGCCGGAATGCGAGGCCTTCGAGACGCCGCTCGGCCGCATCAGGCTGGACGCGGAGGGCATTGCCGCGCTTGCGGACCTGAAGCAGGTGGTGCGCAGCGCGGCGGCGCATGCGCAGGAGCATTCCCTGGAAGTGCAATTGCCATTCCTGCAAAAGGTGCTGGGCGATTTTTCCCTCGTTCCCATCGCCGCGGGCTCGGCTCTTACTGAAGAAGTCGTGGAAGTGATCGAGCGCCTCTGGGGCGGGCCGGAGACGTTGTTCGTGATCAGTACCGACCTGTCGCACTATCACGCCTACGAAGACGCGAAGCGCATCGACGGCGCGACACTCGGACGCATCGAGGCTTTTGCGGCCGACCTGAACTACGAGGAAGCCTGCGGCGCGACGGGATTGAATGGCCTGCTCGCGGTGGCCCGCGGCAAGGGACTTTCGATCAGGCGGCTGGCCGCCTGCAACTCCGGCGATACCGCGGGCTCGAAGGCTCGCGTCGTCGGCTATTCCTCCTTTGCGCTCTATGAGGGCGACGCGGTTTCCGTCGAGCGGGCCGGCAGCACGCTGCTGGAGATCGCCAGGGGCTCCATCCTGAACGGTCTGGGCCTGAACTCGGTGCCGACGAAGCGCAACCATCTTCCCTGGCTCCTGCAGCACGCGGCGACCTTCGTCACCCTGACCATGGACGGGGCGCTGCGCGGCTGCATCGGCAGCCTCGCGGCCACCCGGCCGCTTGGCGAGGACGTAGTTTCAAACGCGCGCGCGGCGGCGTTCCAGGATCCGCGCTTCCCGAAGTTGAAGCGCGAGGAATGGCCGCGCTGCCGCGTCGAAGTCTCGCTGCTCTCGGCGCCCAAGCCGATGGCGTTTGGCGACGAAGCCGAGCTGCTCTCGCAGATCCGCGCCGGCGAGGACGGCCTGATCCTGGAATGCGACGGCAAGCGCGCGACCTTCCTGCCGCAGGTCTGGGAAACGCTGCCCGACCGGCGCCAGTTCCTGGGAGAACTGGTCAAGAAGGCGGGATTGCCTGCGGATACGCGCCTCGCGCGTTGCAAGGTCTCGCGCTTTCGGGTGGCGAAGTTCGCCTGAATGGGCCAGGCTGATACGCGCTGGTGGCACAGTCTTCCGGACGGCCGCCTGCAGTGCGACTTGTGCCCGCGCGATTGCAAGTTGCACGAAGGCCAGCGCGGCATGTGCTTCGTGCGCAAGATGGAAAACGGGCGCATGGTGCTCACCACCTACGGCCGGTCCTCGGGCTTCTGCGTCGATCCCATCGAGAAGAAGCCGCTGAACCAGTTTTATCCTGGTACCAGCGTCCTTTCCTTCGGCACCGCAGGCTGCAACCTCGCCTGCAAATTCTGCCAGAACTGGGACATTTCCAAGTCGAGGGAAATGGACCGGCTGATGGACGAGGCGACGCCGGAGATGATCGCCGCGGCTGCGGTGAAGCTCGGCTGCAAATCGGTCGCCTTCACCTACAACGACCCGGTGATCTTCGCCGAGTACGCGATGGACATCGCGGATGCCTGCCATGCGCGCGGCGTGCAGGCGGTCGCGGTCACTGCCGGTTACATGCATGACACGCCGCGGCGCGCGTTCTACGAAAAAATGGACGCGGCGAACGTGGACCTCAAGGCCTTTACCGAGGATTTCTACTTCAAGGTGACCGGGGCACACCTCGCGCCGGTGCTCGAGACCCTCGAGTACCTGGTGAACGAAACGCGGGTCTGGACCGAGATCACCACGCTGCTGATTCCGGGCAAGAACGATTCGGACGAGGAATTGCGCGCCGAATGCAAATGGATCATGCAGCACCTCGGGCCGGATGTCCCGCTGCACTTCACGGCCTTCCATCCGGACTGGAAGATGACGGATATCAAAGCTACGCCGCCCGCGACATTGACGCGTGCCCGCGAGATCGCCCGCCTCGCGGGGCTGCGCTATGTCTATACCGGGAACGTGCACGACGAGGAGGGCGGCTCCACGCTCTGTCCCTCGTGCGAGAACGCCGTGATCGTGCGCGACTGGTACGAAATCCGCGCCTACCGCGTTGGCGACGACGGCGCCTGCGCGCACTGCGGCGCGAAGCTCGCCGGCCGCTACCAGAAGTTCGGCAAGCCGTTCGGCTCGAGGCGCATCCCGGTGCGCCTCGCCCGGGCGCCGGGCTAGTCCTTCAGCAGCAGCTGGATGAGCGAGGCGGTGCTGTCCCAGCGCTTGCCGCCGCGCGCCTCGAGGCGGGAATAGAACTGGTCGACCAGCGCGGCCACCGGCAGGCTGGCGTTGCTCGCCTTCGCCTGCGCGAAGCAGATGCCCATGTCCTTGCGCATCCACTCGGTGGCGAAGCCGAATCCCTCGGTCTTGAGCTCGCTCATCGGCTTCCAGCGGTTGTCCATCTGCCAGGATTGCGCCGCGCCCTTCGAGATCACGCCGATGACTTTCTCGAGGTCCAGGTCGTTGCGCTTGGCGAACGCGATGGCCTCGGCGAGCGACTGCGCGATGCCGACAATGCAGAGCTGGTTCACCATCTTGGTGAGCTGGCCGGCGCCGGGTGAGCCGATCAGGGCGCACATCTTTGCGTACACGTCGAGTACCGGCTTCACCTTGTCGAAGGTCGCCTGCTCGCCGCCGCACATGATGCCGAGCTGCCCGTTGACCGCGCCGGCCTGGCCGCCCGACACCGGCGCATCGACGAAGCCGACGCCCTTCTCCTTGGCCTTCTGATGTACCTCGCGCGCGACTGTGGCCGAAGCCGTCGTGTGGTCGACCAGGATCGCGCCCTTCTGGATGCCGGCGAGCACGCCGTTGTCGCCATAGACGACCGAGCGCACGTCGTCGTCATTGCCGACGCACATGAGGACGAAATCCTTGCCCTGTGCGGCCTCTTTCGGGGTGGGCGCGGACTTGCCGCCGTACTCCTTGACCCACTGCGCCGCCTTGGCCGCGCTGCGGTTGTAGACGGTCACTTCATGGCCACCCTTCTTCAGCAGGTGCCCCGCCATCGGGTAGCCCATGACTCCGAGGCCGAGGAACGAAACTTTCGCCATCGTCTTGTCTCCAAAGAAGTTTTTTGGATTTTACCGCAGGCGGTTTGACAGGGGCCTGTCAACCGACCACAATACATGTGCATTTATACAGTATCCGGTGTCGACCCGGGTCGGTTGCCAACTGATCCCGCCGCAGATGTCGACAGCCATAAAAGAGGTACAGGCATGGAAGACAACAACAAGCAAAAGGCGCTCGAAGCGGCGCTGGCGCAGATCGAGAAGCAGTACGGCAAGGGCTCCATCATGAAGATGGACGACGCCGCCATCAAGGACATCGACGTCGTCTCCACCGGATCGCTGGGGCTGGACATCGCGCTCGGCGTCGGCGGCCTGCCGCGCGGCCGGGTGGTCGAGATCTACGGGCCGGAATCCTCGGGCAAGACGACGCTTACCCTCCAGGTCATCGCCGAGATGCAGAAAGTCGGCGGCACCGCCGCCTTCATCGACGCGGAGAACGCGCTCGACATCGGCTACGCCCAGAAGCTCGGCGTCAACCTGCAAGAGCTCTTGATCAGCCAGCCCGACACCGGCGAGCAGGCGCTCGAGATCGTCG
>JANYII010000089.1 GCA_025358705.1 Betaproteobacteria bacterium | reverse complement strand
CTGCTGCCGATGGCGCTTTCCACCGGTATCGGCGCAGAGACGCAGAAGCCGCTTGCGGTGGTGGTGATCGGCGGCCTAGTGTCGGCGACGCTGCTGGTGCTATACGTAATGCCGGTGCTGTACGTGCTGCTGGCCCGCCTGGATAGCCACAAGCGGGCGCGCGCTGCCACGGGCGGCGACTAGCCGGCTCAGACGAGCCGCAGGCTCCCGGATCGGTTTCGCGAAAATTGTGTCTCGAGAAATTCGAGCACGGGCTCGAGCGTTTCGAACGGGTGGAACGTGACCGCGCGCGCGCCCAATTCCTTCGCGAGCGTGCTCTTGGCGAACACGACGTGCGCCGCCAGCGCCGCATCCAGGTCGGAGTGGCCGTCGCCCGCGAAGATGATCCGGTGATTGCCGTACGGGGCGAGGTGGCGCGCCTTGGCATTCGCGGACCGCGTGCAGTTCGCGTCGTAAAACGGGAACGCGGGGATGAGGCGGTCGTCCGAGAAGCCGACATCATTCGCGTACACCGGGACGACGTCGATGCCGTTGGCCATGAGGATGTGGTGGATCATCGGCAGGAAGCTGTCGCTCACGATGTTCACGTCCACGCCGCGGGCCTTGGACCAATCGACGATTTCCGCGAACACCGGATCGATGCGCACCCGGCCCAGGTAGGCGAACAGGGTTTCGCGGGTGACCCGCAAATTTTCCATCTGCAGCCGCAGGCAGTCGCGCGCCGCCAGCCTGCCTTCGGCCCAGGCGTGTTCCCAGTCCCGCCACCGCTCGTCCGGCGAGAACCGCTCGATCACCTCGTCGAGGATGTCGCCTTCCGTGAGCGTGTTGTCGAAATCGAAGAACAGGACCGGCTTGAGCGGCGAGCTAAGCATGGACCTGCCCCGCGGCAAGCGAGTTGCAGAACCGCTGCAGGTGGCCGGCGACCGTCTCCCGCTCCAGGTCGGCCGATACCACGTGATACGACCGCTCCAGCAGGACCAGCTCGCTGCGCGCCGAGCCGACCCGATCGCGGATGAATTCCGAATTCCTCGGCCCGGTCATGTCGTCGTTCGCGGCCTGGACGAGCAGGACGGGGCTGGTCACCGCGGGCAGCATCTGCTTGCAGCGCGCGATCAGCGGCCGCATCTCGCAGAACAGCTGCACCGGGAAATGCGCGTAGCCGAGCGCCGCGGCATCGCCGCTGTCGCGCAGCGACATTTTCCCGTACTGCTCCGCGATTTTCCTGCGCAGCTCCGTGTCCCTCAGCCCGAAAGGCTCGCTTTCGCGGAAGAAGCTGAAGAACTTCAGCGGTGTGTAGTTGACGAGCGGAATCAGCTTGTGCGTCCAGGGCACGTTCCAGCCGTCGTAGAACAGGGTCGGCGAAAGGCAGGCCACGCCGCCCACGTCCTCGGGGAACTCCGCGGCCAGCATCAGCGAAAGCACCGCGCCCAGCGATAGCCCGCCGACAACCAGCGGCGATTTCTCCTCGCGCGCGACGCTGCGGGCCTCGAGGAAGGCTTCCTTCGCCGAACCGTACAGCTCCTGCCACTTGGTGCGCGCGAGCACGCCGAGCGGCTGGCCGTGGTTCACCAGGCGCGGCACGCGTACCGCGTGCCCGCCGCGGTGCCGCAGGCTATAGGCGAGGTAGCCGAGTTCCGTGGGCGATCCGGTCAGGCCGTGCAGCAGCAGCACCGTGCAGCCGCCGCCGGCGGGGAGAAAAATTCCGCGATCGGCAAGCGCGACGGGGCTCTGGCGCCTGACCCAGGCCCACTCCAGCGCCATCAGGCCGGCGCCTTTGCCAGGGCCAGGACTTCGTCCAGGGCGAGCGCCGCGAGATCGATCTCCGCCGTCGTGATCTCCAGCGACGGCGCGAGGGTGATGACGTTCTTGTAATACCCGCCGATGTCGAGGACCAGCCCCATGCTGCGCCCATCGACCGACAGGCCGCCATCGAGGCCAATCTGGAACATCCGGTCCGCCAGCCGGCGGCTCGGCGTGAACCCGTCCGCCTCGCACATCTCCATGCGCAGCGCGAGGCCGAGCCCGTCCACGTCGCCGATTTCGACGTGCTTCGCCTTCAGGTGCCCGAGTTTATGGAGGAAGTACGCCCCCTTACGCCTGACCTCGGTCGCGTAATCGCCTGCCGCGAGGATCTTCATTACCGCCAGTCCCGCCGCGGTGCCGAGCGTATTGGAGGAAAAGGTCGAATGCGTCGAGCCTGGCCCGAAGACGCCGGGGTTGATGAGTTCTTCGCGCGCCCAGATGCCGGAAATCGGATTCATGCCATTGGTGAGCGCCTTGCCGAAGACGATGATGTCGGGCTGGACATCGAAATGCTCCATCGCCCACATTTTTCCGGTGCGGTAGATGCCCATCTGGATTTCGTCGTCGACCAGCAGGATGCCGCGCTCCTTGCAGATCGCGGCCATCCGCTTGAAGTAGTTCTTCGGCGGGATCACGTAGCCGCCCGTTCCCTGCACCGCTTCGGCGAACAGGGCGCCGAACTCCGAGCGCCCTGTTTTCGGGTTCCACGCCCCGGTGTATTCATGCTCGAACAGGCGCTCGAACTCGGCGACGCAGTGATCCTCGGTTTTTTGCGCATCGCCGCGGAAAGGCGAGCGGAAGGTGTAGGGGTAGGGGATGAACTCGGCGCGATCCGCAAATTCGCCGAAGGCCTCGCGATAGCGGTAGGACGAGGTGATCGCGGAGGCGCCGAGCGTGCGGCCGTGGTAGCCGCCCTGGAACGCAAGCATGCGCTGCCGGCCGGTGTGCTTGCGCACGAGCTTGAGCGCGTCCTCGATCGCCTGCGCGCCGCCGACGTTGAAGTGCACGCGGCCCTTCATGCCGAAGCCGCGCTCGACGCTGTCGCAGATCATCTCCGAGAGCTCGATTTTCTCGCGGTGCAGGTACTGGCAGGCGAGCTGCGGCAATTTCTCCATCTGCGCGCGCAACGCGTCGTTCACCGCCGGGTTGGCGTAGCCGAGGTTTACCGCGGAGTACCACATCTGCAGGTCGAGATATTCCGCCCCGTGCAGGTCGTAGAGGTAGCTGCCCTCGCAGCGCTCGAAGAATTTCGGATGTTCCGCGTAATGCACCGTGTCGCCGTGCGAACAGAAGCGGCTCTCCCTTTCGAGGAGCGAGAGTTCTTCCTCGCGTATCTCGGCGGCGGTCAATTCAGCGGGAATTCTGTTCATCGTTTCTGCCGGGTCGGGGGGGCACGGGATGGTACCCGTTTGCCGAGGATTGCAATTGTGTTGGCGCGACCTATCTCGACGCTGTCGCAAACCTTTCGGAGACCTTGCAATGCACAAATCCTCCCTGGCGGCCGGTCAATCCGCGCGAGCCCAGGTTTGCGTGCGCCCGAACAGGGAGATGCCGACATAACCGCGCACCTCGAGAGTGCGTCCGCCATCCAGCAGCCTGGCGCTGCACCGGTAGGTGCGCCCCTCATCCGGGTCGAGGATGGTGCCGCCGCCGTATTCGCCCCCGAGGCTGCGCAGGCCGCGCAGGATCGTCATGCCGACGACCGGCCGGTTCCTGAGTTCACCCTCGCACAGGTCGCAAACCGGGTTCGGCGCCGTTGTGGACAACACCTTGACGACGGTGCCGACAAATTCGCCGTCGCGCTCCTCGATGCGGACCAGTGCCTCCGGTTTGCCGGTACTGTCGCTGAACGTCGTCCACAGGCCGGCCGGGGTTGGCGCCTGCGCCCACGCCGCGCCGGTCCAGGCCAGCACGATGGCGCAGAGCAGGGTCCTGCTTATGGCCGGGCCTTCCTGACGTTGGGCGCGATCTGTTCCTCGTCCAGCAGCAATCCGTTGCGGAACAGGTGCGAGGCGACCTGGTAGAACGCGATCGCTTCGCGCGTGAGCGCCGGATCGGCGGGCAGCGGGACGTAGGTGCGGCCCTGCTCCAGGCGGTAGACGTCGGTCTTGCGCTTGGGCTGCAGCACCGAGATCCGGTCATCCTTCATGAACGCCAGGGTCTGGAAATTGCCGATGAACGCGCGGTCGGTTTCCGGCGCCGAGCGCAGCACGTCGCGGCCCAGGAACTTAGTGTAGTAGCGGAAATCGAGCAGGCCAAGCAGGGTCGGCGGAATGTCGATCTGCGACATCAGTCGGTCGATACGGCGCGGCGCAACGTGCGCCGGTGCGTAGACGAACAGCGGGATCAGGTACTTGTCCACGGGAATCTGCGCCGTGCCGCGCGCGCTGGCGCCGTGATCCGCCGTGATCACGAACAGCGTGTCCTTGAACCACGGCCGCTTGCGCGCCTGCGCGAGGAGGTATCCGACGGCGTAGTCGGTGTACTTCACTGCGCCTTCGCGTCCCTTGCCGGAGGGAATGTCGATGCGCCCTGCCGGGTAGGTGTACGGGCGGTGATTGCTGGTGGTCATCACGTGGACGAACACTGGTCGCCCTCCGTGCGCCGCCTTCTCTCGCTCGATCTCGTCCAGGGCATGGTCGTACAGGTGCTCGTCGGCGACGCCCCACACATTCTCGAATTCGATGCGCGCGGGAGGGATGCTGCGCCGGTCGACGCTGCGATAGCTGTTCGCCTCGAAGTAGGCGTTCATGTTGTCGAAATAGCCGTAGCCGCCGTAGGCGAAGATCGCGCCGTAGCCTTTGTCCTCGAACACGCTGCCCAGGGTGAACAGGTTGCCGTTGTTCGGCCGGCGCACGATCGACTGGCCGGGCGTCGGCGGCAGCGACAGCGAG
>JANYII010000082.1 GCA_025358705.1 Betaproteobacteria bacterium | reverse complement strand
GCGGCGGTGCAGGCGTGGATCGCGAAGAACGCGCGCCGGCGCAGCGGCATGCAGGCCGTCCTCAAGGTGCGCGAACTCGTGAACCCGATCTCGCGGGAGTCCCTGGATGCCGTCGCCGATGTCTGGGTGGATTGCGCGCTGCGCCTCGAAGACCGCGACATGCGCATGATGAGCCGCGTGGTGCGGGCGCAGATGGAGCGCATGGACGCTGCGGCGACCCGGACGGCCCCGGTGCTGGTGCCTGAAGCCGGCGTGGCGATGGCGGCGGGCTGAAGCCCGCTGTTCAACGCGCCAGGTGCGAGACGAAGCCGCCTTCGGAAAAGAGCTGACCGAACTGGTGGAAGTTGACGCGTGTCGATTCGATGATCGCGGCCTGCGCGGCGGGATCGCCGATCGTCTTGAGAAGCACGTTGAGTTTCGCCATGTGGTCCGCATCCATGGTCGCGTGAGAGGACAGGAAACGGAACCCCCCCGCACTGGCTTCGCGTCCGATCGCGCGCGCGATGGAATCGGCTGCCTTGCCGCCGTAGACTGAGGCGACGACCTCCAGCACGTAGAGCATGCCCAGCACCGAGCAGGGGTGCACCCGCTCGGCAGCGTAGTAATTGAATCCGATCATCGCCTGCACCGGCGCGCTCGGCGTCGCGCCATGCGCGCCCGGCACATCGCCCCCCACGGACCCGAGGTCCTCGAGAACCCAACCCTCGTGCCCTTTCTCCTCCGCGATCCTCTCGTAAAGCTCGTAGCGGATATTCTTCAGGCTCTCGTCGCAGCGCGCCGCGGCAGCGGCCATGATCGGGCAGAAATGCCAGACGATGTGGTAGAGGTCGCGCAGGAACGCGCGATATTCGGCAAGCGTGAGCCCCTTGTGCATCATCGACTGCACCCTGGGCAGGGTTTCGATGGACCGCCGGCTCGCGTCAGAACTTTCGACAAGCGTGATGAAGAACGACATGCTTTCCTTCCGGGATGAAGGCTGCGATTCTACCGTCGCTGGCCGCGTTCAACCCGTCGATTTCTTTCGTTCCCGGAGGTAGCGTTCGAGCGATTCCCTGGTCGCGGCGAGTTCATCGCGCAGCGTGATGAGCAGCGCGGGTATCTGCAGCTTTGTCTCCGCCTCCGTCAGCCTGCCCATGTCCCTGCAGCATCCGGTGAGGCGCTCCGCGCCCATGCTTGCCGCCGAGCCTTTCATCGCGTGCAGGTAGCTTTGGAACTTGCCCACGTCGCGCGCCGCTAGGGCCGACTCGATCTTCGCCATCAGCGTGCCATTGTCGGCGACGAAGACGCTGATCAGCTTGTCCATGAACGAAGGCGACGAGCCCAGCTCTTCCAGGTCGGCCAGTGTGTCGTGATTGACGACCGGCAAGGGGCCCTGCCGGTCGGCGCGCGCCTGCACGCGGACCGGTGCGGGCGCTTCCCCGGATTTGATCTCGCAATGGGTTTGCAGTTCCTCCAGCAACCTGGCTGCCTCGACGGGCTTGGCAAGGAAAGCATCAGCTCCGGCTTCGAGGCATTCAAGTCTTGCTTCCGGCGTGGCATCGGCCGAAAGCACCACAATCGGCAGGCGCGGGCGGGCGCCGGCGGTGAGGCGGATGGCACGCACTGTTTCGAGCCCGCTCAGGCGCGGCATGTTGCGGTCGATCAATGCAATATCGAACCGGGTCGACTCGAGCGCATCCAGCGCGCGCTCGCCGTCCTGGACCAGCACCGCCGTGTGCCCGCCGCGCTCCAGGATGCGGCTGAGCACTTCCCGGTTGGTCGAGTTGTCGTCCGCGACCAGCACGTGCAGCCGCCTGGAAACTCCGCCACGCCGCGCGTAGTCCTGGAGCCGGACCACTCCTTGGTGCGCTTCCTCGCCGGCGCTGACGGAATGCAGCACATTGAACAGCTGCCGCTTCTCGAACGGCATCTCGAGCACCGCGCCGAAACCGGCCGACAACGCCGCCTGGCGCGGTATGTTTGCCGTGCCGAGCGTCGCGAGCACGACCGGCGGCGCGGGATCCGGCGCGGCACGGCGAAAGCGCTGCGCGAGCTGCAGGTCCTTGCCCTCCAGGTAGAGCAGCGCGCTATGGTAGGGACGCGCGAGGCTGATCTCCGCGACCAGCCGGTTCACGCCCTCGTCCACGCTGGCAACGGCAACTGGCATAGCGCCCCAACCCGCAAGCGATTGCTCAAGCGCCTCTCGCTGCGCCGCCGGAAAACCGACCAGGAGCACGCGCGCGCCGGCAAACTCGCCTGCAACCGCGCTGGAACGCTCGGGCTGCTTCTGCGCCTCGATCTCGAACCAGAACGTGCTGCCCAGCCCGACCGCACTCTCCAGGCCGATTCTGCCGCCCATCAACTCCACCAGCTGTTTCGCGATCGTCGTCCCCAGCCCGGTACCACCGAACCGGCGCGTTGTGGTCTGGTCGGCCTGGGTGAAGCTCTCGAAAATCCTGTCCTGGGCCTCGCGCGGAATGCCGATTCCGGTGTCGCGCACCGAAAATTTCAAGCGCACGCCCGTCCCGCTTTCGCCCTGATTGCTGACGTGCACGGTGACGCTGCCGTGCTCGGTGAACTTCACCGCATTGCCGGCGAGGTTGATCAGCACCTGCCTGAGGTGGTGGGCGTCGCCGCGCACGTCCGGCGGCACCTCCGGCATGATCGAAACCACGAATTCCACGCCTTTGGCCGCCGCCTGCGTCGAGAGAATCTTGCAGGTGCTGTTTACAAGCGCGTGCAGGTCGAAGTCCGTGCGCTCGAGCACCAGCTTGCCCGCCTCGATCTTGGAGAAATCGAGAACCTCCTCGACCAGGCCGAGCATCACGCGCGAGGAACTGCGCAGCGTCTGCAGCATGTCGGCCTGCTCGCGCGAAAGCTGCGTGTCGCGCAGCAGGTCGGACATGCCGATGATCGCGTTCAGCGGCGTGCGCAATTCGTGGCTCACCACCGAGACGAAGCGGCGCTTGGCCTGGTTCGCGGCCTCCGCGCGCGCCAGGGCATCGAACATACGCGTCACCAGGGACAGGACATACAGGCTGAGCGCGACGTGCCCAAGCACCAGGCCAAGCCCGGCCGTCAGGTGCCCTTGCCAGTAGGTGCTCGTGCCGAGCACCGTGAGAAAGCCTGCCAGGCTGACGCCGAGCGAAAGCAACAGGTATGCCGGCCCGAATCGAAAGCCGTTCGCCAGCGTCACCCAGATGTAAACCAGCACGAGCGGCAGCGCCCTGTCGTCGAAGTACCACATCGACCAGGTGACCGTCGCAACATCCGCGACCAATGCGATGCAGCGCCGCGCATGCGACACGCTGTCCGACGCGATATTCCAGACGAGGACCAAGAACGCCAGCGCCATGTAGCAGATGAAGACGGCGTAGTAGGGTTCAAGCGCACTCCACTCCGGAACATTCAGCCCGGCGGGCAGCAGGTAGGCACCGAGCAGCGCGGCAATCGCCAGGCGCACGATCGCCTGCTCGTGCTCGGTGTCGGGGCGGGCGGCGAGCCGCGCGCGCGTCAGGGCGACAAGCCTGTGCAACGCTGTCACGCCGGTTCGCCGCTGTCCAGGGCGGGATCCTGGAGGTCGCGCTGCACCTCCATCACCTTGTCGCCGATGCCGAGGAACGCGTCCGCCAGGCCCGGGTCGAAATGCTTGCCGCGCTGCGCGCGGATGTAGTCGAACGCGTCGGCGGGCTTCCACGCCATCTTGTACGGCCGCGCCGAAGTCAATGCGTCATAGACATCGGCAACCGCGACGATGCGCGCGCACAGCGGGATGTGGTCCCCGTCCATGCCCCGCGGATAGCCCTTGCCGTCGTAGCGCTCGTGGTGGCCGAGCGCGATCAGCGCGCCCATGCGCACGTACTTGGAGGCGCTGCCCTTGAGGATCTCGTGGCCGATGGCGGGATGGCGCTGCATCGTGCCCCACTCCGCCTCGTCGAGGCGCGCGGGCTTGAGCAGGATGCCGTCCGGGATGCCGATCTTGCCGATGTCGTGCAGCGGCGCCGCGAGCTCGATGGTCTCGGCCTCATCGCGCTCCAGGCCGATCGCGTTCGCGATCAGGCGCGAATAGCGCGCCATGCGGATCAGGTGGAAACCCGTCTCCTCGTCGCGGAACTCGCCGGCGCGCGCCAGGCGCAGCAGCGTTTCCTTCTCGCGCTCGCGGATCTCACGCGTCGCCTCGTCGACCATGCCCTCAAGCAGGCGGCGCTTGTCCTCCAGCGCCAGCTGCTGGCGGCGCAACGTGAGCAGGTTGCGGCAGCGCGCCAGGCACTCGCGCGCGTCCACCGGCTTGGTGAGGAAATCCGTGATGCCCGCGTCGAGCGCGGCATAGCGGACCTTTTTGTCGTCCTTGCCGGTGATCATGACCATCGGCACGTGCTCGTAGCCGGGCAGCGAGCGCAGGCGGCCGACC
>JANYII010000047.1 GCA_025358705.1 Betaproteobacteria bacterium | reverse complement strand
TTGCCCGATCCGTGGGCATTCTTTGAGGGGGTGCTGGAGTGGGAGCCGCGGTACGTAGCCGGATCGCCTCAGGGTCCCGCGGCAGCTCCGGAATTGCTGGTGTCACTGCCGGAGCACGGTACGGTGCTTGCTCCCACTTGGGCCGTCGCCGAGTTGGGGAGCGCGACTTCCAAATGGCAGCTGCTCGTTCGGATCGAGCCCGCCGGCGTTGACCCGGATGCTCGCAATGCGCTGGACGGATGGGAGGCCAGTCCGCAGCAGCGCTTTGAGCGGCTGTTGCGTGACACCGGCGTTTTCGCTGGAGTGCAGTTGACCGACCACACACTGCGCCTGATCAATGCGCCGCGCGGTGAGTCGTCCGGGTACCTGAGCTTCCCCTTGCGCGCACTGGGCACGGTTGCCGGTCGGGCAATGCTGGGCGGATTGAAACTGCTGCTCAACCGCTCGCGGCTGTTCTCCGACGCTGAAGAACGAAGGCTGCCTGCGATTTTGCGAAAGAGCCGCGATGCACAGGCATCCGTGTCGTCAGCGCTGGCTGATCAGGTTCTGGGTGCGTTGCATGAGCTGCTGCGCGGTCTGGATCGTGCAGAGCCGGAACTGCTGCGCGGGCTTGCGGCGTCGCAGCCGGAGCCTCTGTACGAAGGATTGCTCGCTGTCCTGATGCGGCTGGTGTTCGTCCTGTACGCGGAAGATCGCGATCTGCTGCCCTCGCTTGCATCCGCTCGTGCGCGCGAGATCTATGAGAACAGCTATTCGGTGCGTGGCCTGTACGCCAGGCTCGTGAAGGACAGCGCGTTGAACCCCGACACCATGGACGAGCGCTATGGTGGCTACGGACGCTTGCTGGCGCTCTTCAGGCTGATCCACTCCGGCCATCGCAGCCACTTCATTCAGGCGCGTGGCGGCAAGCTGTTTGATCCGGATGAGTTCCTGTTCCTGGAGGGGCGCAGGTCGCGGACTGACCCGCCGCGCATCCTGCGAGTTTCTGATGGCTGTCTGCTGCGCATCCTCGAGGGTTTGATGACCCTGCGGGTGCGTGGCGGCGAGCGCGAGCGCCTGTCCTATCGCACGCTGGATGTGGAGCAGATCGGCTCCGTGTACGAAGCCGTCATGGGCTTCACCGTAGAGGTCGCCAGGGGGCCCGTGCTGGGGATTAAGGCCGGCAAGCACAACCGAACGCCGGTGTTCGTCGACCTCGACGAGCTGGCAGCGGCCTCTGACAAGGAGCGCATCAAGCATCTCAAGGAAGCCGCGGGGCGCAGCCAATTGTCTGCGAATGCGACGAGGGCCGTCGAAGGGGCGCGATCGGCAGACGAGCTCGCCGCGGCACTTGAAGCCATTGCCGACGAGCGGGCATCGCCTCTGCGCCAGATGTCGCGCTCGGGCACGCCAATTCTGCAGCCAACCGGTGAGCGCCGCCGCAGTGGCAGCCACTACACCCCGCGTAGCCTCACGGCTCCCATCGTAAGGTTCGCGCTGGAACCAGCCCTCGATTCTCTCGGTGGGGATGCCACTGCCGCGCAGATTCTTGATCTCAAAGTCTGCGATCCGGCCATGGGTTCCGGCGCCTTCTTGGTCGAGGCCTGTCGTGTACTTGGTGAGCGGCTGGTCCAGACGTGGGCTCGATGGCCGAACCAGCGCCCCGTGATTCCAGCAGATGAGGACGAAGAGCTACATGCACGTCGCCTGGTTGCGCAGCGCTGTCTGTACGGCGTGGACAGGAACCCACGCGCCGTCGACCTCGCCCGCCTGTCGCTCTGGTTGGCAACGCTGGCCCGGGATCACGAGTTCACATTCCTCGATCATGCGCTAAAGTGCGGCGACAGCCTGGTGGGGCTGACTGACGGGCAGATCCAGTCCCTTCACTGGGATCTGGGCGCTGGTCTGCCGCTGTTCAGTGGCCTGGTTCGCGAAAAGGTTGCCTTGGCGATCCAGGGTCGCAGCGAGATTCGCGAGGCTGCGGATAACGAACCACGCGCGAATCAGGAGGCGCGGTACCAGCAGGTGGAGTCACAGCTTCAAGGCGCGCGCCTGATCGGCACCGCATTGATCGCGGCATTCTTCTCGGGCAATAAACCGAGAACGCGAGAAGCAGCGCGACAGAAGATCGAAAGTTGGGCGAACGGCTCGCCTGACGAGCTGTGGCCACTGCTCGAAGCACAGGCGGCCAGTCTTCGCACCGGCGATCACCCGCTCAAGCCGTTCCACTGGCAGATCGAGTTCCCAGAGGTGTTCGTCCGCAACAACCCGGGGTTCGACGCCATCGTGGGTAATCCGCCGTTCGCTGGCAAGAACAGCATCATTGCTGGCAATCCGCGAAACTATCTGCCCTGGTTGCAAACTCTGCACGAGGGCGCGCATGGCAATGCCGATCTGGTCGCTCATTTCTTTCGCCGGGCCTTCGCCCTGTTGCGGCAACTGGGCGGTTTCGGACTGATTGCAACCAATACCATTGGCCAGGGCGATACGCGTGCTTCCGGTTTGACGCGCATCATCGCAGATGGCGGTGCCATTGCTCGCGCTACCCGGCGACTTAAATGGCCCGGTGAAGCAGCCGTTGTCGTATCGATCGTGCACGTAGTTAAAGGGAATGCTGCGGCACCCATGCTGGATGGACGTCTGGTAAGAC